>JACFNV010000045.1:0-3832 GCA_019454675.1 Gammaproteobacteria bacterium | reverse complement strand
AGTCGCTGCACACCAATTCCTTCGACGAGGCGCTGGCGCTGCCCACGCCCTTCTCGGCACGCATCGCCCGCAACACCCAGCTGGTGATCAAGGAAGAAACCGGCATCACCCACGTGGTCGATCCGCTTGCCGGCTCCTACTATCTGGAAAGCCTCACCGCCGCGCTGGCCCGCGAGGCACGCGCGCTCATCGACGAGGTCGAGGCGCTCGGCGGCATGACCCGCGCGGTGGAATCCGGCATGCCCAAGCTGCGCATCGAGCAGTCGGCGGCGCTGCGCCAGGCGCGCATCGACCGCGGCGAGGAGGTCATCGTCGGCGTCAACCGCTACCAGCAGGAAGACGAGCCGGAGATCGACATCCTCGACATCGACAACAGTGCGGTGCGCGAGGCGCAGCTTGCCCGCCTGGCGCAGGTGCGCGCCGGCCGCGATGCCGGCGCCTGCCGCACGGCGCTCGAGGCGCTGACGCAGGCGGCGGAATCCGGCAGCGGCAACCTGCTCGAGCTGGCGGTGGCCGCCGCGCGCGCGCGCGCCAGCGTCGGCGAGATCTCCGATGCGCTGGAAAAAACCTACGGGAGGCATCGTGCCGTGGTGCAGTCGATCAGTGGCGTCTATGGCTCGGCCTGGGAGGGTGATGCGGGCTTCGCCGCCATCAAGCAGGATGTGGAGCGTTTTGCCGCCAGCGAGGGCCGCCGGCCACGGCTGCTGGTCGTCAAGCTCGGCCAGGACGGCCACGACCGCGGCGCCAAGGTGATTGCCACCGCCTTTGCCGACCTCGGCTTCGATGTCGACGTCGGCCCGCTGTTCCAGACCCCCGAGGAAGGCGCGCGCCATGCCATCGAGAACGACGTCCACGTCGTCGGCGTGTCCTCGCAGGCGGCAGGGCACAAGACGCTGGTGCCGCAGCTGATCGAGGCGCTGCGCCGGCAGGATGCCGGCGACATCGTCGTGGTCTGCGGCGGCGTGATCCCGCCGCAGGACCATGACTTCCTCAGGCAGGCCGGCGTTGCCGCCATCTTCGGCCCCGGCACCAACATCCCGGCCGCCGCCAGCGAGGTACTGAAGCTGGTGAAGAAGCGCCAGGTCCGCAGCGGCGGGCACGGCTGAGGCCCCGACGGGCATCCGGCGGCCAGCCTGCTGCGCCACCACCGGACAAACCATTTGCAATGGAGTAGCTAAGGAATGCAAGACATCATCCGGCAGCTCGAGGACAAGCGCAACGCCGCCAAGCTCGGCGGCGGCCCCAAGCGCATCGAGGCCCAGCACGCCAAGGGCAAGCTCACCGCGCGCGAGCGCATCGCGCTGCTCCTCGACGAGGGCAGCTTCGAGGAATGGGACATGTTCGTCGAGCACCGCTGCACCGACTTCGGCATGGCGGAGCAGAAGATCCCCGGTGATGGCGTGGTCATCGGCTACGGCACCATCAACGGCCGCCTGGTGTTCGTCTTCAGCCAGGACTTCACCGTCTTCGGCGGCTCGCTCTCCGAATCGCATGCCAAGAAGATCTGCAAGATCATGGAGCAGGCGATGAAGGTCGGCGCACCGCTGATCGGCCTCAACGACTCCGGCGGCGCACGCATCCAGGAGGGTGTCTCCTCGCTGGGCGGCTATGCCGATGTCTTCCAGCGCAACATGCTTGCCTCCGGCGTCATCCCGCAGATCTCGCTCATCATGGGGCCCTGCGCCGGCGGTGCGGTCTACTCGCCCGCCATCACCGACTTCACCTTCATGGTGAAGGACAGCTCCTACATGTTCGTCACCGGCCCCGACGTGGTGAAGACGGTGACGCACGAGGAGGTGACCGCCGAGGAACTGGGCGGCGCGCTCACCCACACCACCCGGTCGGGCGTCGCCGACCTCGCCATGGAAAACGACATGGAGGCGCTGCTCAACATGCGCCGCTTCATCAACTTCCTGCCGGCCAGCAATCGCGAGAAGCCGCCGGTCTGGCCGACCAGCGACTCGCCGCTGCGCGCCGAGCCCTCGCTCGACACGCTGATCCCCGACGATCCGGCCAAGCCCTACGACATGAAGGAGCTGATCCTCAAGATCGCCGACGAAGGCGACTTCTTCGAGCTGCAACCCGACTACGCGAAGAACATCATCATCGGCTTCATCCGCCTCGAGGGCGCCACCGTCGGCGTGGTGGCCAACCAGCCCATGGTGCTGGCCGGCTGCCTCGACATCGCCTCCTCCATCAAGGGCGCGCGCTTCGTGCGCTTCTGCGATGCCTTCAACATCCCCATCCTCACGCTGGAGGACGTGCCCGGCTTCATGCCCGGCACCTCGCAGGAGTACGGCGGCATCATCAAGCACGGCGCCAAGCTGCTGTTCGCCTACGCCGAGGCCACGGTGCCCAAGGTGACCGTCATCACCCGCAAGGCCTACGGCGGCGCCTACGACGTCATGGCCTCCAAGCACCTGCGCGGCGACGTCAACTTCGCCTGGCCGAGCGCCGAGATCGCGGTGATGGGCCCGAAGGGCGCGGTGGAAATCATCTTCCGCAAGGACATCGGCGATGCGGCAGCCATCGCCGCACGCACCGAGGAATACCGCGAGAAGTTCGCCAATCCCTTCATCGCCGGTGCACGCGGCTTCATCGACGACGTCATCAAGCCGCGCAACACCCGCAAGCGGGTATGCCGCTCCTTTGCCATGCTTCGCAGCAAGCAGCTGGAAAACCCGTGGCGCAAGCACGGCAACATCCCGCTCTGAAACGGAAGGCCGCACCGGACATGTTCAAGAAGATCCTCATTGCCAACCGCGGCGAGATCGCCTGCCGCATCATCCGCACCGCCCGCCGCATGGGCATCAAGACGGTGGCGGTCTATTCCGATGCCGACCGCCGCTCCCTGCACGTGCGCATGGCCGACGAGGCCGTGCATATCGGCGCCTCCCCCTCGGCGGAGAGCTACCTCGTCGCCGAGCGCATCATCCAGGCCTGCAAGGACACCGGCGCCGAGGCCGTGCACCCGGGCTTCGGCTTTCTCTCCGAGCGCGCCTCCTTCGCACAGGCGCTGGCGGATGCCGGCATCGTCTTCATCGGCCCCGGGAAGCATGCCATCGACAGCATGGGCGACAAGATCGCCTCCAAGCTGCTGGCGCAGAAGGCGGGCGTGAGCACCATCCCCGGCTTCACCGGCATCATCGAGAACGCGGACCATGCCGTGAAAATCGCCCGCGACATCGGCTACCCGGTGATGCTCAAGGCATCCGCCGGCGGCGGCGGCAAGGGCATGCGCGTGGTGCGCAGCGACGAGGAATGCCGCGATGGCTTCCTGCAGGCCACCAACGAGGCCATCGCCGCCTTCGGCGACGGCCGCGTGTTCGCCGAGAAGTTCATCGAGGATCCGCGCCACGTCGAGATCCAGGTGCTCGCCGACCAGCATGGCAACGTCATCTACCTCGGCGAGCGCGAGTGCTCGATCCAGCGCCGCCACCAGAAGGTGGTGGAGGAAGCCCCCTCGCCGCTGCTCGACGAGAAGACGCGCCGCGCCATGGGCGAGCAGGCGGTGGCGCTAGCGAAGGCGGTCGACTACTGCTCGGCGGGCACCGTCGAGTTCGTCACCGACCAGCACCGCAATTTCTATTTCCTCGAGATGAACACGCGGCTGCAGGTCGAGTACCCCGTGACCGACCAGAGCCTGCACATCGATCTCGCAAAATGGCAGATCCTGTTCTTCGACGGGCGCGAGAAGGAGATTCCTTACGACCGGGCGCTCCGCTTGCGGTTCGCCGAAAAGGATCACGCCGTCGAATGTCGCATCTACGCCGAGGATCCGCTGAACGACTACGCCCCGAGTCCCGGGATCATCCGCGATCTGGACCTTCCC
>JACFNV010000044.1:11731-18992 GCA_019454675.1 Gammaproteobacteria bacterium | reverse complement strand
CGGCACCTGCAGTGCATGCGGCTCGATCTTTTCCAGCAGCCCCGCTTCCTCCATCAGCGCCACCACCCGCTTGCGCGCCTCGAAGCGGTCGAGGCCAACGAGCGCGGCGGGAATCTCGCCCACGGGCAGCGGCTGCCCGTCGCGGTCACCGGCGCTGATGCATGCGTTGCGGTCGAAGACGTTGATCAGGCCGAGGCCGTGGCGGCGGCCGATCTCGTAGTCGTTGAAGTCGTGCGCGGGGGTGATCTTCACGCAGCCCGAGCCGAAGGCCGGGTCCACGTAGTCGTCGGCGATGACCGGCACCAGCCGCCCGGTGAGCGGCAGCCGCACCTGCCGGCCCACCAGGTGCCGGTAGCGCTCGTCTTCCGGGTGCACCGCCACCGCGGTGTCGCCGAGCAGGGTTTCCGGGCGGGTGGTGGCGACGATGAGCTGGCCCGTGCCATCGGCCAGCGGGTAGCGGAAGTGCCACAGCTGCCCCTGCGCGGGCTCGGCGATGACCTCGAGGTCGGAGAGCGCGGTGTGCAGCACCGGGTCCCAGTTGACCAGCCGCTTGCCGCGGTAGATGAGGCCTTCCTCGTGGAGGCTGACGAAGACCTCGGTCACCGCGGCCGACAGGCCCTCGTCCATGGTGAAGCGGTCGCGCGACCAGTCCACCGAGTCGCCGAGGCGGCGCATCTGCCGACAGATGGTGCCGCCGGACTGCTCCTTCCACTCCCAGACGCGCTCGACGAAGGCCTCGCGGCCGATGTCGCTGCGATGCTGGCCCTGCGCGTCGAGCTGGCGCTCGACCACCATCTGCGTGGCGATGCCGGCGTGGTCGGTGCCCGGCTGCCACAGCGTGCGATCCCCGCACATGCGGTGGTAGCGGGTGAGCGCATCCATCAGCGTGTGCTGGAAGGCATGCCCCATGTGCAGGGTGCCGGTGACATTGGGCGGCGGGATCATGATGCAGTAGGCGGGCCCGCTGCCCGCCGGCGCGAACCAGCCGCGCCGCTCCCATTCCTCGTACAGGCGCCGCTCGATGGCGGAGGGGTGGTAGGTCTTCTCCATGCTCACGCGGCGTGATCCTCTCAACGATGGCCCGCGCCGGGGCCCAGGTGTTCCTGCAGCAGGTCTTCGACCAGGTTGGGCAGCTCGCTGCGCAGGCGCCCGATGACATCGGCGAAGAGGTTGGCCTCCATCTCGCGCAGCGATTCGTGCAGGAGGCGCTCCATGAGCACGTAGCTCTCGGTGGCGATGCGCGACTGCAGCTCGGCGAGGTCATCGGCGGTGACCACGATGGCGGGCGTGTCGGCGGTGGCCGCTTCCCTGGCGATGCCCACGAAGTCCGTCAGCACCGGGATTTTCTTCTCCGTCATCCTTGCGCTCCGATGGTGTGGGTGGTGATCTCGCAACCCTGCTGCCGATAGCTGCGGAAGCGTTCGCGGCCCTGCTCGCGCACGCCGGGCGAGGCATCGATGATCTCCGCCACCCGCGCGTAGCGGGTGGCGAAGCCCGGCTCCCCGCTGCCCAGGTTGACCAGCAGCCCGGCCGGCGGCGGCTCGCCCTCGCCATGGCCGATGGTCACCGGCGAACCCGGCGTGGCGCCCTCCGCTGCCAGCTCGTGGGGCACGAAGCTGCCCTGGCGGAAGGTCCACAGCAGCTCGTCGAGCCGGGCCGCCTCGGCCTGCGAGCCGACATGCAGGTGCACGCGCTGGCCGAGCCGGTAGACCTTCTCGGCCAGGCGGCAGGCGAAGTGCAGCCTGGCCTCGGCATCCGCCGTCTCCAGGACGTAGAAATCCACCCGCACAGCTTCCGGCAAGGCGCCTATCCCGGCAGGCCCGGCCACGGGCCCGCAGCCTTCATGAGCGCGTCGTCTGTCGCAGCAGGTACTCCACCAGCAGCGGCACCGGGCGCCCGCTGCTGCCCTTCTCGGGCCGGGTGGTCCAGGCGGTGCCGGCGACGTCGAGGTGTGCCCAGGGCACGTCGCCGACGAAGCGCGAAAGGAAGGCGGCCGCGGTGATGGTGCCGGCATCCCTGCCGCCGATGTTGGCCACGTCGGCAAACGGGCTCTTCAGCAGCTCCATGTATTCCGCGTCCAGCGGCAGCTGCCAGGCCGGATCGCCGGCCGCCTCGCCGGCCGCCAGCAACTCGGCGGCAAGCTTGTCGGCGTTGCTCATCAGGCCGCTGCGGTGCTTGCCGAGCGCAATCACGCAGGCGCCGGTGAGGGTGGCGATGTCGATCATCGCCGCCGGCTTGAAGCGGGTGCCGTAGGCCAGCGCGTCGCAGAGGATCAGGCGCCCCTCGGCATCCGTGTTGAGGATCTCCACGGTCTGCCCCGAGAGCGTGCGCACGATGTCGCCCGGGCGCGTGGCGGCGCCGCCCGGCATGTTCTCGCAGGTGGGCACCAGGCCGATGACGTTGAGCGGCAGGGCGAGCTCGCTTACCGCCTGCATCACCGCCAGCACGCTGCCGGCGCCGCTCATGTCGTACTTCATCTCGTCCATCTGCGGGCCCGGCTTGAGCGAGATGCCGCCGGTGTCGAAGGTGATGCCCTTGCCGACGAAGACCACCGGCGCCTGGCTGGCCGCCGCGCCGCGGTACTGCATGATGATGAAGCGCCCGGGCAGCTTGCTGCCGGCGCTGACCGCCAGCAGCGCGCCCATGCCGAGCTGGCGCATGCGCGCCTCGTCGAGCACCTGCACCTGGAGTCGCTGCTGGCCGCGGGCGATGGCGCGGGCACGCTTTGCCAGCCAGTCGGGGGTGCAGACATTGGGCGGTTGGTTGCCGAGATCGCGGGCCAGGCTCATGGCCTTGCCGATGGCATCGGCGTGCTGGATGCCGCGGCGGATCTCCGCCTCGTCGGCCGTGGTGCCCAGCCCGAGGCTGCGCAGCCCGGGGGCGGGATTCTTGATGTCGCGGGTCTTGTGCTCGAGGAAGCGGTAGCCGACCTCGTGCCAGCATTCCACCGTCAGGCGGGCGCGGCGATAGGCGTCGGTGCCGCGGGCCGGCTCGTTGCCGATCCACGACACCGCATCGCTGACCGGCAGGCGCCCGAGCGCGACCAGCGCGCTGCGGATCGCCCGGCGGCAGGCCTTGCGATCGTACTGGCTGCGCTCGCCGAGGCCGGCCAGCAGCACCCGCGGGCTGCCGATCCCGGGCACCGCCGGCAACAGCAGCGTCTCGCCCGTCTCGCCGCGGAAATCACCCTCGCGCAACAGCTTGCGCACCAGCCCCTTCGCCGCACGATCCACCTCGCGCGTGGCGGCGGGCAGGCTGCCGGCCGAATACACGGGGAGGACGAGGCAGGCGGTGCGCTGCGCCGCTGCCGGGCCGGTCTTCACTGAAAATTTCATCTCTTTCTCCACACCGGGACGCACTGGCCACGGACTGGCGGCTCCCGGATGCTCCTTGACGGCCTGTGGGAGGGACCGGATGATGACCGGGCGTCGCTACGGGCGCGCTCCCCCTCGAATCTGCCGCGGTAGTCTAACGGATGATGGTGAAAACCGGGCAAGCCGCCTGCCGCCAGCCTGTCCATCCAGCTGTCCACCAAGCCGTCCACAAGGGCCATGGCCGCCATCGCTGAACGCTACATCCTGCGCGAGGCGGTCCAGGTCTGGCTGGCGGTGACCGGCGTGCTGATGGTCATCCTGCTCACCAACCAGTTCGCCAAGGTGCTGGGCGATGCGGCGGCCAACAAGGTGCCGCGCGATGCGCTGCTGCTGGTGCTGGGGTTGAGTTCGGTGCAGTACCTCACCATCCTCATCCCGGTCGGCGTGTTCCTTGCCATCCTGCTGGCACTGGGGCGGCTTTACCGCGACAGCGAGATGTATGCGCTGATGGCCTGCGGGGTCGGGCCGGCACAGCTTTACCGGCCGGTCATGACCCTGGCGCTGCTGCTGGCCGCCATCGTCGGCTGGCTGTCCCTCGACATGGCGCCCTCGGCCAGCCGCGAGGTGCGCCGCATCGGCCAGGAGGCGCGTGCACGCGTCGACCTGCAGATCATGGAAGCCGGCCGCTTCGTGAGGTTCGGCGGCGCCGGCATCGTGGTCTATGCGGAGGAGGCCGGCGAGGACGGGCACCTGCACGGCGTGTTTGTCGAGCGGCGCCAGGACGAGATCGTCGAGGTGATCGTCGCCGAAGAGGCCTTCCAGCGCGACACCGCGGACCCCAAGGTGAAGATGCTGGTGTTCAGCCAGGGGCGGCGCTACGAGGGCGAGCCCGGCGCGGCGGAGTTTCGCATCATCGAGTTCGCCGAGCACGGTATCCCCTATACCCTGCCGGACCTGGTGGCGGTCGAGCAGGGGCCAAGGGAACGCAGCCTGCGCGCGCTGCTGGCGTCGGGCGGCAGCGCCGACATGGCCGAGCTGCAATGGCGCCTGTCCACCCCGCTCATGGTGCTGGTGCTGGCCTTCATGGCGGTGCCGCTGGGCCGTTCCTCGCCACGCCAGGGCCGCTATGCGGGGCTGGTGACCGGGCTGCTGGTCTACATCAGCTATGCCAACCTGCTCGGTGCCGCCAGGGTCTGGGTGGAGCGCGGCAAGGTGCCGGCGCTGGTCGGCCTGTGGTGGGTGCATGCGCTGTTCCTCGTCGCGGCGCTGGCCCTGCTGGCCATGCGCTATGGCACCGGGCTCGTCTGGCTGCGGCGCTGGCGCGGGGCGCGCCGCGCATGAACATCATCCGCGGCTACTTGTCGAAGGCCATCCTCGGTGCCGCGGCGCTGGTGCTGGGGGTGCTGGTGGCGCTCGGCGGCTTCATCGAATTCGTGGGCCAGCTCGACAAGGTGGGCACCGGCGGCTACGGCATCGCCCAGGCCCTGGTGTTCACCCTGCTGCACCTGCCCGACCGCGCCTTCGTCATGCTGCCCATCGCGGTGCTGCTGGGTGGCCTGGTGGGGTTGGGTTCGCTCGCGGCGGGCAGCGAGATCATCGCCCTGCGTGCCGCGGGTGCCTCGCCGGTGGCGCTGGCCCGCGGCGTGCTTGCCACCGGCACCGGCCTGGTGCTGCTGACGCTGGTGCTCGGCCTGTACCTGTCGCCCCCGCTCAAGCAGTACGCGCGCCAGTACCGCGCCTTTGCCATGGAGGGCGCGCAGGGGCTTGCCGGCATGCAGTCGGCCTGGGTGCGTGATGGCGATGTCATCCTCAACCTCAGCCAGCTGGGCGATCCCGGCCGCTTCGGCGGGGTCTACCTGTTCCGCCTGGGTGCCCCGGGCCGGTTGCAGAGCATGGCACGCGCCGACTCGGCGAGCATCGGCGCCGGCAGGGAATGGACGCTCGACAACTTCGTCGAATCGCGCTTCGTGGATGGTGGCGTCAGCGTGCGCAGCGAGCACCGCTTTGCCGAGACCAGCGGCCTGAGCCCGGAACTGGTGGGGTTGATGGTGGTGCGACCCGAATCGCTCGATGGCCTGACGCTGTGGCGCTACAGCCGCTACCTGCGCAGCAATGGCCTCGATGCGCGCCACTTCGAGGTGGAGCTCTGGCAGCGCATCGCCTCGTCGGTTGCGGTGGCGCCGATGTGCGTGCTGGCGCTGGTGTTTGCCTTCGGCGCGCTGCGTCGCGCCGGCACCGGTGCACGCATGGTGATCGGCGTGGTGATCGGGCTGGCGTATTTCCTCATCAGCCGCGGGCTGGCGGACAGCGCCGAGGTCTACAACCTCGATCCGCTGCTTGCCGGCTGGCTGCCCACGCTGCTGCTCGTTGCCGTCACCCTGCTGGCGCTGCTGCGCATCCGCTAGCCGCGGTGCCCGCCCGGCGGGTTGCGGCTAGAGCAGCATGGCGCGCAGTTCCTCCGCGCTCCTCGGCGAGAGCAGGCCCGGGGCGATGTCGAAGGGCGTCTTCGCGCCGCGCTCGCCGCGCTGCTGCAGCCTGTGTGCCGCCCGCGCATAGGCCACCAGCACGCTGGCCGTGAATTCCGGGTTGCTCTCCAGCCGCAGGCTGAACTCCATCACCTGGGCATGGCCCGCGCCGGTGGTGTCGCTGCGCAGTACCTGGCCACCGTGCGACATCGCCGCGTGCTCGCGCGCGAGCTCCCCGGCGCTGATGAAGTGCACTGTGGTGTCGTAGTCGGCGAAGTAGTCGGGCATCGTGACGATCGCCTGCCGCACCGCCTGCGCGTCGGCTCCGGGCGCGAGCACGACGAAGCACTCGCGCGCATGCTTCTCGCGCGTCGTCAGCTGTGGCCGCTCGCCGGCGCGCACCCGGGCTATCGCCGCGGGCGAGGGCAGGGTGTATTGCACCGCCGCCTGCACGCCGGGCACGCGGCGCACCGCATCCGAGTGGCCCTGGCTGATCCCCTTGCCCCAGAAGGTGTAGCTCGCGCCCCCGGGCAGGATCGCCTCGCCGAGCAGGCGATGCAGGGAAAAGAGCCCGGGATCCCAGCCGACCGAGATGATCGCCGTGTGCCCGCCGTCGCGCGCCGCCGCATCCATCGCCGCAAAGTACTGCGGGATGCGCGCATGCGTGTCGTAGCTGTCCACCGTGTTGAAGCGCGCCGCCAGCGCCGGCCCCTGCTCGGGCAGGTCGCTCTTCGAGCCGCCGCACAGGATGAGCACGTCGATGGCATCGGCATGGTCGGCGAGGGCCTCCATGCGGTGTGCCGGCACCGCCTCTCCCGTCCGCTGCAGCTGCGCCGGGTCACGGCGCGTGTAGAGGCCGACGAGGCGCATGTCGGGTGCGCGCTGCAGCGCGATCTCGACGCCGCGGCCGAGATGGCCGTAGCCGACGATGCCGATCCTGATCGTGTCGTTCATGCGGGGTCCCATGGGAGCCGAGATGTTGGCTTGACGCAGTTGCGCGATTTTACGGCAACGGGGAAGTGCGTGGGGGCGTCCCGGCTGGGATCTTGTGGCCGGCTTTCAGTGTGCCACCGGGGCGGTGGTTGCCGCCAGGCGCGTGCCGCTCAGGTGGTCGTGCCAGCTGCGGCCTTCGCCATCGACCAGCACCCACCAGAAGCCGAAGCCCAGCAGCGCCACCGAGGGGATGGCCAGCACGAAGCGAAACGCCGCCTCGCGCGGGCTGAGCGGGCCGCCATCGCTGCGCACCACCCGCAGCCGCCAGGTGCGCAGCCCCGGGGTCTGCCCGCCATACCACCAGAAGCCGGCGAAGAAGGCCGCCATCTGCGCCAGCAGGAAGGCCTGGAAGCGCGGGTCGCCGGGCGGCATCGCCTCGCCGCCGCGCAGGGCGATGAGGATGAAGGAAGTGAAGACCAGCAGGCCGCCGAGGATCAGCCAGTCGTAGAGGGCGGCAGCCAGGCGGCGGAACAGATCGGAAGAGCACAC
>JACFNV010000044.1:0-11721 GCA_019454675.1 Gammaproteobacteria bacterium | reverse complement strand
GGAACAACGGGGTGGCACGGGCGCGCAGGGTCATGGTCGGCACGCATCCTGGCGGGACGGGTGGCCCGGCATGCGGGCTGGATGGCACTGCTGGCGCTCCCTGCGGGAATCGAACCCGCGTTTCAGCCTTGAGAGGGCTGCGTCCTAACCGCTAGACGAAGGGAGCTGGCAGGTGCATCGGCCGCCCGTGGGTCGGGCGGGCTGCTATTATAGGGAGGCATGGCAATCCCACAAGCCGGAATTCCTGATTGACTGTTCCCACGCAAAGCGGGCGCCCGACGCCCCAGATCATTCCCCGGTCCGAACACAACATCTCCCGGGCCCATATCTCCAAGTCGGCCCTCAAGGTGCTTTACCGCCTGAAGGACGCGGGCTACCAGGCGTTCCTCGTCGGCGGCAGCGTGCGCGACCTGCTGCTGGAGCGCGAGCCGAAGGACTTCGACGTCGCCACCAACGCCCTGCCCGAGGAGGTGCGGGCGCTGTTCGGCAACTGCCGCCTCATCGGCCGGCGCTTCCGCCTGGCGCACGTGCGCTTCGGCAGGGAGGTCATCGAGGTCGCCACCTTCCGCGGACTGGGCACCGAGGAGGAGGACAGCGAGGGGCGCGAGGTCTCCGCGGAGACCGGCCGGCTGCTGCGCGACAATGTCTACGGCGGCATCGAGGAAGACGTCTGGCGCCGCGACTTCACCGCCAATTCGCTCTATTACAACATCGCGGATTTCTCCATCTGGGACTTCACCGGCGGCGTGGCCGACGTGCAGGCACGGCGGCTGCGGATCATCGGCGAGCCCGAGGCGCGCTTCCGGGAGGATCCGGTGCGCATGCTGCGCGCGGCGCGCTTTGCCGCCAAGCTGGATTTCGAGATCGATGCCGGCATGGCCGCGCTGATCCCGGGGCTTGCCCACCTGCTCGACGGGGTGCCCACGGCGCGCCTGTTCGACGAGTTCCAGAAGCTCTTCCAGGGCGGCCATGCGCTGGAGGGCTACCGCCAGCTGCGCCGCCACGGGCTGTTCAGGCAGCTGTTCCCCGCCACGGCGGAGTGGCTGGGCCCGGGCGGCGATGCCCGCGAGCATTTCCTCGAGGCAGCGCTGGCCAATACCGATGCGCGGGTGGCCGACGGCCGCCCGGTGACGCCGATGTTCCTGCTCGGCGTCTTCCTCTGGGGGCCGGTGGCCGACCGTGCGGCAGCGCTGGCGGAGGGCGGCATGAGCGATTTCCAGGCGCTGGCGCTGGCCGCGGCGGAGCTCAGCCGCGAGCTGGCCGAGCGCATCGCGGTGCCCAAGCGCTTTTCCATCCCGATGCGCGAGATGCTCCAGCTGCAGGTCCGCTTCGACAAGACGCGCGGCGCGCGCGCCCTGGTGTTCCTGCAGAGCGAGCGCTTCCGCGCCGCCTATGACCTGCTGCTGCTGCGTGCCGCAGCCGGCAATGCGGACAAGGGGCTTGCCGAATGGTGGACGCGGCTGCAGTCGTTGTCGCCGGGCGAGCAGCGCCGCGAGCTCGGGCTCGAGCGTGCCGGGGAAGGCAAGGGCAGCAGCCGGCGCCGGCCGGGGCGCCGTCGCCCGGCGCGTTCCGCCCCGGCCGCACAGGGCGATCAGCCGCTCGCCTGAGCGTGGCCTCCCGGGGGCAGCCAGCCATAAGCCCGCCGGCATGGACGCCCGCCTACATCGGCCTGGGCAGCAACCTGCAGGATCCCGCGCGGCAGCTCGACCTCGGCGTCGCCGCGCTGCGCGGCCTGCCGCAGACGCGGCTGGTCGCGGTTTCGGGCTATTACCGCAATCCGCCCTTCGGGCCGGTCGCGCAGCCCGACTTCATCAATGCGGTGGCCGGCCTGCTGACGCAGCTCCCGCCCGGCGAGTTGCTGGCCATGCTCAAGGCCATCGAGCGCCGCCACGGCCGCGAGCCGGGCGCCGGCCCGCGCTGGGGACCGCGGGTGCTGGACCTCGACCTGCTGGTCCACGGCACGCAGCGGCTTGCGCAACCCGGGCTCGAGCTGCCGCATCCGGGCATCGCCGAGCGAAATTTTGTATTGTTCCCGCTGCTGGAGATCGCACCGTGGCTCATCGTGCCCGGGCTGGGGCCGGTGGGCGGGCTTGCCGGCCGCGTGGATGCGCAGGGCCTGCAGCGGCTGGACGGGGCTGATCATCCGGCGCATCTGCCGACACGACCGGACACATAACGCGAACAAGCATGGCAGGGCGGCGACACATCGTCATCGAGGGGCCCATCGGCGTCGGCAAGACGAGCCTGGCGCGGCGCCTCGCCGCGAGCCTCGGCGGCGAGCTGATGCTGGAGGCGCCCGAGGCCAACCCCTTCCTCGATCGTTTCTACCGCGATCCGCGCGGCACCGCGCTGCCGGTCCAGCTGTTCTTCCTGTTCCAGCGCATCCGCCAGGTCGAGGCACTGGCGCAGCCGGAGCTCTTCAGCACGTTGCGCGTGGCGGACTTCATGCTCGAGAAGGACCCGCTGTTCGCCCGCATCAACCTCGACAGCCACGAGCTGCCGCTGTACGAGAAGGTCTGGGAGGCGCTGGCGCCGCGCCCGCCGGTGCCGGACCTGGTGGTGTACCTGCAGGCGCCGGTCGACACGCTGCTGTTCCGCATCGCCCGGCGCGGCATCGCGCACGAGCAGCAGATCAGCCGGCGCTACCTCGAGCGGCTGAACGAGGGCTATGCCAGCTTCTTCCACGCCTATGATGCCGCGCCACTGCTGATCGTGAACGTGGCGACCCTCGATCCGGTCCATAATGACGGCCACTTCCATGTCCTGCGCGAGGAGATCGCCAGGGTGCGGGGCGGCCGCCACTTCTTCAATCCCATGGCAGCGGCACTGGTCTGAGGCGCGACCGGCAGCCGGCGGAGAACGACCTTGGCCTACAAGCATCTTCAGCAGCGCGGCATGGCCCAGCCGCCGGTCACCGTATCCACGCTGCGCAACATGCGCGCCGAGGGCGAGGCCATTGCCTGCCTGACCGCCTACGATGCCAGCCTTGCCGCCATCGTCGACGATGCCGGTGTCGACGTGGTGCTGGTGGGCGATTCGCTCGGCATGGTGATCCAGGGGCACGACACCACGGTGCCGGTCACCATCGCCGACATCATCTACCACTGCCGCGCGGTATCGCGCGGGCTGGGCCGGGCCTTCCTCATGGCCGACATGCCCTTCATGAGCTACACCACGCCGGTGCTGGCGCTGGAGAACGCGGTGCGGCTGATGCAGGAGGGCGATGCGATGATGGTCAAGCTCGAGGGCGGTGCCGGCCAGCTGCGCATCGTCGAGCACCTCGCCCAGCACGACATCCCGGTCTGCGCCCACATCGGCCTGAAGCCGCAGTCGGTGCACAAGGTGGGCGGCTTCCGCGTGCAGGGGCGCGAGCAGGCCGAGGCCAGGCGCATGGTGTCCGATGCCAGGGCGCTGGAGCAGGCCGGTGCCGACATCATCCTGCTCGAGTGCGTGCCCAGCGAGCTGGGCGAGGCGGTGCACGAAGCCGTCTCGGTGCCGGTGATCGGCATCGGCGCGGGCCCCTCGGTCGATGGCCAGATCCTCGTGCTCTACGACATGTTGGGCATCACGCAGGGGCGCCTGCCGCGCTTCGTGCAGGACTTCATGGCCGGGGCGGGCTCGGTGCCCGCGGCCTGCGAGGCCTACGTCAGGGCGGTCAAGGAACGCAGCTACCCCGCACCCGAACACTGTTTTTCCTGAACGGAACCCACACGTGGAAATACTGCGCAGCGTCGCGGCGGTACGGCGCAGCCTGTACGGCTGGCGGCTGGCGGGCGAGAGCATCGCGCTGGTGCCCACCATGGGCAACCTGCATGCCGGCCACGACAGCCTGATGGCCATTGCCCGGCGCCATGCCGACAGGGTGGTGGCGAGCATCTTCGTCAATCCCACCCAGTTCGGCCCGGGCGAGGACTACGCCAGCTACCCGCGCACGCCGCGCGAGGATGCCGCCCGGCTGCGCGCGGCGGGGGTGGATGCGGTCTTCGTGCCGACGGTGGCGGCGATGTACCCGGACGGCCGGGACGGCAGCACCACGGTATCGGTGCCGGGGCTGTCCAGCGTGCTGTGCGGCGCGCATCGCCCGGGGCACTTCGATGGCGTGGCCTCGGTGGTGCTGCGGCTGTTCAACATCACCGTGCCGGATGTCGCCGTGTTCGGCGAGAAGGACTACCAGCAGCTGGTGCTGCTGCGCCGGATGGCGCGCGACCTGCAGCTGGACATCCGCCTCGTCGGCGGCCCCACGCTGCGTGAGCCCGACGGGCTCGCGCTGAGCTCGCGCAACCAGTACCTCGACGCCGGCGAGCGCCAGCTGGCACCGAGGCTGCATGAGCTGCTGCAGGATTGCCGCCGCCGCTTGCTGGCCGGCGGGCAGGGGTTTGCCGCCATCGAGAGGCGTGCTTTCCGGCAGCTCCAGGCGCAGGGTTTCGTGCCCGACTACGTGGCCATCCGCGCTGCGCATGACCTGTCCATCCCCGCGCCCGGCTGCCGCCGGCTGCGGGTGCTGGCGGCAGCCCGCCTCGGCCGCACCCGGCTCATCGACAACATCGCCGTCCAGCTGCGCTGAGCGATACCTCAGGCGCGCCCGTGGCGCGCCAGCGCCCAGAGCACGTGCTCGCGCACCAGCGCCGAAGGGTCGTCACGCCGGCTCTCCAGCGCCGCGATCACTTCCGGCGTACCCGGCGCATTGCCGAGCGCCACCGCCAGGTTGCGCAGCCAGCCCTCGTAGCGGGCACGCCTGATCGGGCTGCCGGCGGTGCGCTCCAGCCAGGTTGCCTCGCTCCACAGGAACAGCTCCGCCAGCGGGGCGCGGTCGAGGCCGTGGCGCGGCGCGAAGTCCGCCTCCAGCGAAGGCTGCGCGAACTTGTTCCAGGGGCAGGCAAGCTGGCAGTCATCGCAGCCGAAGACGCGGTTGCCGATCGCGGCGCGCAGTTCCTCGGGGATCGCCCCCTTGTGCTCGATGGTCAGGTAGGCGATGCAGCGGCGTGCGTCGAGCTGGTAGGGGCCGATGATGGCCCCGGTGGGGCAGGCGCTGATGCAGGCGCTGCAGCTCCCGCAGTGGTTGGCGACCGCTGCGTCGGGAGGCAGCGGCAGGTCGGTGAGCATCTCGCCCAGCAGGAACAGCGAGCCCGCGCCCTTGTTGATGAGCACGGTGTGCTTGCCCATCCAGCCCAGCCCCGCCTGCTCGGCCAGCGGCTTTTCCATCACCGGCGCGCTGTCCACGAACACGCGGTAGCCGAAGGGGCCGATGGCCTCGCCGATGCGCGTGGCGAGCTTCTGCAGCCGCGGGCGCATGATGCGGTGGTAGTCGCGCCCGAGCGCATAGCGCGAGATCCAGGCACGCTCGCGTGCGCTGGCGATGCGCGGCCCGGGCCAGGCCTCCTCGCGCAGGTAGTCCATGCGCACCGAGACTACGCGTACCGTGCCGGGGACCAGCGCCGCCGGGTCGCCGCGCAGCGCCTCGCGCTCGCGCAACCAGTGCATGCTGCCATGCATGCCCCGGTCGAGCCAGGCGCGCAGGTGCGCCGATGCCGCGTCGAGATCGGGAATGGCGACGCCCAGCTGCTGGAAGCCGAGCCCGGCTGCCCAGCCGCGCATCTGCGTCTTGATCTCCTCGAGTTCTGCGTCTGGCAGGGGCATGGCGGCGACCGCTTGCGGAGCCTTCAGTATAATCGGCCGCATGTCGCGCCCCCCGAGCTACCTGTATGCGCCGGCAGCGGTCCGCGAGATGGATCGCATCGCCATCGAAGAGCTCGGTATCCCGGGCTTCGAGCTGATGAGCCGTGCCGGGCGGCGGGTCCACGACACAGCGCGCAGGCGCTACCCCGATGCACGCTGCTGGCTGGTGCTCTGCGGCGCAGGCAACAACGCGGGCGATGGCTACATCGTCGCGCGGCTGGCGCGTGAAGCCGGCATCGTGGTCACCGTGGCCGTGCTCGCCGATCCGGATGCCCTGCAGGGCGATGCCGCTGCCGCCTGGCGGGCCTTCAGGCAGGCGGGCGGCATGGTGGTGCCCTTCGCCGACGGGTTGCTGGAAGCGGCCGATCTGGTGATCGATGCGCTGCTCGGCACCGGGACGAGCCGCCCCCTCGAAGGCGCCTGGTTGCAGGCGGTGCAGGCCGTCAATGCGGCCGCCGTGCCGGTGGTGGCGGTGGACCTGCCCAGCGGGCTCGATGGCGAGAGTGGCGCGGTGCTCGGCGCGGCGATACGCGCCGCGGTGACGGTGAGCTTCATCGGCCGCAAGCTCGGGCTGTACCTCGATGCGGGTCCCGCGCATGCCGGCGAGCGGGTGTTCGATGACCTCGGCGTGCCGCAGGCAGGGCTTGCCACGGTGGCGCCCGCGCTGCGCCTCTGCACCGAGGATGACCGGCGGCATTGCCTGCCGCGACGTGCGCGCGATGCGCACAAGGGCCATTTCGGCCATGTGCTGGTGGTGGGCGGCAACCTCGGCATGGGCGGTGCGGCGCGGCTGGCGGGGGAGGCCGCGCTGCGCGCCGGTGCCGGGCTGGTGAGCGTCGCCACCCGGCCGGGCAACGTGGCGGCGATCCTCGCCGGGCGCCCCGAGCTCATGTGTCACGGCCTCGACGATGCCGCCGGCCTCGATGTGCTGCTCGAGCGTGCCACGCTGGTCGCCATCGGGCCGGGCCTTGGCCAGGACGCCTGGGCGCGGGGACTCTTCGAACGGGTGCTCGACTGCAGCCTGCCGCTGGTGGTGGATGCCGATGCGCTCAACCTGCTCGCCGCGCAGCCGCGCCGACGCGAGGACTGGGTGCTGACGCCCCACCCGGGGGAAGCCGCGCGGTTGCTCGGCAGCACCACCGCCGCCGTCCAGGCCGGGCGCAGGCAGGCCGTGGCGATGCTGGGCGAGCGCTTTGGCGGCGTGATCCTGCTCAAGGGGCAGGGCACGCTGGTCGCCCGCGGGGGATCCGTTCCCTGGCTGGTGGATGCGGGCAATCCGGGGATGGCCTCGGGTGGCATGGGCGATGTGCTCACCGGGCTGGTGGCCGGTATCGCTGTCCAGCATCCGCAGGGCGATCTGCTCGAGGCGGCTGCCTGTGCCGCGCAGCTGCATGCCATGGCTGCCGATGCAGCAGTGCGGGAAGGGGAGCGCGGGCTCATCGCCAGCGATCTGTTCAGCGGCCTGCGCCGGTTGCTCAACCCATGCGGCTGAAGCTGGCGGATGCCGCGGCCACCGAGGCGTTCGGCGGGCAGCTGGCGGCGGTGATCGAGGCCCGGCGTCCGCCGCGGCTGATGCTTCATCTCGAGGGTGACCTGGGCGCCGGCAAGACCACCTTCGCGCGCGGCCTGTTGGCCGGGATGGGGCACGAGGGCCGTGTGCCCAGCCCCACCTACACGCTGGTGGAGCCCTATGCCCTTGGCGGCTATGCGCTGTTCCATGTGGACCTGTACCGGCTGCGCGATCCGGGCGAACTCGAACACCTCGGCCTGCTCGACCAGCTGGGGGATGGCAGCCTCGCCCTGGTCGAATGGCCCGGGCACGGCGCGGGCTATCTGCCGGCAGCAGACCTGCGGCTGTGCTTCGCGGTGGCGGGCAGTGGCCGGATGGTGGAGCTGGAGGCCCTCAGCCCTGCCGGCGAGGCGTTGTGCACCGCTTTGGAGCCGCTGGTGGGGCAGTGCGCGGGCGAAGCTGAGTAGTCAAGGCATGTTTGCCGGGTATCTGTTTAATTAGATACGGAAAAGCGCTTTAAAAAACCTGATGGCTGGCTATACTGCGCTTCAGGGCTTCGAGGGGTCTGGCGTGCGCAATATCCGGCGTTGGCTGTCGCTGATGATGCTTGGTCTGTGGGCGGTGCTGCCCGCCCGGGCCGGGCAGGTGACGCTCGATGGCCTGAGCCTGGCCAGCAGCGGCGGCAAGACCGCCCTGACGCTCGACCTCAGCGATGCCAGCCAGTATCAGCTGTTCACGCTCTCCGATCCCGATCGCGTCGTCATCGACCTGCTGGCCACGCGGCTGACCCAGCGCGCGCTGCCGCTGCCGCCCGGTGCCGGCGCGGTCCGCCAGGTGCGCGCCGCCAACCGGCCGGATGGTTCGCTGCGCATCGTGCTCGACCTCGCGGCACGGGTGGAAATCAGCGGCGTGATGCGGCGTGCCGAGGCCACTTCCGGCAGTCATCTGGTGGTTGATCTCCTCGGTTCCCCGCCGCCTGCCGTCGCCGCCGGCAGCAGCTCGCCATCGCCGGCTGTTGCAGCTGCCCCGCCACCGGTGCCGGCACCCGCCGCCCCGGTGGCAGCCGCCGGCAGCCCTGCACCGGTGGCTCCTGCACCACCACCTCCCGCGCCGCCTCCTGCCGTCGCCAGTACGCCACCTGCGCCGGCCGCCGCTGCCCCGAAGGCCGCTGCGCCCGCACCCGCGCGTACGCCACGCGGGCGCGACATCGTGGTGGCCATCGACGCCGGGCATGGCGGCAAGGATGGCGGTGCACACGGCCCGGGCGGCGTGCTGGAGAAGAACGTCACGCTGCGCCTGGCGCAGCAGCTCGCCAAGGTGGTGGATGCGGAGCCCGGCATGCGTGCCGTGCTGATCCGCAACCGCGATGAGTTCATCCCGCTGCGCACGCGCATGGAGCGTGCACGGGCCGCCTCGGCCGATCTCTTCATCTCGGTGCATGCCGATGCGGTGACCAACCGCAAGGTGCAGGGCAGCTCGATCTACGTCCTCAACGAGAAGGGCGCCACCGACGAGGCGGCGCGGCGCCTGGCGGCGCGCGAGAACGCCGCGGACCTGATCGGCGGCGTCTCGCTCGGCACCAAGGACCCGATGCTGGCCTCGGTGCTGATGGATCTCTCGCAGAACGCCGCGCTCAGCTCGAGCATCGAGGTGGCCGACGATATCCTGCGGCAGATGGCGCGCGTGGGGACGGTGCGCAAGCCGCAGGTGATGCAGGCGCCGTTCATGGTGCTGAAGTCGCCCGACGTGCCCTCGGTGCTGATCGAGAGCGCCTACATCTCCAACCCCGAGGAAGAGCGCAAGCTGAACAGCGAGTCCTACCGGGGGAAGCTGGCCGTCGCCATCCACGCCGGCGTGCGCGAATACTTCTACCGCAACCCGCCGCGCGGCACGCTGGTGGCCGAGCTGGCACGCCAGCAGCCGGCCGGCGCCGGCGAGTACGTGATCCGCCGGGGCGACACCCTGAGCGGCATCGCCGCGCGCCACAACGTCAGCATCCGCCGCATCCGCGACGCCAACGGCCTGCGCTCCGACCAGCTTGCCCCGGGGCAGGTGCTGCGCATCCCGGCCGCCCAGGAAACCTGAGGACCGGGCCGCGGTTTGCCCGCGGCCATGACACCCGCGCCGGGGTCTGGAACAATCGGCACATGCCGATCCGCGAGCTTCCTCCCCACCTGGTCAACCAGATCGCTGCCGGCGAGGTGGTCGAGCGCCCGGCGTCCGTGGTCAAGGAGCTGCTGGAGAACAGCCTCGACGCCGGTGCCACCCGCATCGAGATCGATATCGGGGAGGGCGGCATCCGCCTGATCCGCGTGCGCGACGATGGCCTCGGCATCGCCCGCGACGAGCTGGCACTGGCGCTGGGCCGGCATGCCACCAGCAAGATCGCCAGCCTCGATGACCTTTCATGCATCGCCTCGCTGGGTTTCCGTGGCGAGGCGCTGCCGAGCATCGCCTCGGTGTCGCGGCTGCGGCTGGTCTCGCGGGCACGGGGTGCGGCCGAGGCCTGGGCGATGGGCTGCGAGGGTGGCCAGCTCGAGGGCCCGCTGCCGGCGGCCCATCCGCCGGGCACGCTGGTCGAGGTCAGGGACCTGTTCTACAACACCCCGGCCCGCCGCCGCTTCCTGCGCTCGCCACGCACCGAGTTCCAGCATGTGCGCAGCGTGGTGGAACGCATGGCGCTCGGCCGCTTCGCGGTGGCCTTCAGGCTGCGCCACGATGAGCGCGCGCAGTTCGACCTGCCGGTGGCCACCGAGCCCGCCCAGCAGGAGCGGCGCATGGCCCAGCTGGCCGGCGAGGACTTCGTCGCCAGCCTGCGCCACCTCGAGCGCGAGGCCGGCGGCATGCGGCTGCATGGCTGGATCTCGCACCCGACCTTCTCGCGCAGCCAGCCCGACCGCCAGCACTTCTACGTGAACGGGCGCGCGGTGCGCGACAAGCTGGTGGCGAGCGCGGTGCGCATGGCCTACCAGGATGTGCTTTACCACGGCCGCTTCCCCGGCTTCGTGCTGTTCCTCGAGATGGATCCGGCGCTGGTCGATGTCAACGCGCATCCGGCCAAGACCGAGGTGCGATTCCGCGAGCCGGGCCCCATGCACGACTTCATCCGGCGCACGGTGGAATCCGCGCTGGCCGCCACCAGCCCCGGTCGCGAGGCGGCACGCATCGCGCCACCGGCATCCGCAGCGCCACCGGCCGGGCCGGCACCGGCGCTGGCCAGCCTGTTCACGGCACCCACCGCGGAGACGGTGCGCGAGTCGCTGGCGGCCTATGCCGGGCTGGCCGCCACGCCGCCGGCCCTGATGCCGTCCACGTCCGTCCCGGTGGCGGCGATACCCGGTGGCGGCGAGCCGCCGCTCGGCCATGCGCTGGCGCAACTGTCCGGCATCTACATCCTCGCGCAGACCAGCCGCGGGCTGGTGATCGTCGACATGCACGCGGCGCACGAGCGGGTCACCTTCGAGAATCTGAGGGCGCAGGCCGCCGGTGCCGGCATTCCCGCCCAGCCTCTGCTGGTGCCGCGCAGCCTCGCGGTGAGCGCCGGCGAGGCCGGGTGGATCGAGGAGCAGGGCGGGGCACTCGCGCACTACGGCTTCCAGCTCGAGCGTGGCGGGCCGACGACGGTGCTGGTGCGCGCGGTGCCCGCGCTGCTCGCCGGTGCTGAGGTGGAGAGCCTGGTGCGCGACCTGCTGGCCGATCTCTGCCGCGATGGCCACAGCAGCCGCGTCGAGCAGCGCATGGACGAGGTGCTGGCGAGTGCCGCCTGCCATGCCTCGGTGCGCGCGCACCGCCAGCTGACGCTGGCCGAGATGGATGCCCTGCTGCGCGCGATGGAGGCAACCGAGCGCGCCGACCAGTGCAACCACGGTCGCCCGACCTGGGTCGAGCTGCCGATGGCGGACCTCGACCGGCTGTTCCTGCGCGGGCGCTGAGCGCCGGCTGCGGTCGCTCGAGCATGGGCATGGGCATGGGCACGGCACCCGTGATCTGCATCCTGGGGCCCACCGGCACCGGCAAGACCGCGCTGGCGCTGGCGGCAGCGGCATGCTCCGACGTCGAGATCATCAGCGTGGACTCCGCCATGGTCTACCGGCGCATGGACATCGGCACCGCCAAGCCCGCGCCGGCCGAACGCGAGGCGGTCAGGCACCACCTGGTCGACATCCGCGAGCCCTGGGAGGCCTACTCGGCCGGTGAATTCCGGGCCGATGCCCTGCGCCTCATCGACGAAATCCGTGCACGCGGGCGCACGCCGCTGCTGGTCGGCGGCACGCTGCTCTACTTCCGTGCGCTGGCGCAGGGTCTCGCCGAGCTGCCTCCGGCCGACCCCGCGTTGCGCGCGCAGCTGGATGCCGAGGCGGCGCGCAGCGGATGGCCCGCCCTGCACGCACGCCTGGCCGGTGTCGATCCGCTGGCGGCCGCACGCATCCAGCCCGCCGACCGGCAGCGCATCCAGCGTGCGCTCGAGGTGTTCATGCTCACCGGCGAGCCGCTGTCGGCCCTGCAGGCGGCGGGCGGCACGCCCTTGCCCGGCC
>JACFNV010000158.1 GCA_019454675.1 Gammaproteobacteria bacterium | reverse complement strand
CCACCCGAGCGGGTGGTGCTCGACTCGCGGCTGCGCACGCCACCCGCGGCGCAGCTGCTGTGCCAGCCGGGCAGGACCCGCATCTTCTGCCTGCAGGCGGATGCCGACAGGCAGGCGGCGCTGGCGGCGGCCGGCGCCAGCGTGGAGATCCTGCCGGCGCATGGCGGACGCCCCGACCTTGCCGCGCTGCTCGGGCGCCTGGCGGAGCTGGAGATGAACGAGGTGCTGGTGGAGGCGGGCCCCGGCCTCAACGGTGCGCTGCTGGCCGCCGGCCTGGTCGACGAGCTGGTGGTCTACATGGCTCCGCACGTGCTGGGCAGCGATGGCCTGGGCATGTTCGCCTTCCCGCCGCTGGCCGGCATGGCGGAGCGCCACCCTTTCAGCCTTGCCAACGTGCGCCGGGTCGGCGCCGACCTGCGGCTCGTTTTCCTGAAGGCGGAGTCCTGAGATGTTTACCGGTATCGTGCAGTGCGTGGGCAGGGTGGAGGCGGTGGAGGCCCGCGGCGGGGATGCGCTGATCCGCGTCGACACGGTGGCGATCCCCGAAGCCAGGCTGGCGCTCGGCGCCAGCATCGCGGTCAACGGTGCCTGCCTCACGGTGACCGCGCGTGCGGGCAGCGTGGTGGACTTCGATGTCTCGCGCGAGAGCCTGGCGCTCACCACGCTCGGCCGCCTGGCGGCGGGCGATGCGGTGAACCTCGAGCCCGCGCTCGCGCTTTCCGAGCCGCTCGGTGGCCACCTGGTGACGGGCCACGTGGACGGGGTTGGCGAGGTGCTGGAGCTGGCACCCGATGCGCGCTCCACCCGCATGAGCCTGCGGCTGCCCGCGGGGCTCGCGCGCTACGTGGCCCGCAAGGGCTCGCTGTGCGTGGATGGCGTGAGCCTCACCGTCAACGAGGTGGATGGCGAGCGGGCCGGGGTGAACCTGGTGCCCCACACCCTGCAGGCCACTATCATGGCAGGCTACCGCCCGGGAACCCCGGTCAACATCGAGGTCGACCTCATCGCGCGCTACCTCGAGCGCCTCATTGCCGACGGAACATGACCATGCAGGACCAGAGCCGCGAGCAGCCCACCGTGTTCAGCGACATCCAGGACATCATCAGCGACATCCGCGACGGGCGCATGGTGATCATCGTCGACGACGAGGACCGCGAGAACGAGGGCGACCTGGTGATGGCCGCCTCCAAGGTGCGCCCCGAGGACGTCAACTTCATGGCCCGCTACGGACGCGGGCTCATCTGCCTGACGCTCAGCCGCAACCGCTGCCAGCAGCTGCGGCTGCCGCTGATGGTCAGCGGCACCGACGAGCAGCACGAGACCAATTTCACCGTGTCGATCGAGGCGGCGCAGGGCGTGACCACCGGCATTTCGGCACACGATCGCGCGCACACCATCCGCGTGGCGGTGGCGCCGGATGCCTGCCCGGAGGACTTGCGCCAGCCCGGTCACGTCTTCCCGCTGATGGCGCAGCCGGGCGGGGTGCTGACCCGCGCCGGGCATACCGAAGCGGGCTGCGACCTGGCGCGCCTGGCCGGGCTCGAGCCCGCGGCGGCCATCGTCGAGATCCTCAACGAGGACGGCACCATGGCGCGCCGCCCCCAGCTCGAGGCCTTCGCCCGCGAGCACGGGCTGCGCATCGGCAGCATCGCCGACCTGATCCGCTTCCGCCTCCAGCACGAGATGTCGGTGGAGCGCATCTCCGAGCAGGTGGTGGACACCGAGATGGGCCGCTTCCGGCTCTGCTGCTACGAGGACCACGTCAACCGCCACGTGCACCTGGCGCTGGTGCATGGCGAGCTCTCCGCCGGGGCGCTGCCACTGGTGCGCGTGCACGTGCAGGACACCATCGGCGACGTGCTCGGCGTGAAGAACCCGCAGCTCGGCTGGCCGCTGCGCGCCGCCATGCGCCGCATCGTCGCCGAGGGGAACGGCGTGGTGGTGCTGCTGCGCTATCCCGAACCCCCGCGCCAGCTGGCTGCCGCGCTGCGTGCGCTCGGCCAGCCCGCGCCGGCCGG
>JACFNV010000157.1 GCA_019454675.1 Gammaproteobacteria bacterium | reverse complement strand
GTTTTCAATGAAAAATGCCTCCAGCGCTTATGGGTAGGGCGCTGCAAGCTATGAAAAAAGTAGTATCGAGAGGTATGCCCCCTACAGGACCTTGCCCGGGTTCATCAGCCCTTGCGGGTCTAGCGCCTGCTTGATGCGCCGCATCACCTCCAGCTCGGCCGGCGTCTTGTAGAGGGCCATCTCGTGGCGCTTGAGCTGGCCGATGCCATGCTCCGCACTGATGCTGCCGCGCATCTCCGCCACGGCGTCGTGGATCAGCTGGTTGACGGCGTCGGTCTCGCGCTGCCAGGCGGCGGGTGCGATGCCGGCCGGTGCGCTGACGTTGAAGTGCAGGTTGCCGTCGCCCAGATGCCCGTAGACGATGGGGCGCGCGCCGGGAAATGCCTGCAGCAGCCGCGGCAGCATCTGTTCCACGAAGGCGGGGATGCGCGAGATCGGCAGCGAGATGTCGTGCTTGATGTTGCCGCCGTCCATCTGCTGCGCATGGGTGATGTTCTCGCGCAGCGCCCACAGCGCCTGGCCTTGAGCCAGGCTGCCGGCCAGCACGACGTCCTCCAGGCACCCGTCCTCCAGGCAGGCCATCAACGCGGCCTGCATCGCTTCGCGCAGGGCCTCGTCGCTGCCGCCGTCCGTCGCTTCCATCAGGACATGCCAGGGCCAGCGGCCCTCCAGCGGGGCGGGCGTGCCGGGAAAATGGCTGCGCACCAGTTCGACCGCCTCGCCGGACATCAGCTCGAAGGCGGTGAACCGCTCGCCCAGGCGCGCGCGCATGGCGCCCAGCAGCCGCACGGCCTGCCCGATGGACGACATGCCGGCGAAGGCGACGACTTCGGCGCCGGGCGCGGGGAACAGCTTGACCGTGGCCGCCGTGATGATGCCGAGCGTGCCCTCGGCGCCGATGAACAGCTGCTTGAGGTCGTAGCCGGTGTTGTCCTTGCGCAGGCCGCGCAGCAGGTCCAGGCGCTCGCCGTCCGGCAGCACCACTTCGAGGCCCAGGACCAGGTCGCGCATGTTGCCGTAGCGCAGCACCTGCACGCCGCCGGCATTGGTGGCGATGTTGCCGCCGATCTGGCAGGAGCCTTCGGCCCCCAGCGACAACGGGAACAGCCGCCCCGCGGCGGCCGCCTGCTCCTGCAGGGTCTGCAGGATGCAGCCCGCCTCCACGGTCGCCGTGTTGTTCCCGGGGTCGATCTCCAGGATGCGGTCGAGCCGGCCGAGCTGCAGTATGGCCTGCGGGCCGCCGGCTGTGGGCACCGATGCGCCGCACATGCCGGTATTGCCGCCCTGGGGAACGATCGCCACGCCGGTGCGCGCGGCCAGGCGCACGAGGGACTGCACCTCGCCGGCATCGGCCGGGCGCAGCACCGCCAGCGCCGGTCCCTCGAACTTGTTGCGCCAGTCCCGGGTGCAGGCGGACAGGTCGTCGCCGCGGTCGGCGGACAGGACATGGGCCGCTCCGATGAGCGCGCGCGCCTCGGCCAGCCAGGCTTGGGGGTTGAACCGCACCGGAGGCACCACAAACGACGCCGCCAGCGGCGGCCGGCCGACCGCGAAAGCGTGCGGCCGCCGCGTCCAGGCTGTCGCGCAGCAGGATGGTGTCCAGCGCCACGGCGACGAACTGCGCGCCCAGCTCCAGGCATTCGCGCGCCCGCGGCTCGTCCACCATCAGGATGCCCGGCGCCTTGCCGCAGGCGCGGATGCGGCGGATGGCATCGTCGATGGCGCGGTTCACCTCGGGGTGGCGCGCCTGGCCGGGATGCCCCAGGCTGGCCGACAGGTCCGACGGGCCGATGAAGATGCCGTCGATGCCATCGACGGCCGCGATCGCCTCGATCTGCTTCAGCGCCTCGGCCGTTTCCACCTGCACCAGCAGGCACAGCTCCCCGGCGGCCCGGGCCACGTAGTCGGCCGTGCGCCCGAAGTTGGACGCGCGGGTGGACCCGCCCATGCCGCGGATGCCCTCGGGCGCATAGCGGATGGCGCGCACGGCGGCCCGGGCCTCCTCGGCGTTCTGCACGATGGGCAGCAGCAGCGTCTG
>JACFNV010000043.1 GCA_019454675.1 Gammaproteobacteria bacterium | reverse complement strand
TCGTGCTCGCATGGACGGCACCGTGATCATGACCGGTAGTTCAGAGGTTCCCTAACGAGTGGATCGCGGCGATGAACGCCGCTGACGGCGGCAATGGCTATCTGGGCTACAGCGATTGGCGCTTGCCAACGACGCTGCAGCCGGATCCAAGCTGTGGATCCGGCGGATTCAACAACAGCTACAACTGCACCGGTAGCGAGATGGGTCATTTGTTCTACAGAGAGCTGGGCGGCATAGCGAGCCAACTTTTCGCCACCACGCACAATGACAACTACGATCTGTTCAGCAACGTCCAGCCCAACGACTACTGGTCGGAATCCTACACGTCCAATCTCGCGTGGGCCTTCAACTTCATGGGTGGCAGCCAGAACCCGAACGGCAACATCAAGAGTAATACCTACCCCGTATGGGCTGTGCGCTCCGGTGATAGTGCTCTTGAAGCTCCCGTAGTCCCGGTACCCGGCGCCCTGTGGCTGCTGGGCTCGGCATTGGGCGTGCTGGGACTGGCACGGCGCAGAAGCCTGTAAGCAAGCATCAGAGCTGCACCCCATCGATAGTCGACGCGGGTCAATCGACGCCAGCTGTCGGTGGGGTTGTTTCTCTCCTCGTGTTCGCATGCTCCCTGAGACAGGAGAGAGGTCTCGGTGGGTATGGGAATGAGGGCGGTACAGGCATGCCGGAGCTGGGACTGAGCAAAATCCGATATGTATGATATGATTTAAATCAGTAATTTGAATTAACCTCATGATTTTTATTTGAATAAAAATCTGCAGCAGGCAGCCTATCAACCGATATGCTTGCCGGGCGCCGTGAAGGGCGCCTGCTCCATTCCGGGGACGACCCCGGCCCGCATCGGGAATCACCGCTGGGACGGCCCGGCTCCTTGAAGGAGAGCCGCCATGGCCTGGATCCTGCTGGTGTTTGCCGGACTGCTGGAAGTCGTGTGGGCCTATTACATGAAGCAATCCCATGGCTTCAGCAGGCTTGCCCCCGGCATCATCACCCTCACCGCGATGATTGCGAGCTTTGCGCTTCTGTCCGTGGCCATGAAGTCCCTGCCGCTGGGGACGGCCTACACGACGTGGACGGGCATCGGTGCCGTCGGTGCCTTTGTCGTCGGCATCGTGGTGCTGGGCGAGCCGGCCGATGCCATGCGCATCGTGGCGGCGGTGCTCATCGTCTCCGGCCTGGTGCTGATGAAGCTGTCATCCTGAGCCGGGCCGGCCGGGGGCGCCGGTCTTCAGGGCTGCCGCGGTACGGGGCTGAGGGGCAACTCGCGCTTGTGCCGGCTGGCATCGAAGCTGGCCACGATGCGCTGCGCGACCCGGGGGTCGATGTCCTGGCCGAGCAGGAAGGCGTCGATCTGCGCATAGCTGATGCCGTGGGCCAGCTCATCGGGCCTGCCGGGGCAGGCATCCTCGAGATCCGCGGTCGGCACCTTGTCGACCAGGTGCGCGGGCGCCCCCAGATGCCTGGCGATGCGGCGCACCTGCGCCTTGACCAGGCCAGACAGGGGCGCCAGGTCACAGGCGCCATCGCCGAACTTGGTAAAGAAGCCCAGCACCGCCTCCGCGGCGTGATCGGTGCCGATGACCAGGCCATCCAGGGCATTGGCGACGGCAAACTGCGCCACCATGCGCATGCGCGCCTTGATGTTGCACCGCACCGGGTCCCTGCGCGCATCGGGCAACACCCCCAGCGCGCCGAGCCGGGTGCCCAGTGCGTCGACGCTGGCGGCAATGTCCAGGTAATGCACATGGTCGGCGCCGATGAAGTCCAGCGCGGCGCGTGCATCGGCTTCGTCGTGCTGCCTGCGGTAGGGCAGCCGCAGCGCGATGAAGCGATAGCGCGGGCCCTTGTGTTCGGCACGCAGCTGTTCGACGGCAAGCTGCGCCATCCGGCCGGCCACCAGTGAATCGACGCCGCCGCTGATGCCGAGCACCAGTGAGCGCAGGCCGCTGCTGCGCAAGGCGTCCTTGATGAAGTCGATGCGCCGCCGGGTTTCCACGGCGACGTCTTCCGCCGCGGCGAAGGGCCGGGTGACGTGTAGGCTGGCGATGATCTCGGGCTGGCGCGGATGCATGGACGCGAGGTCCTCAGCGCGGCAGATCGCTGTGGCCCATCAGGAAGCGGTCCACGGCGCGTGCCGCCTGCCGGCCCTCGCGGATCGCCCACACCACCAGCGACTGGCCGCGGCGCATGTCGCCCGCGGCAAAGACACCGGGCACGCTGGTGGCATAGCCGCCCTCCGCATCGCTGCCGGCCAGCGCGTTGCCGCGGGCATCGGTGTCGACGCCGAAGCTCTCCAGCACCCCGGCCACCGGGCCGGTGAAGCCCAGTGCCAGCAGCACCAGCTCCGCCGGCCAGAGCGTTTCGCTGCCCGCCACCTCGACCAGGCGGCCCTGCTGCCTTTCCACGCGCAGGCTCTGCAGCCCGCTGAGCCGGCCCCCGGTGCCGATGAAGGCCTGCGTGGCGATGGCGAACTCGCGCTGGCAGCCTTCCTCGTGGCTGGAGGAGGTGCGCAGCTTCAGCGGCCAGTGCGGCCAGCTTGTTTTCCTTCAGCGGCGGCATCGGCAGCAGCTCGAACTGCACCACGCTGGCCGCCCCCTGGCGGTTGGCGGTGCCCACGCAGTCCGCACCGGTGTCGCCGCCACCGATGACGATCACCCGCTTGCCGTCGGCGCGGATCTGTCCCGGCACGGCCAGCCCGGCATCGACGCGGTTCTGCTGGGGCAGGTATTCCATCGCGAAGTGCACGCCGGGCAGCTCGCGCCCCGGCAGCGGCAGGTCGCGCGATTGTTCCGCGCCACCGGCCAGCAGCACGGCATCGAAGTCGGCGCGCAGCTGCTGCGCCGGGATGTGGTGGATGGCCTGGTGGCCGATGTTGCTGCCGGCCGGCCAGTCGCCGACCAGCGTACCGGTGTGCAGCTCCACGCCCTCGGCCACCAGCTGCTGCACGCGGCGGTCGATGCTCGACTTGTCCAGCTTGAAGTCGGGGATGCCGAAGCGCAGCAGGCCGCCCACCTGCTCGTTCTTTTCGAACAGCGCCACCGCATGCCCGGCACGTGCCAGCTGCTGCGCGGCCGCCATCCCGGCGGGACCGGAGCCGACGATGGCGACGCGCCGGCCGCTCCTGCTGCGGGGAGGCTGCGGCACCACCCAGCCCTCGGCGAAGCCGCGCTCGATGATCGCGTGCTCGATCGACTTGATGCCGACCGGCTGGCTGTTGATGTTCAGCGTGCACGCCGCCTCGCAGGGTGCCGGGCAGATCCGCCCGGTGAACTCGGGGAAGTTGTTGGTCGATTGCAGCACCGCCAGCGCGTGCCGCCAGTCGTCGCGATAGACCAGGTCGTTGAAGTCCGGAATGATATTGTTGACCGGGCAGGCGTGGCTGCAGAAGGGCGTGCCGCAATCCATGCAGCGTGCACCCTGCTGCCGTGCCTGTTCGGGCGCCAGCGGCCGGACGAACTCGCCGAAGTGGCGCCGCCGCGTGGTGGCGTCTTCCTTGGGTTCCTCGAGCCGTTCGAATTCCAGGAAGCCGGTTATTTTTCCCATGATGCAGGCGCGTCCGGTTCAGGCTGCGGCGGAGCCGCCGGCAGCCGCGGCGGCCGGTGGCGTGTCTGTTGTGCTTGAGCGGGCCTGCAATGCGCGGCGGTACTCGTGCGGGAAGACCTTGACGAAGCGCGCCCGCGAGGCGGGCCACTCGGCGAGGATGCTCCGCGCCCGCGCCGATCCGGTCCATTGCAGGTGGTCGTTCAGCAGTTGCCGCAGCAGGGCCTCGTCGCTCATGCCCTGGTGCAGGGGGATGCCTGCGCCGGCCTGCTGCCCGGCCGGCAGCAGCGGCTCCAGCGACACCAGCGCGGTGTTGCAGCGCTGCGCGAAGCTGCCATCCTCGTCGTAGACGAAGGCGATGCCGCCCGACATGCCCGCCGCGAAATTGCGCCCGGTCTTGCCGAGCACCAGCACCGTGCCGCCGGTCATGTATTCGCAGCCGTGGTCGCCGACTCCCTCGACGACCGCGCTGGCTCCCGACAGGCGCACCGCGAAGCGTTCGCCGGCCATGCCGCAGAAGAACGCCTCGCCGGAGGTGGCGCCGTAGAGGACGGTGTTGCCGACGATGATGTTCCGCGCGGGATCGCCGGCGAATGCCGGGGGAGGGCGCACCACCAGACGCCCGCCGGACAGGCCCTTGCCGGTGTAGTCGTTGGCCTCCCCGGTCAGGCGGAAGCTCAGGCCGCGCGCAAGGAAGGCGGCAAAGCTCTGGCCGCCGGTGCCGGTGAACTCGATGCGCACGCGGTCGTCGTCCAGCCCCTCGGGATAGTGCCGGACCAGGTCGCCGGAGAGCATGGCGCCGACGCTGCGCTCGACGTTGCGCGTGGTGGTGGCAAGGCGCACCGCGCCGCCGTGCCGCAGCCCCTCGTGCACCCGCGCGATCAGCTCGATGTCGGCCGCCTTGTCGAGCCCGTGGTCCTGGACGTGGCGATGGCGCCGGTCGACCGCCTCGGGCGCCGTCGGTGGCGCGAGGATGCGCGAGAGGTCGAGGCCCCTGGTCTTCCACAGCCGGACGCCGGGGCGGGTATCGAGCAGGTCGCTGCGCCCGACCAGCTCGTCGAAGCGGCGGATGCCCAGCCGGGCCATGATGCGGCGCACTTCCTCGGCGACGAAGAAGAAAAAGTTCACGACATGCTCGGGGCTGCCGGCAAAGCGCTTGCGCAGCACCGGGTCCTGCGTGGCGATGCCGACCGGGCAGATGTTCAGGTGGCACTTGCGCATCATGATGCAGCCCGAAGCCACCAGCGGCGCGGTGGCGAAGCCGAACTCGTCGGCGCCGAGCAGCGCGGCGATGACGACATCGCGGCCGGTCTTGATCTGCCCGTCCACCTGCACGCGCACGCGCCCGCGCAGGCGGTTGAGCACCAGCGTCTGCTGGGTTTCCGCGAGCCCCAGCTCCCAGGGCGTGCCGGCATGCTTGATCGAGGACCATGGCGCGGCGCCGGTGCCGCCATCGTGCCCGGCGATGACGATATGGTCCGCCCTGGCCTTGGTGACGCCCGCCGCGACCGTGCCCACGCCGATCTCGGAGACCAGCTTGACCGACACCTCCGCGCGCGGGTTGACGCTCTTGAGGTCGTGGATGAGCTGTGCGAGGTCTTCGATCGAGTAGATGTCATGGTGCGGGGGAGGGGAGATCAGCCCCACCCCGGGCACCGAATGGCGCAGCCTGCCGATGTATTCGGAGACCTTGTTGCCCGGCAGCTGGCCGCCCTCGCCGGGCTTGGCGCCCTGCGCCATCTTGATCTGGATCTGCTCTGCGGAGACCAGGTAGCCGGTGGTGACGCCGAAGCGTCCGGAGGCAACCTGCTTGATCTTCGAGCGCAGGCTGTCGCCCTGCTGCAGCGTGTAGTCCACCTCGACCACGTCGCCGAGCATATCGCCGAGGCGGGTGCCGGCGGCGATCACCCCGCCGCCCGCCTCGGTGCGGTAGCGCGCGGGATCCTCGCCACCCTCGCCGGTGTTGCTCTTGCCGCCGATGCGGTTCATGGCGATGGCGAGGTTGAGGTGCGCCTCGGGGGAGATCGAGCCCAGCGACATCGCCCCGGTGGCAAAGCGCCTGACGATGTCCACTGCGGACTCCACTTCCTCCAGCGGCACGGCCTGCTGCGGATCGCAGCGGAACTCGAACAGCCCGCGCAGCGTCATCTGGCGGCGCGACTGGTCGTTGATGATGCGGGCGTATTCCTCGAAGTCGGCGTAGTCGCCGGCGCGGACGCCGTGCTGCAATCTGGCGATCGCATCGGGCGTCCACATGTGCTCCTCGCCGCGCTGGCGCCAGGCGTAGTCGCCACCCGTATCGAGCATGGTGGCCAGCAGCGGGTCCGTGCCGAAGGCGCGCTGGTGGGTGCGCAGCGCCTCGTCGGCCAGCTCGAAGATGTCCATGCCGCCGATCTGGCTGGCGGTGCCGGTGAAGTGGGTGTCGACCAGCGTCCTGTCGAGGCCGACGGCTTCGAAGATCTGCGCGCCGCAGTACGACATGTAGGTGCTGATGCCCATCTTCGACATGGTCTTGGACAGGCCCTTGCCGATCGCCTTGATGAAGTTGTGCCTGGCATCCTCCGCCGACATGCCGAGGCCGGGTGCCATGTCCGCCACCGTGTCCAGCGCCAGCCAGGGATGCACGGCCTCGGCGCCATAGCCGGCGAGGACGGCGAAGTGGTGCACCTCCCAGGCGCTGCCGGTTTCCACCACCAGCCCGGCCGCGGTACGCAGGCCGAGGCGTATCAGGTGGTGGTGGATCGCGGACAGCGCCAGCGGGGCGGCGATCGCCACGCGCTCCGCGCCGGTCTGGCGGTCGCTGAGGATGAGGATGTTGCAGCCGGACTCGATGGCGTCGGTTGCCCTCGCGCACAGCGCGGCCAGCCGCGCCTCGATGCCCTCGCGCCCCCAGGCGACGGGGTAGCTGATGTCGAGGGTGCAGCTGCGCAGCTTGCCGCCGGTGTGCTGCGCGATCTGGCGCAGCCTGAGAATGTCCTGCCCGTCGAGCAGCGGCTGCTCGACCTCCAGCCGTATCGGCGGGTTGACCGCGTTGATGTCGAGCAGGTTGGGGCGCGGGCCGATGAAGGACACCAGCGACATCACCACCGCCTCGCGGATCGGGTCGATCGGCGGATTGGTGACCTGCGCGAAGAGCTGGCGGAAGTAGCCGTACAGGGGCTTGCCGCGCCCGGAGAGCACAGCCAGCGGCGCATCGTTGCCCATCGCGCCGATGGGTTCGCCCAGGCCGCGCGCCATGGGCGCCAGCAGCAGCCCGAGATCCTCCTGCGTCATGCCGAAGGCCTGCTGGATGTCCAGCAGCGGGGCGTTGCGCTCCGGCGCCGCGGCTTCCTCCAGCGGCGTGATGCTGCCGAGGTGGATGCGCACGTTGTTGATCCAGCGGCGATAGGGATGGGCGGAGGCGTGCTGCGCCTTGAGCTCCTCGTCCTCGATGATGCGGCCCTGCTCGAGGTCTATCAGCAGCATGCGCCCCGGCTGCAGGCGGGACTTGCGCACGATGCGCTCCTCGGGGATCGGCAGCACGCCCGCTTCCGAGGCCAGCACCACCAGCTCGTCATCGGTGACGATGTAACGGGCCGGGCGCAGGCCATTGCGGTCCAGCGTGGCGCCGATCTGGCGGCCATCGGTGAACACCATCGCCGCGGGACCGTCCCAGGGCTCCAGCATGGCGGCGTGGTATTCGTAGAAGGCGCGGCGCTGCTCGTCCATCAGCGCATGCTGTTCCCAGGCCTCGGGGATCATCATCATCATCGCCTGCGCCAGCGGATAACCCGCCATGACCAGCAGTTCCAGCGTGTTGTCGAAGGTGGCGGTGTCGGACTGGCCCTCCAGCGTGATGGGATAGAGCTTGCGCAGATCGTCGCCCAGCACCGGCGAGCTCATGACGCCCTGGCGCGCGCGCATCCAGTTGAAGTTGCCCTTGATGGTGTTGATCTCGCCGTTGTGGGCGACCATCCGGTACGGGTGTGCCAGCGGCCACGAGGGGAAGGTGTTGGTGGAGAAGCGCTGGTGCACCACCGCCAGCGCCGAGACCACGCGCTTGTCCTGCAGGTCGAGGTAGTACTTGCCTACCTGGTCGGCCAGCAGCAGGCCCTTGTAGATGACGGTGCGGCAGGACATGCTCGGCACGTAGTACTCGGAGCAGTGCGTGAGCTCGAGCGCGGTGATGCTGGCCGAGGCGCGCTTGCGGATCACGTAGAGCTTGCGCTCCAGCGCATCGGGCACGAGGATGTCGGCGGAGCGGCCGATGAATACCTGGCGCATCAGCGGTGCGCTGGCGCGCACGGCGGGCGACATGGGCACGCTGGCATCGACCGGCACCTCGCGCCAGCCGAGCACGTGCTGGCCCTCGGCGCGGATCGCGCGCTCCAGCGCTTCGACGCAGGCCTGCCGCGAGGCCGGTTCCTTGGGCAGGAAGATCATGCCGACGCCGTATTCCCCCGGCGGCGGCAGCGTCACCCCCTGCTGCTGCATCTGCGCGCGGTAGAAGGCATCCGGGATCTGGATGAGCAGCCCCGAGCCATCCCCCATCAGCGGATCGGCACCGACCGCGCCGCGGTGATCGAGGCTCTCGAGGATGCCCAGCGCCTGGCGGACGATGGCATGCGTGCGCACGCCCTTGATGTGGGCCACCAGGCCGACGCCGCAGGCATCGTGCTCGATGCCGCTGTAAAGGCCCCGCCTGCCGGCGCTGCGTATCTCCGCGGCAGCGGCGGGCGTGTCGGTCGCCGGGGAAGGGGCGCTGGGGACTGTCTCGTGCAGCGGGCTCATGCGGGTGCTCTGCCGTGGCGAAGTGGACAAGCGGGCCGCGCAGCGGGCAGCACGCCGTGGCGCTGTCGCTGCGGTCACTTGTGAAGCACAGCAAAAGCCGTGCCAGCTTTGCTGCCCGCCCAAGCCCTTGTTTCTGGCCGCAGGGAGCGCACATGCGCAGGGCGGATGGCGACGGACGCGCCGAAACCGTGCAGGGGTGCACCAGGATCGTGCGTGCTGGTTCTTCTCGGCGGCTGCCGGTGCTCAGTCGCCGTCTTCGTCGGCGGGAAGGTCTGCGTCGAGCCCGAGCTCGCGGATCTTGCGCGCCAGGGTGTTGCGCCCCCAGCCGAGCCGGGCAGCGGCTTCCCGGCGCCGCCCGGCGGTGTGGTGCAGCGCGGTGCTGATCATCACGCGCTCGAAGCGCGGCAGCGCCTGGTCGAGCAGCTGGCGGTCGCCGTTGCGCAATGCGCGATCCGCCCATTGGCCGAGCTCGTGCTCCCAGCGTGCTTCCGGTTCCGCCCCGGCGGGGCTGCCCGCGGCCACCAGCTCCGGGGGCAGGTCGCCGACCAGCACCTCGCGGCTGGGGGACATCACCGTGATCCAGCGGCACAGGTTCTCCAGCTGGCGCACGTTGCCCGGCCAGTCGAGGCCGCTGAGGAACAGCCCGGTTTCGGGCATCAGCACGTGTGGCTCGGTGCCGAAGTCCTCCGCCGCCTTGCCGAGGAAGAAGGCAGCGAGGCGGACGATGTCCTCGCGCCGCTCGCTGAGCCTCGGCAGGCGGATGCGTATCACGTTGAGGCGGTAGAACAGGTCTTCGCGGAAGCGGCCCTGCCGGACCAGCTCCTCCAGGTCCTGGTGCGTGGCGGCGATGATGCGCGCCTCCGCGCGGATGCCCTCGTGGCCGCCGACACGGTAGAAGCTGCCCTCGGAGAGCACGCGCAGCAGGCGGGTCTGCGCCTCCAGCGGCATGTCGCCGACCTCGTCGAGGAACAGCGTGCCGCCGCTGGCCTGCTCGAAGCGCCCCTGGCGCTGCGCCATGGCGCCGGTGAAGGCGCCCTTCTCGTGGCCGAACAGCTCCGACTCGATGAGCTCGCGCGGGATCGCCGCCATGTTCAGGGCGACGAAGGGGCCGCTGCTGCGCGGGCTGTGGCGGTGCAGGGCGTGGGCCACCAGCTCCTTGCCGGTGCCGGACTCGCCGCTGATGAGGACATTGATGGACGACTGCGACAGGCGCCCGATGGCACGGAACACCTCCTGCATCGCCGGCGCCTCGCCGATCAGACCGTCACCCTGCAGCAGCATGGAGGGGCGGACTCCATCGGCCGGCGGCTGGGCGATGTTGCGGGCGTGGAGCAGGGCGCGGCGCACCAGCGCTACGGCTTCGTCCACGTCGAAGGGCTTGGGCAGGTATTCGAAGGCGCCGCCGCGGTAGGACTGCACGGCGCTGTCCAGGTCGGAATGCGCGGTCATGATGATGACCGGCACCTGCGGGCAGAGCTGCTGGATGCGTTCCAGCAGCGCAAGGCCGTCGGTCCCCGGCATGCGGATGTCGCTGATGATGGCGGCGGGCGGCGGCTGGCTGCGGAGCTGGCGCAGGGCGTCGTCGGCGCTCTCGAAGGAGGCGACCCCGAAGCCCGCGTAGCGCAGCGCCTTCTCGAGTACCCAGCGGATCGAGCCGTCGTCGTCGATGATCCAGATGTGCCCGGCGGCGCTCATGGCTCATGCCCCGCTGTCGTGGCCGGGGTTGGGGCCGGGGCCGGATCGAAGGGGAGCAGGATGCGGAACACGGTCTGCCCGGGGCGGCTGTCGCATTCGATCAGCCCGCCATGCTGCTGCATGATCGACTGCGCGATCGGCAGCCCCAGCCCGGTGCCCTTGGAGCGCCCGGTGATCATCGGGTAGAACACCGTCTCCTGCAGCTCCCTGTCCATGCCGGGGCCGTTGTCCTCGACCTCCACCAGGCACACCAGCGGGTGGCGACAGGCGCCGATGGTGAACTGGCGCAGCACCCGCGAGCGCAGCACGATGCGCGGTGCCCCGTGGGGTGCCGGCAGGCCGGTGGCAGGTATTTCCAGCAGGGCCTGGGCGGCGTTGCGGACGATGTTGAGCACCACCTGGATGAGCTGGTCCATGTCGGCCCACAGCTCGGGCAGGCTGGGGTCGTAGTCGCGTACCAGGTCCAGCGCATCGCCCACCTCGGCCTGCAGCACCAGCCGCACCCGCTCGAGGACCTGGTGGATGTTGATGCGCCTGAACGCCGGTGGCTTGCGCGCGCCGAGCATGCGGTCGGCCAGCGTGCGCAGCCTGTCGGTCTCGCTGATGATCACCGCGGTGTATTCGCGCAGCTCCGCACGCTCGAGCTCGCGTTCCAGCAGCTGGGCGGCGCCGCGGATGCCGCCCAGCGGGTTCTTGATCTCGTGCGCGACGCCGCGCACCAGCGCCCGCGTCACCTGTCCCGCGGCGATCAGGCTGTCCTCCCGGCTGATCTGCATCAGGCGTTCCACGGGCAACAGCTCGACCAGCAGCCGGGTGGCGGACAGCGGCGTGACGGTGTAGTCCACCATCGTCGGCCGGCCCCGCTCGGGCCGCTGCAGGCGCACCTCGCGCTGGGTGTAGGGCTGCTGGGCGGCCAGCGCGTGCCGCAGGTTGGCCGCCTGCCAGTCCGCACCCTCGAAGAAGGTGTGCAGCGGCGCCTGCCGGAGATGGGCGAGGCTGGTGGCCAGCAGCTGCTCGGCGGCGGGGTTGGCGTACTGCACGTCGAGCTGCCCGTCCAGCAGCACCACCGCGGTCGACAGGTGGTCCAGCAGGCCGGCATGGATCGCGTCCGGCCTCGTGCGGCCAGGTGGCTGCCGGTCGACCGTGTCCACGCCCGCGATCCATGTCAGCTGACTCACAGGCTATAGTACATCTCGAATTCGACCGGGTGCACGGCCTGGCGCAGGCGCGTCACCTCCTGCATCTTGCACTCGATGTAGCTGTCCAGCATGTCGGCGCTGAACACGTCGCCCTCGAGCAGGAACTGGCGGTCGGTGGCCAGGGCCTCCAGCGCCTGGTCGAGGCTGTGTGCCACGCGCGGCACATTGGCCGACTCCTCGGGCGGCAGGTCGTAGAGGTTCTTGGTCAGCGGCTCGCCCGGGTGGATGCGGTTGCGGATGCCGTCCAGCCCCGCCATCAGCAGCGCGGCAAAGCACAGGTAGGGGTTGGCGGTCGGGTCCGGGAAGCGGCATTCGATGCGCCGCGCCCGCGCGCTGTTGACGAAGGGAATGCGGATCGCCGCCGAGCGGTTGTGCGCGGAGTAGGCGAGCATCACCGGGGCCTCGAAGCCGGGCACGAGGCGCTTGTAGGAGTTGGTGCCCGGGTTGGTGAGCGCGTTGAGCGCGCGCGCGTGCTTGATGATGCCGCCCACGTAGTAGAGCGCCAGGTCGGAAAGATTGGCATGGCGCTCGCCCGAGAAGAGGTTCCTGCCATCCTTGAACAGCGACTGGTGGACGTGCATGCCCGAGCCGTTGTCGCCCACCAGCGGCTTGGCCATGAAGGTGGCGGTCTTGCCGTGGGCATGGGCCACGTTGTGCACGCAGTACTTCAGCATCTGCACCTCGTCGGCCTTGCGCACCAGCGTGTTGAACGGCACGCCGATCTCGCACTGGCCGGCGGTGGCCACCTCGTGGTGGTGCACCTCGATGCCCAGCCCCATCGCCTGCATCGCATTGCACATGGCGGTGCGCAGGCCCTGCAGCGAATCCACCGGCGGCACCGGGAAGTAGCCGCCCTTGATGCGCGGCCGGTGCCCGCTGTTGCCGCCCTCCATGAACATCTCGCTCGACCACGCGCCCTCGGCGGAGTGGATCAGGTAGCGGACCTCCTGCATCCGCGATGTCCACTGCACCGAGTCGAAGACGAAGAACTCGGGTTCGGGGCCGAAATAGGCGGTATCGGCGATCCCGGTGCCCTGCAGGTAGGTCTCGGCGCGCTGCGCGATCGAGCGCGGGTCACGGTCGTAGCCCTGCATGGTGAGCGGGTCGAGCACGTTGCAGCGCACGATGACGGTCGGTTCCTCGCTGAAGGGGTCCATCACGGCGCTGTGGTCGTCGGGCATCAGGACCATGTCGGAGGCCTCGATGCCCTTCCAGCCATGGATGGATGAGCCGTCGAAGGTCTTGCCGTCCTCGAAGGCATCCTCGTCCATGACCTGTGCGGGGAAGCTGACGTGCTGCTCCTTGCCCGCGGTATCGGTAAAGCGCAGATCGACCCAGCGGGCATGGTGGTCGGCGATCAGGGCCTGGGTTCTTGATGACATGGGCTGCTTCCGGTCAGGGGTGGTGACAACGCTGGCCATGCACGCGGCAGGCCACCGCCCCGACCCTTGCGAAATGCGTGCCAGCCCGCGCAGGCCGCGCCCCGGGCCGTCTCCAGGGCCCCCGGCCACCGGCAGCTGCCCCACGGCGAGGCACGGCGATGTTCATCTGCTCCGGATTGGTGCGTTCGGACAGGTGTCGTGGAGGCGCTGGATAATATCGAAACCTGATCTCGCATCAGGTTTATGAAAAATAAATAATTCATTGATTAATAATATGTATTATTGATTTTTCTCCGCCCCAGATCGTCTTCTCGCATTCGCAATGAAACAGGCCGCCAACCCATTTCCAGCCGTGTCACCCGCCTCGGCCGCTTGATCCATCCGCTCCGCCACCGCTCCCGCCAGCCTCCGGCCCATCGTCTTCCACCAGCGGGAACACGCTGGGGATGATGAAGACCGCCAGCAGGCTGAGTACGGCCACCGCCAGTACGCCGATGTAGACCTGCGTGGTGGCGCCGCTGATGGCCTCGCGCAGGTAATGGGCGGCGGGGGCGGAGAGGCCGCCGCCGTGGAGCGCGTCGATCACGCCATCCACCCGTGCCGGCAGTTCGGCTTCGAGCGCGGCTGGGGCGCCGGCGAGCCGGTTGCGCATGGCGCCGTTGAAGATGGCGCCGAACAGTGCCGCGCCCAGCGTCTGGCCGAGGAAGCGCGCGAACATGTTGGCGCCGGTGGCGGTACCGCGCCGCGCCCAGCCCACGCAGGACTGCGCGCCCACCAGCAGCGGGGTGGAGAGCAGGCCGAAGCCGGCGCCGAGCAGCATCTGGTCGGCGGCCACCCAGCCAGCGGGGGCGGGGGCGGGCAGGGCGAGGAAGCCGAGCGCGGCGGCGATCATCAGCAGCACGCCGCCGATGCCGGCGTTGCGGAAGCCGAAGCGCAGGTAGGCGGGCCCCGAGAGCGCCGAGGCGATCGGCCAGCCGATGCTCATGGTGGCCAGCATCAGGCCGGCGGCGATGGCGCCCAGCCCCAGCACCGACTGGCCGAAGGTGGGCAGGTAGACGATGGGGCCCATCATCACCACGCCCATGGCGAGCATGGCGAGGTTGCTGCCGGCAAGCACCGGGTCGCGCCACAGCCAGGCCGGCAGGATGGGCTCGGCGGCGCGCCGCTCCACCTGCACCGCCAGCACGGCAAGTACGCCGGCGGCCACGAACAGGCCGATGGAAGGCGGCGAGCCCCAGGCCCAGGCCTGCCCGCCCTGCAGCAGCGCGAAGATGAGCACGCAGCTGGTGGCCATGATCAGCGCCGCGCCCGCGTAGTCGATGCGGTGCTGCTGGTATTGCGGCGTCTCGTGGAGATAGCGCACGAGCAACGCCAGCGAGAGCGCGCCGAGCGGCAGGTTGATGAGGAACACCCAGCGCCAGGAGGCATGCTCGGCCAGCGCACCGCCGAGCAGCGGGCCGGCAACCGCCGCCATGCCCCACACGCTGGAGAGCCAGCCCTGGATGCGCGCGCGGTCGCGCACCGCGTAGAGGTCGCCGGCCAGCGTGTTGACCGTGGCCATGATGGAGCCGGCGCCGAGCCCCTGCAGCGTGCGGAAGACGATCAGCGAGACCATGTCCCAGGCCAGCGCGCTGGCCGCGGAGCCTGCGAGGAAGATCAGCGTGCCTGCCACCAGCACCGGCTTGCGCCCGAACATGTCGGCGAGGTTGCCGTAGATGGGGATGGTGATGGTCTGCGCCAGCAGGTAGACCGAGAATACCCAGGTGAACAGCGCGAAGCCGCCGAGGTCGTCCACCACCTGCGGGATGGCGGTGGAGACGATGGTGGTGTCCATGGCGGCGAGCGCCATGGTCAGCATCAGCGCGACGAGGATCCAGCGGCGGCGCTGCTCGTCGATGGCTGGCCTGGTGTCGCTCGTCTGGCTCAAGGGGCTGCCTGCTGGTGTTGCTCGTGCCGTCGTTCCGCCCGGTATCCGGCGATGGGCCGGGGCGCTCGTGGAGCCGCGCAGTCTACGCTGCGGGATGCGCGCCCGCCTTGCCAGCAGCGCTGGCCGGTCGCATCATCGGGGCAGGTTGCTGGAGACGATGATGCCTGTGTTACGGCAAGCCGGGCGCGGCCTGGCCGCGGGCCTGCTTCTTTCATGGCTGTCGCTGGGTACGGCGCTGGCGGCCGATCTGCCGGCGCTCGATCCGCCCGCCTTCCGCCAGCTGCTGCAGGCGCAAGAGGGGCAGGTGGTGCTGGTCAACTTCTGGGCCAGCTGGTGCCGGCCCTGCCTGAAGGAGATTCCGGTCCTGCAGGCGCTCGAGGCGGAGCACCGCGACGAGGGCTTCCGGCTGCTGCTGGTGGCGCTCGACGAGCCCGATGACTATGCCGGCGTGCTGCAGCCTTTCACCGACAAGTGGTTTCCCGGGCTGAAAAGCCATCGCCGTGCGACGGCCGACATGGACGAACTGGTCAGCGTGCTGGACCCGGCCTGGAACGAGCTCCTGCCCACCAGCTATGTGCTGGACCGCAGGGGGGCCGTGCGTGCCCGCCTGCAGGGCGGCAAGTCGGCCGCCGAGTTCGCGGCGGCCCTCGCGCCCTGGCTGGGCGGCGCAGAGGGGGCGACCTCGTCGCGCTGAACGGAACGTGCTGGCGCCGCCGGTGCGGCTAGCGGACCAGCCCGGCCTGCGTCAGCTGCCTGGCGATGGCGCGGGTGATGTCGGCGATGACGTCGTCGCGGTCCTCGCGGAACTTCGATTCGGTGGTCACCACGTAGACCAGCAGGTCGCCGCGACGCAGGTCGTAGAGCGAGGTCTCGGTGGTGGCGGTGGACTGCGCGGTGAACTCGCCGGGATCCTCGTATTCGTTGTAGTCCGTGCTGAACAGCTCGATCAGCCCCGGGCCATCGCGCAGGCTGACGGGCCGCGCGGTCTTCACCCCCATGCGCGATGCCGTCTCGTGCGCGGCCACCTTGCGTGCCACCAGGCGGGTCACCAGCACCCCGTCCACGCCGTTGGCCTGCGCCAGCGCACGGATGCCCTCCACGGTGGGTGCATCGGCATTCCCCGCCGCCACGATGGCGGCGGTGGCCCGCGTTTGCGACGAGTCGAGCAGCTCGGCCAGCGCCACCTCGAAGCTGCGGCGGATGCGGGTGCTGGGCGTGACGCCGAGCACCAGCACGTTGCCGAAGGCGGGCTGCGAGGGCTCTTCCTGCCAGTCTCCCCTGACGGTGGTGGTCGTGCTGCATCCGGCAAGGAGCATCAGCAGCAACATCTGGCAGGTTCTTTTCATCTCGGGCCTCGTCGGCGTGGTGTCCGGCATTATTCCATCGGCCATTTCGGCGCCGCAAGCAGGGGCGATCCGCCGATAATCCTTGCCCAAAGCGGGGCGGGCGCATACCCTTGCCCCCGGGTCCGCGTCGGTCTCCCCGCGGCGGTCAGCCGTCAACCCCGTCAGGCCCGGAAGGGAGCAGCGGCAGCGGTGATACCGGGCGCCGGGGCTCGGCTGACGCGGACTCACTCCACTTCCTGGCAGGTCCCTCCGGGCCCTGGATACGAGCAAGCATGAGCTATCTGGCGCTGGCGCGGAAATGGCGCCCGCGAACATTCGAGGACGTCGTCGGCCAGGCGCACATCGTGCGCGCGCTGGGCAATGCGCTGGACTCCGGGCGCGTCCACCATGCCTTCCTGTTCGCCGGCACGCGTGGCGTGGGCAAGACCACCGTGGCGCGCATCCTCGCCCGCTGCCTCAATTGCGAGCGCGGGGTCAGCGCCACGCCCTGCGGCGAATGCGGGGCCTGCAGGGCCATCGAGGAGGGGCGCTTCGTCGACCTCATCGAGGTGGATGCCGCCTCGCGCACCGGCATCGACGACATCCGCGAGCTGCTCGACAACGTGCAGTACACGCCGGGTGCGGGGCGCTTCAAGGTGTACCTGGTCGACGAGGTGCACATGCTCAGCAAGGCGGCCTTCAACGCGCTGCTGAAGACGCTGGAAGAGCCGCCGCCGCACGTCAAGTTCCTGTTTGCCACCACCGATCCGCAGAAGCTGCCGGTCACCGTGCTTTCGCGCTGCCTGCAGTTCAACCTCAAGCGGCTGTCGATGGCGCAGATCGCCGGGCGCATGCGCCAGATCTGCGAGGCCGAGGGGCTGGAGGTGGAGGGGGCGGCGCTGCAGCGGCTGGCGCGCGCCGCCGCGGGCAGCATGCGCGACGGGCTCAGCCTGCTCGACCAGGCGCTGGCCTTCGGCGATGGCCGGCTGGCCGAGGCCGATGTCATCGAGATGCTGGGCAGCGTCGACCGCTCGCGGGTGCTGTCGCTGCTGCAGGCGCTGGCTGCGGGTGACGGGCCGGCCCTGCTGGCCCGCATCCATGAGGTGGACGAGCTGGTGCCCGATTACCACGGCCTGCTCGATGACCTGGCCACGCTGCTGCAGCAGGTGGCAGTCATGCAGGTGGTCGGCCAGGCACCGGCGGAGGACGAGGAACTCGACATCGAGGCCCTGCAGCAGTTCGCTGCCGATCTCGATGCGGAGGCCACCCAGCTCTATTACCAGATCGCCATCCTTGGCCGGCGCGACCTCGGCCTTGCGCCCGAACCGCGGCTTGGCTTCGAGATGACCCTGTTGCGCATGCTGGCCTTCCGCCCCGGGCAGCCGGTGCCCACGGCAGCAGATGGGCAGGCTGCGCCGGCGCGGGTTGCCACCCCGGCCGCACGACAGGCCGGCCCTGCCGCGAAGCCGGCACGACCGGCACCCGCGGCAGCCGAGGCGTCTGTTGCAAAGCTCGAGGGAGCGGCCGACTGGCCGGCCTTCGTCGCCGCGGTGCAGGTGGAGGGCGTGGCGCGCCAGCTGCTCATGCACACCAGCTTCATCGAGCGCACGGCGGGGACGCTGCGCCTCGGCATCGATGCCACCAATGCCCGGCTGCTCACCGGGCAGATCGAGGAGCGCCTCTCCACGGCCATCCAGAAGGCGCTGGGTGCGGCGCTGAAGGTCCGCTACGAGGCCCAGGAGGCGGCTGTCGACACGCCGGCAGCTCGCTCGGGGCAGACGCCGGAGGCCATCCTGCAACGCGCCCGGCAGGCGATCGAGTCCGACCCCAACGTCAGGGCGCTCAGCGACGAGTTCGGTGCCAAGCTGGTGCCGTCCTCGATCCAGCCGGTGGATCCGGCCGGCAAGAGTCACTAGCCGCCGGCAGCCGCGGGCTGCCGGCTTCGCAGAAGGAAATCGACATGAAGGGTGAGCTTGGTCAACTGTTCAAGCAGGCGCAGCGCATGCAGGCCGAGATGCAGAAGGCGCAGGCCGAGCTTGGCGGCCTCGAGGTGCAGGGCGAAGCGGGTGGCGGCATGGTGAAGATCAGCATGAGCTGCGCGCAGCAGGTGAAGGCGATCAAGATCGATCCCGTGCTGCTCGGCGGTGACCGCGAGATGCTCGAGGACGTGCTGGTGGCCGCCTTCAACGACGCTCTGCGCAAGGTGGAGGCCACCGTGCAGGAGCGCTACTCGGGGCTCACCGCGGGGCTCGGCCTGCCGCCCGGCCTGCGCATGCCTTCCTGAGCACGCCGCTCCCATGCAGTTCACTCCGCGGCTCCAGCAGCTGTTGCAGGCCCTGCGCAGCCTGCCCGGCGTCGGCAACAAGACCGCGCAGCGGATGGCCTTCCACCTGCTCGAGCGCAACCGCGAGGGTGCGCTGGCGCTGGCCACCGCGCTCGAGGCCGCGGTGCACGAGGTGCGGCGCTGCGAGCGCTGCCGCATGTTCGCCGAGGCAGGTCTCTGCACCATCTGTGCAGCGGCGGGCCGCGATGCTGGCATCCTGTGCGTGGTCGAATCGCCTGCCGATGTGATGGCCATCGAGGAGTCGGCCAGCTACCGCGGCCGCTACTTCGTGCTGCACGGGCGGCTCTCGCCGCTCGATGGCATCGGCCCGGAGGAACTGGGCATCGACCAGTTCACAGCACTGCTGTCCGGCGCTGGGGTGCAGGAGATCATCCTCGCCACCAGTGCCACCGTCGAGGGCGAGGCCACAGCCGCCTACCTTGCCTCGCTGGCGGCGGAACAGGGCAAGCGCGCCACGCGCATCGCGCATGGCGTACCCATCGGCGGCGAGCTCGAGTATGTGGACAGCAGCACGCTGTCGCGTGCCATCGCCGCCCGTACCACCGTGGCGGCCGGTGGCAGCCGCGGGGGCTGATCAGCCCGCACCCGGCGCGGGCCGGGTTGCCTCCAGCGCGGCCAGCAGCTTCAGGTAGCTGTCATGGCGGCGCCTTGATACCGCACCCGTCTCGAGCGCCGCCTTGACCGCACAACCGGGCTCGTGGACATGGCTGCAGTTGCTGAAGCGGCAGCCGGCGGCCAGCGCATGGATCTCGCGGAAGCCGCTGTCGAGCCGCCGTTCCGCGGGCACCGCGGGCAGGAAGTCCCTGACGCCGGGGGTGTCGACCAGCCGCATGCCTTGCGCACCCTCGTACATGAGCACCGCCGTGGTGGTGTGCATGCCGACGCCTGCCGTCGGCGAAAGCTCGCCCACCGCCGCCCCGGCCTCGGGGAACAGCGCGTTGATCAGCGAGGACTTGCCGACGCCGGACTGGCCGAGCAGCACGCTGGTGTGGCCGGCCAGCGCCGTGCCCAGTGCCTCGAGGCCACTGCCGTTGCGGGTCGAGACGGACAGCAGCGGGTAGCCGAGTGCCGCCAGCTCGCTGGCGATGGCCGGCGGCGTGCCGGCGAGGTCCGCCTTGTTGCAGACGATGAGCAGCCGGCAGCCCAGCATCTCCGCGGTGCAGGCATGGCGGTCGAGCAGCAGCGGCTCGGGTTCGGGCAGCGGGGCGCTGCCCGCCACCAGCTGGCTGATGTTGGCGGCGATGACCTCGCCACGGCGAAAGCGGTCGGGCGCCCTGGCCAGTGCATTGCGGCGCGGCCTGATGGCGGTGACCCAGGCTGCCTCGGAGCCGGGGCGCAGCTCGAAGTCGACCACGTCGCCGCACACCACCTGCAGCCGGCGTCCCTTGCTGATGAAGCGGTACCGCAGGCCCTGCGCCTCGAGGATGCCGCGGCGCCCGTGC
>JACFNV010000156.1 GCA_019454675.1 Gammaproteobacteria bacterium | reverse complement strand
CGACACCGGCAAGCGTGGCGGTGTCGAAGATCGCAAAGGGGTGGAAGGGGCTGCGCTTGACCTCGCTGCGCGCGATGGCCTCGTTGAGGAAGCCGAGGTCGAAGTGCGCGTTGTGCCCGACCAGCACCGCGCGCGTGCAGCGGGTGGCGGTCATGGCGGCGCGCACCTCGCGGAAGATGCGCTGCAGCGCTTCGCGCTCGGGTATCGCCGGGCGCAGCGGGTGGTAGGGGTCGATGCCGGTGACCTGCAGCGCGGCTGCCTCGATGTTGGCGCCGGCGAAGGGCGTGACGTGCCAGCCATGGGTGCCCAGGCGCACCAGCCGGCCGGCCGCATCGAGGCCGAGGGTGACGGCGGCGATTTCCAGCAGCGCATCGGTGCGCGCATTGAAGCCGCCGGTCTCCACGTCGACCACCACGGGCAGGAAGCCGCGGAAGCGTTCCGCGAGGCTGTGGCTGCGGGGCATGGCCTGGCTACTGGCCGGCACGCCGCCGCGTCGCCGATTGCGGCACGAGCTGCTCGTAGTGGTCCATCAGCAGGCTCAACGTCAGGCGCACGCCGAAGCCGGTGGGCCCGCCAGGCACCTGCGCGAGGCCCTTCTTGCGCGAGGCCGAGGACAGGTCCACGTGGATCCAGGGCTGTGCTGCGGGCATGAAGCGCTGCAGGAAACGCGCCGCGAGGATGTGGTCGCCATCGTTCTCGGTGGAGCATTGCAGGACGTCGGCCACCTCGGACTTGAGGTCCTCGTCGAAGTCCTCGTCCATCGGAAAGGGCCAGACCCGCTCGCCGCAGCTGCGCCCGGCCGCCACCAGCACCGGATCGAGTGCCGGGCGGTTGGTGAAGACGCCGCTGTAGCGCTCGGTCAGCGCACCGACGCACTGGCCGGTGAGCGTGGCGTAGTCGAGGATCAGCCCGGGCTTCTCGCGGGCCGCCAGCGCCAGCGTGTCGGCGAGCGCCATGCGCCCCTCGGCATCGGTGTGGATGACTTCGATGGTGGTGCCATCCGCCGCCTGCACCACGTCGCGCGGCTTGTAGGACTGGGGCCCGATGCGGTTCTCGGTGATGGCCAGCCAGCAGTCCACCGCGAGCGGCAGCCCGAGGCGGGTGATGGCCAGCAGCGTGGCCAGCGCCACCGCGCTGCCCGACATGTCCTGGTGCATGTCGAGCATGGCGCGGAAGGGCTTGAGGTTGGTGCCGCCGGTATCGAAGAGGATGCCCTTGCCGACCAGCGCCACGTCGGGCCGCCGCGTGCCGTCGGGGCGATGGGAAAGATGGATGATGCCCGCGCCCGGATCCGCATTGCCCTGGGCCACCGCGAGGAAGGCGCCGGCGCCTAGCTGGCGCAGCGCCGCGGCATCGAGGAAGCGCATGCTCCAGTCGTGGTGCTCGCTCAGCCGGGTGACCAGTTCGCGGTAGCTGCCGGCGGTGAGCTTGTTGGGTGGCAGGGCGGTGAGCCAGCGCACCATGTTGGAGGTTTCGATTTCCACCTGCACGCGCTGCAGGTCGAGTGGCTGGTCGAGGCCCAGCACCTGCAGCGTGCGCAGCTGCCGGCTGCGCGGCTTCTTGTGCCGGTAGTCGGGAAGCTGGAAGCTTGCCGCCCCGGCGGCGAGGATGAGAGCCTGCACGATGTCGGCGGCATGCTCGGCCGGCAGGCCCGCCACCAGCAGGCCGAGCGTGCGCGGTTTCGTGCCCAGCACCTCGCCCAGCACCCCGGCGGCCCATTTCAGGCGGCCGAAGGCGCTGTCCTGCTGGCGCCCCTTGGCGGGCAGGCAGGCCACGGTGACTCCCACGTCCAGCGTGCCGCCGAAGTGGCTGCGCAGCATGGTGTCGGCGACGGGCTTGCCGAGCCTGCCCAGCTGGCGGCGCAGCCGTGCCGCATCCGGCACCCGCTGCCAGGCTTCCGCCGCGGGAGCGTGGGGCAGCACCACCAGCAGGTGGTCGAGCGCGGACAGCGTCTTGCGCGAGGGCGTGCCGGTCAGCTGCTCGATGCGCAGCGCGGCTTGTCCGGGCAGCAGTTCCGACATGGCTGGGCGTCTCCGCGCTATGCTGTGTTGAGGTTG
>JACFNV010000042.1:4408-19755 GCA_019454675.1 Gammaproteobacteria bacterium | reverse complement strand
GGTCGTCGCCACGTTGGGCGGGGAGCAGGTGGGCGGCTAATTGCCCTGGGCGACCTCGGTGGCGGGGGGCCTGGTGGTCACGGCTGCCCATGTCGGGGGTGCGGTGGGGGGGGCCCTGTACCTGGCCGGGGAGACACTCTGGTACCGTCGGCGTCGGTGCGTATAATCCGCCGCGCAGCAGGGTGACCCGGCGCTTGACTGGGAGGGGAAACGAGGCCACATGTCTGACGCATTCGATCTCGGGGGCGAAGTTGCCCTGGTCACCGGTGCCTCGCGCGGCATCGGCCAGGCGGTGGCCCTCGCCCTCGCGGCTGCCGGCGCCCGGGTCATCGGTACCGCCACCACGGAGGCCGGTGCCCGCCAGTTCGAGGCAGGCCTGGCTGCCGCCGGCCATGCCGGCCGCGGCATCGTCCTCGACGTCTCCAGGCCGGCCGACATAGCGGGCGTGCAGCAGGACATCGAAGCGCACGAGGGCACCGTGACCATCCTCGTCAACAATGCCGGCATCACCCGCGACAACCTGCTGATGCGCATGAAGGACGAGGAGTGGGATGCGGTGATTGCCACCAATCTCACCGCCGCCTTCCAGCTCAGCCGCACCTTCCTGCGCGGCATGCTCAAGGCGCGCCGCGGGCGCATCATCAACATCGCCTCGGTGGTCGGTGCCATGGGCAATGCCGGACAGGCCAACTATGCCGCCTCCAAGGCCGGCCTCAGCGGGCTGAGCAAGTCGCTGGCGCGCGAGGTGGGTGCCCGCGGCATCACGGTCAACGTCGTGGCCCCTGGCTTCATCGACACCGACATGACCCGCGCGCTCGGCGACGACAAGCGCGACGCCCTGGCGGCCGCGATCCCGCTCCAGAGGCTGGGCGCGGTGGAGGACGTCGCCCATGCGGTGGTCTTCCTGGCGGCGCCCGCGGGCGGCTACATCACCGGCGAGACCCTCCATGTCAATGGTGGCATGTACATGATCTGACGCGTTTTTTGCGCTCGCCGGCCGGCTTGCCGCCGGCCTAGCGGGGGCTGGTTTAATTCCGTAAAATAACGCTGCACCGCGTTTCTCCGTGCCTGGACGGCCCAGGATTCCGTTTGTTTCACGAGGACCAATCGACAATGAGCAGTATTGCTGAGCAGGTTAAGAGCATCGTCGCCGAGCAACTCGGGGTGAAGGAGGAAGAGGTCACCAATGCCGCTTCTTTCGTGGAGGATCTGGGCGCAGACTCGCTCGACACGGTGGAACTGGTGATGGCGCTCGAGGAGGAGTTCGACACGGAAATCCCCGACGAGGAAGCCGAGAAGATCACCACGGTGCAGGAAGCCATCGACTACATCACCGCCAGGCAGAGCAAGGCCTGAGCGGGCGGGCATCCGGGCCCGGCGCTCGCCGGGCCGCCCTTTCCAGTTTCATCCTGACTTGAGCAGCTGAGATGTCAAAGCGGCGCGTGGTCGTGACGGGCATGGGGATCATTTCCCCGGTGGGCAACGACGTCGCCACGGCGTGGCGCAATGTGCTCGAGGGCACCAGCGGGATCGGTCCGATCACCGATTTCGACGTCAGCGAGTTCTCGACCCGCTTCGGCGGCTGCATCAAGGACTTCAACGCGGAGGATCATCTCCCGGCCAAGGAAGCCCGGAAGATGGACCCCTTCATCCACTTCGGCATCGTCGCCGCCCAGCAGGCCGTTGCCGATTCCGGGCTGGTGGATGCCGGCTACGATCCCGGCCGCATCGGCGTGGTGATGGGCTCGGGCATCGGCGGCATCGGCACCATCGAGACCAACTACCGCAAGTACGCGGAGTCCGGCTCGCCACGCAAGATCTCGCCCTTCTTCGTGCCCGGCAGCATCATCAACATGATCTCGGGCCACGTGTCCATCCAGTACGGCTTCAAGGGGCCGAACCTGGCGCTGGTCACCGCCTGCACCACTTCCACCCATTGCATCGGCATCGCCGGGCGCACCATCGCCTATGGCGACGCCGACGTGATGATCGCCGGCGGGGCCGAGCACGCCACCACGCACCTGGGGCTGGGCGGCTTCTGCGCGGCCCGCGCCCTCTCGCAGCGCAACGACGAGCCGCAGCGCGCCAGCCGCCCCTGGGACCGCGATCGCGACGGCTTCGTGCTGAGCAATGGCGGTGCCGCGCTGGTGCTCGAGGAGTACGAGTCCGCACGGCGCCGCGGCGCCAACATCCTCGCCGAGCTGGTCGGCTTCGGCATGAGCGGGGATGCCTGGCACATCACCGCGCCACCCGAGAACGGCGAAGGCGCCCAGGCCTGCATGCGCGCGGCGCTGCGGGATGCGCAGCTCGATCCCTCCGCCGTGCAATACGTCAACGCGCACGGCACCTCCACGCCGCTGGGGGACATCGCCGAGACCCGCGCCATCAAGAATGCCTTCGGCAACCATGCGGCGAAGCTGGCCATCAGCTCCACCAAGTCCACCACCGGCCACCTGCTCGGCGCAGCAGGCGCAGTGGAAGCGGTATTCTCGGTGCTGGCCATCCGCGACCAGGTGGCACCGCCCACGGTCAACCTCGAGAATCCCGATCCGGAATGCGACCTGGACTACGTGCCCAACCAGGCACGGCAGATGAAGATCGATGCGGCCATCTCCAATTCCTTCGGCTTTGGCGGCACCAACGGCAGCGTGATCTTCCGGCGCATCTGATCCCGGAGTGGCGGACCCCGTTCCCCAAGCCGGTACCGCGCCGCCAAGCCAGCGCACGCGCTGCGCGATCCTCGAGCTGGGCGGGTTGCCCGACCTGCTGGCGCTGCATGCAGCCAGCCCGGTGCGTTATCCCTTTCTTTTCGAAAGCTCCGCAGCCGCGGGCTCGCTCGGCAGCTTCGACATCCTCGCTGCCTTTCCCGGTGCCGCCATCACCCTGGGCCACGACAGCGTGCTGCATGGCTGCCAGGCCGCCGGCCTGCGCGCCACCGGCTTCCCCGCGGCGCTGAACGAAGCCTGCGCCAATGGCATCGCGGCGGATCGGCAGCTGCCATTCAGCGGCGGCTGGTTCGTCTTTCTCGCCTATGAGCTGGCAGGGGTCATCGAAGCCTCGCTGCGGCTCGCGAGCGAGCCCGGGCTGCCGCTGGCGAAGGCGGTGCGCATCCCGGCCGCGGTGATCCGCGAGCGGCTCTCCGGGCGCTGCCTGGCGATCGCCGAGCACGGTCATGAGCACCTGCTCGAGGCCATCGGCGCGGATGCCGCGCGGGCGGCACGGCTGCCGGAACAGCCCTCCGCGGGCCTGCTGGCGGGTGCCATCCAGGAAGAGGATCCCGCCCGCTTCCTGGCCGCCGTGGCAGCCGCGCAGCGCCACATTGCCGCGGGCGAGATCTATCAGGCCAACCTCAGCCGTCGCTGGTCGGCCGAAGTTGCAGCAGGCGTCGAGCCGTGGATGCTTTACGCCAGCCTGAGGCGCAGCAACCCGGCACCTTTCGGCGGCATCGCGCGCCTCGATGCGGACACCGCCATCATCTCCTCTTCGCCGGAACGGCTGGTCCGGGTACGCTGCGGGCGTATCGAAACCCGGCCCATCGCCGGCACGCGCCAGCGCAGCGCCGCGGAGCACGAACAGGAAGCCATCCGTCGCTCGCTGCTCGACAATGCCAAGGAGCGGGCCGAACACATCATGCTGATCGACCTGGAGCGCAACGATCTCGGGCGCCTGTGCCAGCCGGGCTCGGTGCAGGTCGATGACTTCATGACGGTGGAAAGCCATGCCCACGTCCACCACATCGTTTCCGGCATCTCGGGCAGGCTCCGGGAGGATGTCGGGCCCGGCGACATGCTGCAGGCCGTGTTTCCGGGCGGCAGCATCACCGGTTGTCCCAAGCTGCGCTGCATGCAGCTGATCAGCGAGCTGGAGGGGTGCCCGCGCGGTGCCTATACCGGGGCCATGGGCTACCTGAACCACGATGGCAGCTGCGACTTCAACATCCTCATCCGCACCATGGTCCTGCAGGGCAGCCGGCTGTCCTTTGCCGCCGGCAGCGGCATCGTCGCGGATTCCGTTCCCGCCCTGGAACTGGCCGAAACGCGTGCCAAGGCGAAGGGCATGCTCCTGGCGCTGCAGCCTTGAACGCCGACGACCGATGGCTGGTCAACGGCGCGCCACTGGCCGCGATCAGCCCCGGCGATCGCGGTCTGGCCTATGGCGACGGGCTGTTCGAGACCATGGCCTGGCGCGATGGCGCGCTGCGCTTCGCGGAGCGGCACCTGCAGCGCCTTGCGCGGGGATGCCGGCGCCTCGGCCTGCCGCTGCCCGCGGCGGAGCTCCTGCTGGGGGAAGCTGCCTCGCTGGCAGGGCAGCACGGCTGCGGGACACTCAAGCTGATCCTGAGCCGTGGGCCCGGCCGGCGTGGCTATGCCCCGGCAGGGGCCGCGCAGCCGACGCGGGCGATGGCCTTCTATCCCGGCCGGCCCGCTGCGCCTGCACCGGCATTGCGGCTCGGCCTGTGCCGGACACCGGCCAGCATCAACCCCGTGCTGGCCGGGCTCAAGACGCTCAACCGCCTCGACAATGTCCTTGCCGCGGCGGAGATTGGCGATCGCGGACTGGATGAGGGCATCATGTGCACGCCGGATGGCATGGTGGTCGGCGCCACCGCAGCCAACGTGTTCGCCTTCCGGGAGGGGGTCCTGCTGACGCCGGAGCTCTCCCGGGCCGGCATTGCCGGCACCATGCGCGGCCTCGTGCTCGACTGCGCGGCCGCACTCGGGATCAGCTGCAGGGAAACCCGCATCAGCACCGAGGAACTGCTGCAGATGGATGAACTGTTCCTGACCAATGCACTGACCGGCCTGCGCCGCGTGGCCTCGCTCGAAGGCCATCTTCCGCCGGACGGGGAGCTGACGTGCCGGGTGGCGCAAGCACTGCGGGAGCGAGGCGTGGCAGAGGCCGATCCGTGCTGAAGCGCTTCCTGGCCGCGGTCATCCTGCTGCTGGCGGCGGCGGGGGCGTGGCTGCTCTTCCAGGGCATCCTCGACCGGCCGCTGGCGCTCCCGGATGACGGCCTGGTCATCGATGTGCCGGTGGGCACGACCCTGGCGGCGCTGGGCGAAAGGCTGGCAGCCGAGGGCGTGCTCGGTTCCCCGCGGGCCTTGCGGCTTCATGCCCGGATGCAGGGACAGGGAAATGCCATCAAGGCCGGGGAGTACGAGCTGGCCCCCGGCACGACGCCGAGAAAGCTCCTGCAGCAGCTGGTCGAGGGGCGCGCCAAGCTCCATTCGCTGACCATCATCGAAGGCTGGACCACGCACGACCTGCTGCTGGCGCTGCGCCAGGCCGAGCCTCTCGTCCGCCAGACGCTCGATGGCGGACCCGATGGGCTGGCAGCGCTGCTGGATCTCCCCGCGGCCGGGGCCGAGGGCTGGTTCTTCCCGGATACCTACCGTTTCCCGCGCGGCACGAGCGACCGCGACATATTGCGCATGGCGCACCTCAGGATGCAGCAGGTGCTGGCACGGGCATGGGAGGAGCGGGCGCCCGGGCTGGCGCTGCAAAGTCCCTACGAAGCGCTCATCCTCGCCTCCATCATCGAGAAGGAAACCGGCCTGGACCGCGAGCGGTCGCAGGTGGCCGGCGTGTTCCTGCGGCGCCTGCAGGCGGGCATGAAGCTGCAGACCGATCCCACGGTCATCTATGGCCTGGGCCCTGGCTTCAAGGGCAGTCTCGGCCGCCGGAACCTGGACCAGGATACCCCCTACAATACCTACACGCGCATGGGTCTGCCGCCGACGCCGATCTCGCTGCCGGGCGAGGCGTCGATCCGCGCCGCCCTGCACCCGGATGATTCCGATGCGCTTTATTTCGTGGCGAGCCCGGCGGCCGATGGCAGCCACGTGTTTTCCGCCAACCTGCACGAGCACAATGCAGCCGTGAAGAAGTATCTCGAAGCCCTGCGCAAGGCGCGCCCGTGAGCCGGGAGGCTGGCGTGGCAAGGCGTGGCGCCTTCATCACCCTGGAGGGCGTCGAGGGCGTGGGCAAGTCGACCAACCTGGTCTTCATCGGCGCGTGGTTGCAGAAGACCGGCAAGGTGCTGGTCCTCACCCGGGAGCCCGGCGGGGTACCGCTTGCCGAGCAGATCCGCAGCCTGCTGTTGCACGATGCCGGCAAGCCCATGCCGCCCCTGAGCGAGCTGCTGCTGATGTTTGCCGCCCGAGCTGCCCACCTCGATGAACTCATCTGGCCGGCGCTCGCGCGCGGCGAATGGGTCGTCTGCGACCGCTTCACCGATGCCAGCTACGCCTACCAGGGTGGTGGTCGCGGTCTTTCCCCTGCCTGCATCGGCGACCTGGAGAACATGGTGCAAGGCAGCTTCCGCCCCGACCTGACCCTGCTGCTGGATGCCAGCTGGGAGGGCACCCGGGCACGCCGGGAGCAGCGCGGGACGACCGATCGCTTCGAGACCGAAGGCAAGGCCTTCTTCGATCGTGTCCGCGCCGGCTATCTCGAGAGGGCACATGCCGAGCCGGGGCGCATCCGCATCATCGACGCGGAGCGGGAACTGCCCGAGGTGCATGCCCAGATCGAAAAAGAACTTTCAATATTCTGTAATTCATTTTATAACCAATAAGTTGCAAACTATTTCTTGTTGATGACATGAATTTTCCGTTCTGGCTGAATGCACCGCTGGCCAGCCTCGGCAGTGACCAGCGCAGCCCCCAGGCCCTGCTGATCCACGGTTCCCGTGGCAGCGGGCGCCGGCTGCTGGCGCTCCACCACGCGGCGCGCCTGCTGGGCATTCCCGCCAGCCGGCTCGAGCAGCTCGCTGCAGCCGAACAGGAAGCGGAGGACCAAGTCCTCGGGCATCCGGACCTCATGCTCCTGCAGCCACCACCGGAAAAGACCGCCATTCCGGTGGCCAGCGTCCGCAGGCTGGTGGACTTCCTGCAACTGAAAAGCCACCAGGGCGGTGCCCGGGTGGCCATCATCTGGCCGGCCGACGGCATGACCACCGCCGCCGCCAACAGCCTGCTCAAGACGCTGGAGGAACCTCCGCCCGGCGGCCATATCCTGCTGGTGGTGTCGACGCCGACGGCACTCCCGGCCACCATCATCAGCCGCTGCCACCGGCTTGCCGTCCACCTGCCGCGCCGGGAAGCGGCCCTGGCCTGGCTGCGCGAGCAGGCAGGGGAGGCCGACTGGAGGCTGCTGCTCGATGTTGCCGGTGGCGCACCGCTGCGCGCGCTCGACCTCGCGCGTGCCGATTTTGCCGCCGAAGCCAGGCAGTTCGACGACGACATCCGCCAGCTCGAGGCTGCCCGGCTCAGCACCATCGCCGTTGCACAGCGCTGGAGCAACTGCAATGGCGAGTGGCTGTGGCAATGGCTGTACTGGCGCCTGGCGCGTGCCATCCGCCAGCAGGCGGGGGCGGGGGCCGATGCAATGAGCCTTGCACCCTTGCAAAACGATGGCAAAGCCCCAAACATGCGCGTGCTGCTGCAGCGTCTGGCCGATGTGGAAGAATTGCGCCGCATCGGCTCCGGTGCTGCGAGGATGGACCTCCAGTATGCAGCCATGCTGCAGCGCTGGTACGCCTGACCCCCGGTGTTTTCAAGGCCCGACACATGTCCAAGCCAGGATTGCTGACCCTCACCATCAAGGACAAGAGCGCCCTGTACCTGGCCTACATGCCCTTCGTGCGCAACGGCGGGCTGTTCATCCCCACCAACAGCAGCTACCGGCTGGGCGACGAGGTCTTCATGCTGCTCAACCTCATGGGCGAGGATGAAAAGATACCGGTTGCCGGCAAGGTCATCTGGGTTACCCCGCGGGGCGCCCAGGGCAAGCGCACCACCGGCATCGGCGTGCAGTTCAGCGACCAGGACGGCGGCGCGACCCAGAAGAAGATCGAGAATTACCTGGCCGGCGCGCTCGGCGGCGACAAGCCGACGCACACGATGTAGGCAGCTGCCCGGCGGCGGCTCCGCCCGCGGGCAAGCTCAGCTCCTGACGTTCAACCCGTCCCTGAGGACACGGGTATCGAAGCCGTGCTCGTTGAGGATGAAGGCCCCTGCGGAGCTGCGCCGCCCGGTGTCGCAGCACACCACGTAGGTGAGCGTGGGGTCGAGCGTGGCAAGCTTGAGGCGGATGAAGTACAGCGGGATGTTGATCGCGCCGGTCTCGTGGAAGCTCTCGAACTCGCTGGGCAGGCGCACGTCGAGCCACTTCGCGCCCGCGGCGACGACCCGTTGCGCCTCGGCGTAGTCAACCTTGTCGAGCAGCGGTTCGTTGAGCAGGTTGAGGAAGTCTTCCTTGCCAAGGCGCATCAGCGAGCCATCGCTCAGCATGCTGACGGTGGCATTGCGATGCGTTTCCGAGATCAGCGCTTCCTCGCCGAAGGTGTCTCCCACGCCGAGCTCGGCGAGCTTGATGCCGCCCTTGTTGAGCGGTGTCTCGCGGATGACATTGCAGCGCCCGCTGCTGATCACGTAGAAGTAGTCGCCTGCATCGCCCTGCCTGATGACCACCTCGCCGGCCTTGTAGTCGACGCGCTGCATGCGCATGAAGATCGCCTGGATGTTGGCGGGCGGCACGCGATGGAAGGCCTTGGTCTGCAGCAGTGCCGTCATCCAGTCATCGGGGGCGGCGGCGGTCTGGGTGGAGTTGAGGTCGCTGACCTCGTAGCTGCCGGTCTGGTCCCAGGTGAGCATCACGTCCAGCAGGTCGGTGTCGATGGCAAGGTAGCGCACATCGTCGACCGCCTTGGCTTCCCAGCGCCTGGGCAGCATCGGCGAAACCGGGCTGCGGGCCTCCTCGCTGCCGGCACGCAGGGTCTTCAGGTTGCCATCGCGCTGGCTGAGCTGCAGCGTGCCCGAGAGCAGGTAGAAGGTGCGCCGCTCGCTGTCGCCCTCCTTGAACAACAGCTGACCGCCCTCGAGACGATGGCTCTGCATCTTCTTGGCGAGTGCCGCGATGTTCTCGCGCTTGAGGCTGTCCAGCGGGGAAAAGCGCCGCAGGATCTCGATGGTCAGGGACATCCCGGTCATGTGCTTGCAGTCAGCTGGGCTCTCGCAGGGTTTGACAGGGCCGGGATTGTAGCCACAAGCCGCGATGCCGAGAAGGCACGGCGTCTCAGGCTTCCAGCAGGCGCAGCCCGGCCGAGGGCCGGAAGCGCAGCCCGTGGCGGCCGGCCAGCGCCTGCAGGCGCATCTCCAGCGCCTCCACCCCAGCCTCCCGCGCGTAATGCAGGGGACCGCCGCGGAAGGGCGCAAAGCCGGTGCCGAAGATGACCCCGGCATCGACCAGGTCGGCATCCGCCACGATGCCCTCGGCAAGGCAGTGCGCTGCCTCGTTGACCAGCGCCAGCACCAGCCGCTCCTGGATCTCGCCGGGCGGGAGCGGGGAGTCACCTCCCGCGGGGCGGAGCGGACGCCCATCGCGATATTCATAGAAGCCCCGGCCGGACTTCAGGCCGAGGTGGCCGGCGGCCACCAGTTCCTCCAGTGCGGGCGCCACGGGCCTCTGCAACACCGGGGAGAGGATGCGCGCAACATGCAGGGCGATGTCGAGCCCCACCGAGTCGGCCAGCTCCATCGGGCCCATCGGCATGCCGAAATCGGTGGCAGCGGCATCGATCCGTGCCAGCGGTACGCCCTCGGCGGCCAGCGCCATGGCCTCGCCCATGTAGGGCGCCAGGATGCGGTTGACGAGAAAGCCGGGATGGCTGCGGCAGGGAAGCGGCAGCTTGTCGAGCTGGCGAGCGAAGGCCTGGCCCGCCGCCACCGCATCCTGCTCGGTGGCGGCTGCCTGCACCACCTCCACCAGCGGCAGCCGCGCGACCGGATTGAAGAAATGCAGCCCGATGAGGCGTCCGGGGCGCGCCAGGCCGCCGGCCAGCTCATCCAACGGGATGCTGCTGGTATTGGTCGCCAGCAGGCAATCCTCGCGTACCCGCTGCTCGAGCGTGCGGAACAGCTGCTGCTTGGCCTCGAGGTTCTCGAAGATGGCTTCGATGACCACATCGGCCTCGGCAGCCCCCGCACCGGCCACGTCCGCCCGCAGGCGCGAGCGCAGCTCGGCGAGCCTTGCCGGATCATCGGTCTTGCGGCGGAAATAGGCATCCGCACGGGCGAGGGCCGGCTCGATGAAGCGCAGCTCGCGATCCTGCAGGCTGACATCCAGCCCGCGCCAGGCGCACCAGGTGGCGATGTCGCCACCCATGACGCCGGCGCCGACCACATGCACCCTGCGCACCGGGGCACGACCGGCGACGGCCGGCTTCTTGAGGCGGTCCTGCAGGAAAAACACCCGCACCAGGTTGCGCGAGGTCGGCGTGACGGCCAGCCGGCCGAAGGAGGCAGCCTCGGCCTCGTAGGCAGGCTGGCCGCGGGCGGCATGCGCCTGCCACAGATCGATCATGGCACCCGGGGCCGGATAGTGGCGGGGGTCGGCCTTGCGCCGCACCTGCTTGCGCAGCAAGTCGGTCACCAGGCCACGCAGCGGCGCCAGGGCCAGCAGGCGCTCGACGAAGGCCGGCTGGCGGCGCGGCGCCGGGCGGGCCAGGAGCGCGCGCGCCTCGTCGCGCCAGCCATCGGCCTCGCCGATGGCATCGACCAGGCCCTGCGCAAGCGCTTCCTTCACCCCGATCGAGCGTCCGGTGAGCAGCAGCTGCATGGCCGGGCGCACCCCCAGCAGCCGTGGCAGGCGCACCGTGCCACCGAAGCCCGGATGCAGGCCGAGCTGCACCTCCGGCAACCCCAGCGCAGGCTTGTCGGCAAGCATGCCAAGCCGCCAGGTCGCGGCCAGGGCCAGCTCCAGGCCGCCCCCCAGCGCAACGCCATCCAGCACCGCCACGCTGGGGCAGGGCAGGGCTTCGAGCGCGGCAAACACCTGCTGGCCGGCACGCGCCAGCTCCGCGGCCTCCTGTGCCGAGCTGATGACGGGAAATTCGTGGATATCTGCGCCGGCCACGAAGCTGCCCGGCTTGCCGGAGTGGATGACCAGCCCGCGCGGCGGCGCTGCTGCCAGGGCGGAGAGTATCCCGGCAAGCTCGTCCATGACCGCGCGTGACAGCACGTTGACCGAGGCATCCGGCACATCGATGCACAGCCACGCGATGTCGTCCCCATCGCGCTCCAGCCGCCAGTTCCGCCATGGCGCCCCGTCATGCGTATTTGTCATGCTTGTCACCGGTCGACCTCGAAGTCGCAGATCAGCGGCAGGTGGTCCGAGTGGATTACCTGTGGCACGCGGAAGTCGCTGACCTCGATCCCCGGCCCGTAGAGGATGAAGTCGAGCTCGAGCCGCGGTGCCTTGCTGGGAAAGGAGGGCAGGCCGGAGACGTTGGCGCTGCGCAGCTGGAGCGCCTCGCGGAACAGGAAGGTCTCGTCCTTGCCCCAGAACGTGTTGAAGTCGCCCGCCACGATGACCGGCTTGCTGCTGCGCTTCACCAGCTCGTAGAGCCGGCGCAGCTGGATGTGGCGGTGGCGGTACTTGAGCGAGAGGTGCACGAGGAAGATCGACACATCATCGAGCTCCAGCTCGATGATGAGGCGCTTGATGCCGGTGTCGAAGTAGTGGAAGCGCTTGCCGGCCACGTCGGGCCGGGCGAGGAAGGCATTGGCCTGCTTGCGCAGGATGGGCAGGTACTGGTTGACCGACTCCTCGCCGTACTTGCACTCGTAGCAGGAGTAGTGGCCAAGCGCGCTGGCGATGGCATCCGCCTGGTTGATGCGGCCGCTGCGCACCGAGCCGATGTCGACCTCGATGAGCCCGACGATATCGGGTTCCTCGGTCTTCATGAAGTCGATGATGTTGCCGAGCGTGCCCGGGTTGCCGAAAAGGTACCCGGCACCGGGAACCGGCACGTGGGGCGAGGTCCCCGCGCCCACGGCGTAGCGCATGTTGTAGACAAGGAGACGCATATCCTTGACAGTTTAATTGCTCGTCGACGATGGTGCATGCTCTGGCCATGGTGTGGCCGCCACAGGCTGGCCCGGGCCCGCAGCGCCGGAATGATGCAGGAGATCGCCCATGTCGGAAAACAACCCCTTCAAGGTCTTCGTGGTGCATGCCTTCGGCGAGCACCCCGACTACATGAAGGTCTTCGAGTACCTCGAGAGCCGGCCCAACTTCTACTACGAGAACTGCAGCCGGCCCGATATCAAGATGGGCAGCGGCGAGTCCATGCAGGAGGAACTGCGCCGCCAGATCGAACCGGCGGAGATCGTCATCCTGCCGGTCACGCTGTTCGCCATCAATCCCGTCCTCGTCACCTTCGAGGTGGACGTGGCCAAGAGCATGAAAAAGCCGGTGCTTGCCATCAAGTCCTTCGGCGAGACCATTGCCGTGAAGAAATCGCTGCTTGACAAGGCGGATGACATCGTCGAATGGAACAACCGCAGCATCACCGAGGCCATCAAGCAGCTGGCCCGCAACGATGCCTCCGGGCAGTGGGAAGTCATCGAATTCACGCTCGACTGAGGGCGGGGAGGGCATCCCGCAGCCGCGGGAGCGCCCTTGTTGGTCGATCCGTCGTCCAGTAACATTGCGGCATCTTGCGTGGTCGGAGAAGCCGCTGGCGGCCTTTTTCGCGCCCGCCTTGCGCCCTCCCACCCTTGACAGACGGATCTGCTGCACATGGCCATCAAGACTGATGCGTTGATCGTCGGAGCCGGCCCCTGCGGGCTGTTCCAGGTTTTCGAACTGGGCCTGCTGGGCATCCATGCCGAGCTGGTGGACACCCTGCCTGCCGTCGGCGGCCAGTGCAGCTGGCTGTATCCCGACAAGCCGATCTACGACATCCCCGCCGTCCCGGTGTGCACCGGGCAGGGGCTGGTGGACGCTCTGATGAAGCAGATCGAGCCCTTCGGCGCCGGCTTCCATCTCGGCGAGGAAGTGGTGGAGGTCAAGCCCGAGGAGGGGCATTTCCACGTCAAGACCAGCGCCGGCAAGGAATTCCACGCCCGCACCGTGTTCATCGCCGCCGGCGTCGGCTCGTTCCAGCCGCGCCACCTCAGGCTGGAGGGCATCGACGCGCTGGAAGAAAAGACGCTGCACTATCGCGTGCGCGAGCCGGGCCGCTTTCGCGGACAGAACCTGGTCATCCTCGGCGGTGGCGATTCGGCCCTCGACTGGGCACTGGCCCTCGCCCCCGAAGCCCGTTCGCTGACGCTGGTCCACCGTTCCGACGAATTCCGCGCCGCACCGGCCTCGGTGGCGGCGCTGCGCGAGCTGGTGGCGGCCGGCAAGGCACGCATGATCGAGTTCGGCACCGCCACTGCCTTCAAGGCCGATGGCGACCAGCTGCAGGCGCTGACCATCAAGCAGGCCGATGGCACCGTGCACGAGCTTCTCGCCGACCACGCCTTCGTGTTTTTCGGCATGTCGCCCAAGCTCGGCCCCATTGCCGAGTGGGGGCTGGAGATCCACCGCAAGCACCTTCAGGTCGACGTGTCGACCTTCCAGACCAGCATCCCCGGCATCTATGCCGTGGGCGACATCTGCGATTACCCGGGCAAGAAGAAGCTGATCCTCAGCGGCTTCCACGAAGCGGCGCTGGCGGCCTTTGCCGCCAAGGCCTTCCTCGAGCCGGACAAGAAGGTGCACCTGCAATACACGACCACCAGCCCGCTGATGCAAAAGCGCCTCGGGGTCGCCGAGGAAGGCTGAGCCTCCGGCATCCGGGGCGGGCGCATGCAAACCATCGGCAGGCCGCTGGTCATCGCCCACCGCGGCGCCAGCGGTTACCTGCCCGAGCACACGCTGGTCGCCAAGGCCCTGGCCTTCGGCCAGGGCGCCGATTACCTGGAGCAGGATGTCGTCGCCACCCGCGACGACCAGCTCATCGTCTTCCACGACCTCACGCTGGAGCAGACCACCGACGTCGCCCGCCATTTTCCGGGGCGGCAGCGCGCCGACGGACACTATTACTGCCGCGACTTCAACCTCGCCGAGTTGCGCAGGCTGGGTGTCGGGCCGCGACTCGACCCGCAGGGCGGGGAGCGCCATCCGGGGCGTTTCCCCGGGACGGGAGGGCGCTTCGGCATCCCGACCCTGGCCGAGGAGATCCGCTTCATCCAGGGCCTCGTGCGCTCCAGCGGACGGATGGTCGGCATCTATCCGGAGGTCAAGGATCCCGCCTGGCACCACGACGAGGGCATCGACCTCGGCATGAATCTGCTCGATACGCTCGAGGCCTGCCAGCAGCAGGGGCCGAGGCTGCCGGTCTTCCTGCAGTGCTTCGATGCCGGTGAACTCCAGCGGCTGCGCCCGCACTGCGATCCCGGCCTGCCGTTCGTCCAGCTGCTCGACAGCGCCGGCGGCCGGCCTTCGGTGGCCAGGCTCGGCGAGATCGCAAGCTACGCGCAGGCCATCGGCCCCTCGCTGAAGCTGCTGCTGCATCCGGCAGGTGATGGGCAAGCGGCCGGCTCCCTGGTGGCCGATGCCCACCGGGCCGGCCTTGCGGTGCATCCCTATACCTTCCGCCGCGACGAACTGCCGGCGGGCGTGGAGAGCTTCGAGGCCCTGCTGGAGACCTGCCTCGTGGCATGGGGGGCAGACGGGCTGTTTACCGATTTTCCCGACCTGGCCCGCAGCTTCATCGATCAGCGGCTGGGCGGCTGAGCCCTCAGCGGCGCAGCAGCCAGAGCAACAGCGAAAGCAGCAAGCTGGCGAGAGGCCGGGCCGCTCGAAAACCAGGTCCTCCGGCAGCCGACCGAAGGGAATGCGACCCAGCCACGGCCACAACAGGCCCGCTGCCAACAGCAGCAGGCCAAGCCAGATCAGGAGTGGGCTCCTGAAGTGTGGGCTCCGGGATCCAACCCCGCTCCTCCCACATTGTTATCATTGCGCATAATGTATATTAAGTTAAATTATAGATTATCTGGAGCTACGCAGAATTAGCCCGGGACGTACTCCGCGTATTCGGGTTCCCACCAGCTGGCCGCCAGCCGCTTCTCCATTTCCGCCGCATCGAGGCCATGGCCACCACCCACGGTGGAATCCAGGATGGCCGCCATGACCTGCCGTGATACTTCGCGCAGCCGCGAAATCGGCGGATACAGCAAGCCGTCGGCCAGTTCGTCGTCGCTCAGGCTCCGGGCCAGCGCCCTGGCTGCCGTGAAAAAGACCTCGTCCTCGATCCCGCGCATCCCGGCAACCAGCGCGCTCATGCCCACCGCGGGAAAAATGAAGACATTGTTGCCCTGGCCAATGCGGTAACGGCGCCCGCCGTGATGCACGTCGGCAAAGGGGCTGCCGCTGGCCACCAGCGCGCGCCCCCCGGTCCAGTCGTAAAGATCCTGCGGCTGCGCTTCGCACTGGGTCGTGGGATTGGACAACGGCATGATCAGCGGTCGTTCGCAGTGGCTTGCCATGCTGCGCACCGCGGCCTCGCTGAAG
>JACFNV010000042.1:0-4398 GCA_019454675.1 Gammaproteobacteria bacterium | reverse complement strand
CCAGCGTGCGTCGTCCTGGCACCAGACCCATGGCGGCGGCGGTCGCCGCCGGCCACGCCAGTTCCCGCTTGTAGGCATCGGGCTTGCCGTCATCGACGATGAGCCCGCGGCTGTCCAGCGCCGCGATCAGCGGCTCGCTGCCGGCGCCGTCGGCACGCATCGCGGAACGCAGCTGGCGGATGATGCCCAGCCCGGCGGCTCCGGCACCCAGCACCAGCACCCGCTCCTCGCCGAGGCGTCGCCCGGTGATGCGTTCGGCGGCCAGCACCCCGGCCAGCGTGACCGCGCCCGTGCCCTGGATGTCATCGTTGAACGTCGGCAGCTGGTGGCGATAGCGGTCCAGCACGTGCAGCGCGTTGTCCTTGCGAAAGTCCTCCCACTGCAGCAGGGCGCCGGGGAAAACGCTGCCGACGGCGGCGACGAACTCGTCGAGCAAGGCATCATAGGCCGCGCCGCGCAGGCGGCGCTCGGGCCAGCCAAGGTAATGCGGATCGGCCAGCAAGGCTTCGTTTTCAGTGCCGACATCGAGGCTGATGGGCAGTACCGTGGCGGGGTCCACGCCGGCGCCCGCGGTGTACAGCGCCAGCTTGCCGATCGAGATCGCCATGCCGCCGGCACCCTGGTCGCCGAGGCCGAGGATGGATTCATTGTCGGTGGCAACGAGCAGGCGCACCTTGCGCCCGTTGGCCCCACGGCGCAGCACCTCCGCCACGCGCCCCCTGTGTGCCGGCGTGATCCACAGGCCGCGGCCACGCTGGAAGATGTGGCTGTAGCGCTGCGTGGCAAGCCCGACGGTGGGCGTGTAGATGATCGGCAGGTATTCCTCCAGCCGGTGGGCAAGGACGTTGAAGTAGAGCTGCTCGTTGCGATCCTGCAGCCGGGCCAGCGCCACGTACTTGTCCAGCGGGTCATGGATGCGGTCGAGGTTCCTGAACGCCCTCTCGCGCTGGATGTCGATGCCGACCGGACGATGCGGCAACAGGCCGTCGAGCCCGAACGCCTCGCGCTCGCGCAGCGTGAAGCCCGAACCCTTGTTGAGCAGCGGGTCGCGCAGCAGCGCATGCCCCGAACAGCGAATGATGCGCGGACTTCCGTTCACCGCTCCTCCAAGCCAGCTCCGCCATGGGGCAAGCGCCCCATCGGCTAGGGCACCACGCGGTCGATGACGAGCTGCAGCGGCCCGGCAGTCCCCTCGCCCGCCTTCCAGGTGGCCTCGCCATAGAGATCCCCGGAAGAGGCCTTTACGTCGCCGGTGGCACTGAGGCGCAGGGTGAGCTGCAGCGCGGGCCGGTTCATCAGCCGGACGCCGGGCAGCATGCTGTCGGCATCGCCGATCTCGAGGTCGAGGGGAAAGCGCGGCTGCTCGCGCCGCACCACCGCCAGCGGCGGGCCGCCCTCCACGCCCGGTTCGCGCGCGATGAGGAACAGCACTGCCTGCGGGGCGGCCCGTGCCGCCAGCGCGGGCGCAATGCTGGCATGCACCGGAATGCCCGCGCCGGCAGTCGCTTGCAGCGCCGGGCCATCGGCACCGGCTGCTGCATCCAGGCTGGCCAGCTGCTCCTCGATGATCTGGCGCACCTGTGGCGGCGGGGACAGATCGAGCAGCTTGCTCCAGCGCTCGCGCGTGCTGCCCATGTCGCCGCGGGCAAGGCCGGCCATGCCGCCGTACCACAGCGCCCTGGGGTTGAGCGGATCACGCTGCAGGACTTCGTCGATGAGGGTGGCCACCTCCCCGCGCAGGACGGCCGGATCATCGAGTATCGCAGCCTCGGCAAAGGCCAGGCGCAGCGCATCATTGTCGCGATCGGCCGCCATGGCATGGCGGTAGGCCTCCCTGGCCTCCGCGAAACGCTCGAGCGACAGATAGGCCTCGCCAAGGCGGGCCCAGGCACCGGCATCATCCGGGCTGGCGCTTGCCTGCTGCTGCAGCTCGAGCAGCTGCTGCGCGCTGACGGCCATCATCTGCTCTGCCTGTGGCGGACCGTTGCCCCAGGGGTAGTTGCTCACCCAGCCATAGAGCAGCAGCGCCGCCAGCGGGATGGCAAGCGCTGCCAGCACGGCCGTCAGCGGCGTGCGCGCATCGGCACGCCTGAGCAGCGGGACCACGACGATGGTCACCGCGAGCAGCGCCATCAGCACGCCAACGACGAGGAATGAATTCAAGGCTCAGCTTCCCGCAGCAGTCGATGTGTTTTCGTCGGCATCCTCGTCGCTGGGCAACGTCGCGCGCCGGCGCACGACCAGCGCCATGACCAGCGCCCCGCCGAGCAGCAGCAGCAGCGGTGCCAGCCAGAGTATGGCGGTGGTGCCCTGGAAGCGCGGCTTGTAGAGGACGAAGTCGCCATAGCGATCGAGCAGGAAGGTCTTGATCTCATCCTCCGACCTGCCTGCCACCACCAGCGCATGGAGCTCGCGGCGCAGGTCGGCAGCCAGCGGCGCCGTGGAATCGGCAACCGTCTGGTTCTGGCACACCAGGCAGCGCACCTCGTGGGTCAGCCGCTCGTAGAGCTCCTGGCGCGCGGGATCATCGATGAGCGGCTCGGGGTCGATGGCCCAGGCAGACGGCAGCAGGAACGCGAGCAGGCAGCAGGCAAGCCAGCCACGGCGACCGATGCCGCTCACGGCAGCTGGCCCCGTGCGGCCTGGATGCGCGGCAGGAATTCCGCCTGCCAGGTCTGTGCATCCAGCGGCGCAATGTGCTTGTAGAGCACCTTGCCGCCGGCATCCAGCAGGAAGGTCTCCGGTGCTCCGTAGACGCCCCAGTCGATGGCAACGCGCCCATCCTCGTCCACGCCGACCGCCGCATAGGGATTGCCCAGCGTCGCCAGCCAGCGTCGCGCCAGTTCCGGATCATCCTTCCAGTTCAGGCCGAAGATCCTCACCCCGGCACTTCGTGCCAGCTCCAGCAGGTAGCCATGCTCCTGGCGGCAGCCGCTGCACCAGGTCGCCCAGACGTTGACCAGCGCCACGTCGCCGGCAAGATCCGCATTGCTGAGCGTCCTGCCGGGATCATCGAGCCGCGGCAGTGAGAAGACCGGTGCCGGCTTGCCCAGCAGCGGCGATGGCACATAGCCCGGGTTGCGGTTCAGCCCGACCAGCAGCACCAGCACCAGCAGGGCGAGTGCCACGACCGGCAGCAGGTAGCGCGTCATGACCCGCTTGCTCCCCTCGGCAGCGCTCAAAGACTGGCCACCGGGCTGGTGTCCGCGTCGTGTCCCGGCACGCGACTGTCGCGCGCGGCGAACCGGTAGCGCCTGTCGCCGAGGGCAAGCAGCCCGCCCAGCGCCATCACCAGGGCACCGAGCCAGATGAAGCGCACCAGCGGCTTGTTCTGCAGGCGCACGCTCCAGGCACCGTTGCCGAGGTCCTCGCCAAGCGCCACGAAGAGATCGCGGTTCCAGCGGGCATCGATTCCCGCCTCCGTCATGGGCGAGGCGGAGCGCACGTGGTACAGCCGCTTCTGCGGATACAGGACGGCGACCGGCTTGCCATCGCGGGTGATTTCCATCTCTGCCTGCAGGGCATCGTAATTGGGCCCGGTTACCGACGACAGGCCCCGGAACAGCAGCTGGTACTCGCCCAGCTGCAGCGTTTCGCCGGGCGCGATCTTCTCATCCACCACGTGGCTCAGGCTGGAGGTGACGGTGATGCCCAGCACGCACAGGGCAAGCCCGAAGTGGGCAAGCTGCATGCCGGCCATGGCGCGGGTGATGCGCATGCCCTTGCCGCGCAGGCGCTCCAGCGGGTCGAGCAGCGAGGCGAAGCCCACCCATGCCGCGGCGATGACGCCGACGATGGTCATCAGGTGGAAGGAGCCATAGACCAGCACCGGCAGGCCGATGCCCGCCACCAGCGCCGCGAGCGCCGTCCAGCGCAGGCGCCGGCCGACCGCCCAGCCATCGGCAGCGCGCCAGGCTGTGTGCATGCCGAGCCCCACCGCAAACAGCAGCGGCACCATGGGCACGAGGAAGACCATTTCGAAATACGGCGGGCCCACCGAGATCTTGCCGACGTTCAGGGCATCGAGGATCAGCGGATAAAGCGTGCCCAGCAGGATCAGCGCCGCCGCCACGACCAGCAGGATGTTGTTGACCAGCAGGAAGGTCTCGCGCGAGAACGGCTTGAAGCCGATGGCACGATCCAGCTGCGGGGCACGCCACGCATAAAGCAGCAGCGCCGAACCCACCACGACGCTGAGGTAGGTCAGGATGAACAGCCCCCGTGAAGGATCGGCGGCAAAGGCATGGACCGATACCAGCACCCCGGAGCGCACCAGAAAGGTGCCCAGCAAGCTCAGCGAGAAGGCGCCGATGGCCAGCAGCAGCGTGGCACCCTTGAAGAGCCCGCGCTTCTCGGTCACCGCGAGCGAATGGATCAGCGCAGTACCGACCAGCCACG
>JACFNV010000155.1 GCA_019454675.1 Gammaproteobacteria bacterium | reverse complement strand
GCATGAAGCTCGTCGTCACGGGCGGCAGCCAGCGCAGGGGCAGCACCAGCGCCACCGTGGCCAGCACGATGCAGGCCGTCGGGTACAGCAGGAAGCGGCGCAGGCGCCGGGTTCGTGTCATGGTGGGGGCCGGGCTTGCGCCCGGCGCTGGTGGCCGGATCGGCTGCGACCTTAGCCCGCGCTCGCCGCGAAGGCCAGTGGCGGGTGGCTCAGGCCGCGCCGATGCCCGCCCGCGGACCGGTGCGCGCGGTCTGCTTGGCGCGGTAGAGGGCCTGGTCGGCCAGCTCGACGAGGCGCTCCGCGCTCATGTGGCGCCCGGGTGCGCGCCAGGCCATGCCGGCGCTGATGCTCACCACCAGCTGGCTGCTCCGGGTACGGAAGGGGAACTCCGCCAGGCGCTCGCGGATGCGCCGGATGATCCACTCGGCTTCCTCCTGCGAGATGCGCTGGAGGATGACGAGGAATTCATCGCCGCCATAGCGGCAGACGGCATCGCCATCGCGGACGTTGCTGACCAGGCTGGCCGCCACCTTGCGCAGCACTTGGTCGCCGGTCTGGTGCCCGCTGCCGTCGTTGATTTCCTTGAAGTGGTCGACGTCGAGCATGCAGACCGCAAGCCCGCTGTCCTCCTGCTCGGCCTGTTCCATGGCCACCACGAGCAGCTTCTCGGCCGCGCCGCGGTTCCAGATCCGCGTCAGCGGGTCGATCATGGCGTTGCGCCTGGCCATGTCGAGCTTGCTGATGATCTGCGCCTGCGCATCGCAGAGTTCGGCGGTGAGGAACTCGCGCTGGGCCAGTTCGCCGAGATCGCGCAGCGCCTGCACCTCGGCGGCGGAAACCTGCCGCGGTTGCCGGTCGTAGACGGCAAGGGTGCCCACCACGACGCCGTTCTGGTCGCGGATGGGCAGGCCGGCGTAGAAGCGGAAGTGCGGTGCCCCCTGCACCAGCGGGTGCTGGCGGAACTGCGCATCGAGGCGGGTGTCCGCGACGATTACCAGCTCGCCCTGGGCGAGGGTGCGGGCGCAGAAGCTGCTGCTGATCTCCAGCTCGTGGATGTTCCAGCCCTGCATCGACTTGAACCAGAGCTTGCCCTGGTGGCAGAGCGCGATGGCGGCCACCGGCACGTCGAGTGCCTTCTGCGCCAGACGGGTGATACGGTCGAAGCGCGCATCGAGCGGCGTATAGAAGATCGCCAGCGAGTGGATGTCCGCCAGTCGCAGGGTTTCCGTATTGGCGAAGGGACGCTCGAGCAAGGCTGTCACCCCTCAGATAGAAGACGCCGGTCCCCCGATTCTAGGTACGGGCATAATGCGGCGACGGGATGCAGGTCACGGTTTGCCGGCCGCCCGGCCTCGGTTAATCCGGATGGCGCCGTTGCCGCGGGTTGCGGATCGTATGTTCCCGTTGATCCGTGAATTCCCCTGTTGCGCGCGCCATGACCGCCACCGAGATCCTCAGAAACGAGCATGCCGTCATCCTCGAGGCCGTCGGCCTTCTCGAGCTCCACGCCGGGGATGTCCGCGAAGGTGCCACGCTGGATGGCGGCTTTGCCCGCTGGATCGTGCAGTTCATCCGTGAATTTGCCGATGGCACGCATTACGCCAAGGAGCAGGGCGTGCTGTTCGGCCTGCTGGCTGCCCACGGTTTCTCCGTCGACCTCGAGCCGCTGGCCGGCCTGCTGGCGGAGCATGCGGCCAGCCGTCGCCTGTGCGATGCGATGGAGGCGGCGCAGGGGGCGAGGGATGGGCAGGCCTTCGCCCTGGCTGCACAGCAATTCTGCGGCCTCCTGCGGCGGCACATCCGCACCGAGGAAGAGGTGGTGTTCAGCGCGGCCGAGCGGCTGCTGACACCCGCCGAGGACATCAAGGCGGTGCAGGCCTTTGGCCGCGTCGTGCATGAACACGATGGCGTGGTGATCAGGCAGCGGCACCTGGCCGCCATCGAGCACTGGCAGGGCGCCTTCGAGGCGGCCCTGCTGGTCGAGGCCTGAGCCCGGCCCGGGGTGCTGCCCTTGCCGCCCTCCCGGGGTGATTTGCAGGGCCGCCGATCGCCTTGCCGGCATGGCGTGCTAACCTTCGCC
>JACFNV010000041.1 GCA_019454675.1 Gammaproteobacteria bacterium | reverse complement strand
GAGGTCGATGGCGGGCAGCTCGGCGATGCGGTAGCCCTGCAGCGTCCGCGAGGCCTCGAACACCGCATTGGTCACCGATTCGGGTGCCTGGCCGCCGGTGGGCATGTTGAACTTGATGCCGAAGTCGCCATCCGGGCCGCCGGGGTTGTGGCTGGCGGTGAGCAGGAAGCCGCCCTGTGCCTTGCGCTTGCGGATGAGGTTGGAGGCGGCCGGCGTCGACAGCAGGCCGTGCTGGCCGATGATGAGCTGGCGCACGCCCGCGGCGGCGGTCAGGCAGATCAGGGTTTGCAGCGCCTCGTTGTTGAAGTAGCGGCCATCGCCGCCGAGCACGAGGCTGGCGCCCTGCGGCAGCTGCAGGGTGTCGAGCACCGCCTGGATGAAGCATTCCAGGTAATGCGGCTGCTGGAAGACGCGCACCTTCTTGCGCAGCCCGGCAGTGCCCATGTGCTGGTCGGCGAAGGGGCTGCAGCTGACGCTGCGCAGGCTCAGTTCGGCGATGTCAGTACGCATGTTCAACGACAAAGTCTCCGCTTGTGACCGCCGTCCTTCCGGACTGGGGGTGAAAAGGGCTGTGCTATATTCCAGCCATGCTTGCAGACAGCGACATCGTACCCCAGTGCATCGTCCACCCGGGATCCCTGGGTGGCCTGATCTCGCTGTACGAAAGCAATTATCTCAAGCTTGCCGCGCTGCTGGGCGAGCCCTCGCGGCAGCCGGGCAGCGCCGTCTCCAGGACGCCACGCGACTGCGACCTGCACCTGTCCATCGAGGAGGGTTCGCGCTACACACGCTGGCTGCGGCTCACCTACCTGTTTGCCGAGGGAACGGAGGCGGTGGCCGAACCCGATGTGGCGATCCGCCTCTACCTCGATGCCCGGGTGGCCGAGGTGGCCAGCTGGGCCGGCTTCCAGCGCCATCCGCGCCTTGCGACGCTGATGCGCTGGCACCTGGGCGAGCTCGACCGGCGCTGGGCCCGCAACACGGCACTCGGCAAGTGGCTGGACTTCCTCCTCGACAACGGTCATTCCTACGCGCAGGCCGCCGGCGGGCCGGGGGCGGCATAGGGGCCGGTTGTCGACTGGCGCAAGGTCTGCGCGCGGCGCAGGGGCTAGACTCGATGCCGCGCCATGGCCACCACCGCTTCAAGCCTGCTGCCGCGCCGGCAGCCAGCCGACGACCAGCAGCTGCTCAGGCTGTTCTGGAACCGCGCCGAGCTCAAGCGCGAGCTGGAAAGGCTGCGTCGCGACAATGAACGGCTGCTCGACCAGCTGCGCCAGCAGGAAAATGCCGGCCTGCGCAGCCGGCAGCGCCTCGAACAGCTGGAAAACCTGCTTGCCGATCCGCTGGCGGCGGCCAACGCGCTGGTCCACTACCAGCTGCGCGGGGTCTGGCAGCTTGCGCGCAAGCACTTGCTGCGCTTTGCGCGCGAGCTCGGCGAGCGGCAGCAGGAGCGCGAGGAGCAGCTTGCCCGCGAGCACTTTGCCAGGCTGCGGGGCAATGCGCTGGCGGCCATCGACAACCGACTGGCCGAGGTGGAGCGCCGCCTGCGCGTGGTGCAGATGGATCTTGCCATCGTCGACAAGCAGCGCGGCTGCCTGCGCGGGTTCTGGAACTGGTCGCGGCGCCGTGCGCTGCAGGACCAGGCCGCCGCCATCCACGCCGCACTCGATGGCCTGCGCCTGCAGGTGGCGGACATCGAGGCGGAGCGCCGGCTCCGGGAGGCCGAGCCCTGTCCGTCCTTTCCCGGGCTGAGCGTCGAGGCGAGGCGGCATATCAACCTGGCGCTGATTGCCATGGCCCAGCAGCTGCTGATCCACTTCAGCAGGCATGACGTGGCGAGGCTGGCCCGCGACGCCTCGGCGCAGGGTCTCGCCGAGGCCGGCTATGGCGATGTCATGCAGTGCCAGCAGCTGACGCGCAACATCAGGGAGGTGATGGCCGGCGCGGACGCCATCGATGGCATGGCGGCGCTGGTTCGCCACCGTGCCGAGTGGCTGCGCGGGCAGGTCGCGTACCGGCGCGATGCGGACACCGTGCCGCTGGCCGAGGCCCTGGCCGTGATCCCGCTGGAGCCACCAACCCTCGGAGACAGCGACGGGGAGGCCGCCAGCCTGGCGGTCAATGTCCTCGGCGAGGAATACTGGGACCTCTACGGCATCCTGCTGCCCTGAGCCTGGGGCCGCTCGGTGCCCTTGCGGTTGCGGGCCAGTGCCTGCCCGGACTGGTCGAGCGCCACGTAGTCGCCGAGGATCTGCGTGGCCTGCTTCAGCAGCACGTCGGGGATGTCTTCCGGGCGCAGGTCATCGAGCGAGGCGACGGCTGGCAGGCCATCTGCCTTGCGCCGCAGGTTTTCCCGCTCCAGCTGGGTCTTGCGCTGTTCCTCGCGCTCGGCCAGGCGCTTGTCGAGGTTGAGCGAGACCGTCGTCTGCGCGCGCATCGCCGCGCGCGCCTCGATGCCCGACAGCAGGTAGCGCACGTCGGGGTCCGACTGCATGCGCTCGACCTCGTGCTGGGTGAGGTAGGCGATGGTGCCATCGAGCGGATCGCCGGCGCGGAAGCGGGTGGCCTGGATCTGGTCCCAGGGCAGCGCGCCGCTGCGGCTGTTCTCGCCGATCTCGTCCGGATCCACGCCCGAGGGCAGCGCGATGTCGGGGATGACGCCGCGGTTCTGGGTGCTGCCGCCGTTGATGCGGTAGAACTTGCCGATGGTCAGCGTCAGCTGGCCGAGCCCCGGGGTGTTCTGCCGGCGCATGTACTGGTCGAGCGGGTAGAGGTTCTGCACCGTGCCCTTGCCGAAGGTCTGCTGGCCGATGATGATGCCGCGCCGGTAGTCCTGGATGGCGGCGCTGAAGATCTCCGAGGCCGAGGCGCTGAAGCGGTCCACCAGCACGACCAGAGGGCCCGAGTAGACCACCGAGGGCACCGGGTCGGGCAGCACCTCGACCCGTCCGTTGGTGTCGCGCAGCTGCACGATGGGGCCGCCGTCGACGAACAGTCCGGTGAGGCTGGTGGCCTCGGTGAGCAGCCCGCCGCCATTGCCGCGCAGGTCGATCACCAGGCCCTCGATGCCCTCGGCCTCCAGCTCGTCGAGCAGTCGGCGCACGTCGCGAGTGGTGCTGCGGAAGTCGTCGTCGCCACGGCTGCGCGCATCGAAGTCCTGGTAAAAGCTCGGCACCGTGATGATGCCGAGCTTGAGCTCCTTGCCGTCGCGCTCGACGCTGCGGACCTCGCTCTTGGCCGCCTGTTCCTCCAGCTTGACCTTGTCGCGCACCAGGCTCAGTACCTGTTCGTGGCTGCCGGGCGGGGCGCTGGCCGGCAGTACCTGCAGGCGCACGGTGGTGCCCTGCGGGCCGCGGATCAGCTGCACCACGTCATCGAGCTGCCAGCCGACCACGTCGACCATCTCGCCCTCGGTGCCCTGGCCGACGCCGGTGATGCGGTCGTTGGCTTTCAGCCGGCCATCGATGGCGGCCGGCCCGCCGGGGATGATGCCCTGGATCTTCACCACGTCGTCGTCGAGCTGCAGCGAGGCGCCGATGCCCTGGTAGGACAGGCTCATCTGGATGCGCTGCTCCTCGGACTGGCGCGGCGAGAGATAGCTGGAGTGCGGGTCGAGGGTGCGCGCGAAGGCGTTCATGAAGGTCTCGAAGACTTCGTCGCTGTCCAGCTCGTTGATGCGCTTGAGCACCCGCTCGTAGCGCTTGCGCAGGATGTCCGCGGCCTCCGGCCAGGTCTTGTCCGCCATCAGCAGGCTGAGGGCATCGTTCTTCACCCGCCGCCGCCAGTTGTCCTGCATCTCCTGCGGGGTGGCGATCCACGGCGCCTTCTCACGGTCGAACTGGAAGTCCTCGTCGATTGTGAAGTCGGGTTCCTCGTCGAGCAGCGCCAGCGCGTGGCCGAGGTTCTGCTGGGCACGCAGGCGGTAGAGCCGGAAGATGTCGAAGATCGGCTCCACGTCGCCGCTGGCGAGCACGTCGTCGAGGCTGTGGCGATAGCGGCCGAAGTAGGCGATGTCGGCGGCGAGGAAATACTGGCGGTTGGCATCCAGCATCTCCAGGTAGTTGTCGAGTATCTGCTCGGAGACCTGGTCGTCGACGGGCTGGCGCGTGTAGTGGAAGCGCTCGACGAAGCGGGTGGTCATGCGCGTGACCTGCCGCTGTCGCTCGCTGGACTGCAGAATGCTGGGTTCCGCTGCCGGCTGCCTGGCAGCAGCAGGTGCCGCGCTGCCGGCGGGCGTGGTGGCCGGCGCGATGGCCGGGGTGTTGGCGTTCGTCGAGCCCCCGGTCAGCGCCACCAGCAGGACGAGGATGCTGCCGGCGTTTGCGTACCAGCGTGGCCGGTTGTCGTGTCTTGCGCTCGCGAACGCCTCGGAATTGAACATGACTACCCGTATCCGGTGAATGATCATGGCAAGCGCGGCCGGCCTTCATCGGCCCCGGCTCCGGTGCCTTCCGACCCACGCCGCGCTAGCCCCAATGGCCGGCTGCTTCCCGGCCCTCGCTGCATCCCATCCTGCCGCCGGCAGGAAGCATGCATGTTATCTCAAGGCGTTTCCCCGTCGCCCGTTGCCGGGGGCATCCGCCGGCGGCGCAGGCTCCAGCCGCGCAGCTTCCAGGCCAGGCCGATCGCCAGCGGGCCGGCGAGCAGCGTCAGCGCCAGCGGTGAACCCTGGCCGGCGTCGGCGTAGATGTTGCCGAGGAAGGTGGCGAGCCCACGTGCACCGGCGAAGGGGCCGATGAACCGGGTGCCCGCCCAGTAGGCGGCGACCACCAGCAGGAAGCCGCTGGCCAGCGCCAGCGCCAGGAAGAGCAGGCCGCGCCACAGCAGACGGATCATGGGCGGACGCCCATGTCGCGTCCGCCCGTGGCGCAACGCTGGCCGGGAGGCTGGCAGGCGGTCATCAGGCTGGCTGGCGTTGACGCCGGCTGCGCAGGCGCTGCCTCATGCGGGCAATGCCGATCGCGACGCGCAGCAGGGCCAGCCCTCCCAGTACCAGGTAGGGCAGGTACCAGCTGCCATCCGGCAGGTACAGGCCGCCCGCCAGAGCGGCGCTGCCGGTGCCGAGATAGATCCAGGGAACCGCCGCATAGGCGCGCGCAGGCAGCCACAGCGGCTGCAGCAGGAGGCGCCCGAGCCGGCCGACGCCCATTGCCGACGGCCTGTCGCGGGTATCCTGCTCAACGGCGGCTTCGGGGTGCATCGGGTCATTGTCCTTCATCTGGCGGTTCTTGTCCGTGCCCGGGCTCACAGCGGGCCGGACGGTGGTCCTCTAGCTGTCCGTCCCGGCGATGAAATGACGCAGCTGGCCCGCCATGTCGCTGCAGGCAGCCGACTGGGTGCGGGCGATCAGCGGCAGCGGGATGATCAGTGCCGGGATCACCGAGGTGCCGTGCACCTTCGCGTTGACCGAGCCGGCATCGCTCTGTTGCTGCAGATCCCAGATGGTGGCCTTGTAGGAGGCATCATCCTCCCACCAGGTCACGCCCAGGCAACCACCCCCGCCCGGGCCGATCGCGCAGCCCATGCTGCCGCCGCCGCTGCTTTTCTCGGTGTTGCCATCCACCCAGACGATGTAGCGCACCCCGCGTGCCTCGATGCGTTCGGCCACCCCGGGGCGGGCCAGCAGGGCGGGCAGGGCTTCGGCCGACTGGGGCGCCATGCGCGGCTCCAGCCAGGGGAAGAGCGCATCGACGAATTCCTGTTGCGGCGCCACCCGCAGGCGGTCGGCTCCGGACTGCACCCGGCGATTGATGCAGTCGATCAGCTTTTCCTCCGCCGCCTTGCCCTTGTGGTAGCTCCTGGCGAGGATGACGACGGACTCGCCCTCGGCGATGCCGGTGGCGGCGTGCCTGGATTCCTCCAGCCGCGAGCTCATGCAGCCGCCGAGCAGCAGGCCGGCGGCAGCAAGCGCCAGCAGGGCGCGCGCCATGGCGGCAGGATGCTTCCGTTCAGGGCTCATCGTGGACTGGTTCCCCGTCGAGAAAGGCACGGATCCGGGGCTGGCGGGGCAGCTCGACGGCTATCGTAGCAGCGGCATCCCGCAGCGCCAACAGCGTGGCGCGTTCCACCGAGGCCTCGTCGCTCATGCCGCCGGTGCCCGCCTGGCCATAGCCGGTGACCGGCCACGACAGCAGCGGCGCGCCGCCGGCATCGAACAGTTCGAGCTGGTAGCGGATCCAGACCGCGAAATGCGGCGTGCCCGACAGCGCCGGCGTGGACAGCTCGAAGGCGCTCACCGTCGGCTCGATGACGACATCGGGTGCCGGTGCCAGCTGCCGCGCCCCGGCGATGTCATCGATGCGGCTGGCTGTCGTGAACAGCGCGCCGAAGACGGTGTCGAACATGCGCTGGCTGACCGGACCCAGCTGTACCGTCCACTTGCGCTGGCCGCTGTCCTGTTCCTGGTGGGTGTACTCGAGCAACGCGGGCGGGTAGTGGAGCGCCGCCCGCAGCGGCAGCCTGTCCACCAGCGGGGTGGGAAAATCCTGCCCGGGTTCCACGCTGGCGGCACAGGCAGCCAGCAGCAGGACAAGTCCCAGCAGCGCGCTGCGGCCCGCGACGGCGCGGATGGATGACTGGCGGGTGTTGGCTGTCTCGGGCACCTGGCATCGATGCCGGCGTTCCCTGCGTCGCGTGCGCACCGGCTGCGGGCAATGTACGGTGCATCGCCGGTGCGGGCAAGGCGTTGCCGCCGATATTGTCGGCGACTGCCGTGCCCGCTAGTCTTGTTCCAGGAGGCAAGCAGCCAAATGAATGCAATCGACGGGTTCCGGGATCGCTGCCGCGCCCGGCTCGGCAACGTGGATGCCGATGCCGGCTACCGGGTGCGGCCCATCGGCAATACCCCGCAGCTCAGCCGCAGCCTGCTGCAGCTGATCGCGCGTGGCGAGAAGACCGGATTGTTCTCCGACCCGGCGGCGATGGACCCGGTGCCGGCGGCGGGCGAGTACTTCATCTTCACCGACCATGCCGGGAAGCCGCATTGCATGGTGCGGCTGACCGAGAGCCGCGTGCTGCGCTTTGCCGATGTCGGCCCCGCGGAGACGGCCTGCGAAAGCCCGGCAGCGCGTGACCCGGCCGCCTGGCGCAAGATCCACGGGCGCTACTGGCAGGGTGTCTGCGCGGCGGCCGGGCGCGAGTTCAGCGAAGAGATGCCGCTGCTGTTCCAGCGCTTCGAGCTGCTCTATGCCGAGGATGAAGCGGCGGGCTGAGTTCCCGCCGGCGGGGGCTCAGAAGGAGTCCTTTTCCTCGGTGACGCCCAGCGGATCCGCATGGATGATGATGTCGGAATCCGGGAAGGCCTGGCGGATGCTGTCCTCGACCTCGTCGAGGATCTCGTGGCTGCGCCAGAGCGAGATCCGCGGCGGCAGGTCGAGGTGGAACTGCAGGATGTAGAAGGTGCCGCCGTTGCGCGTGCGCAGGTCGTGGACGCCCAGCACCTCGGGATGGGCGAGGGCGATCTGGCGCACCTTGTCGCGGTCCGCATCCGGGATTTCGTGGTCCAGCAGGATGTCGAGCGATTGCATGATCATCGCCGCCGAGCTGTTGAGCACGAAGGCGCCGACGCCGAGGCCGACGACGGGGTCGAGGAGCATCCAGCCGGTCTTGGCGGAAATGTAGAGGGCCGTGCCCACCGCGATGTTGACCAGCAGGTCGGTGGAGTAGTGCATGGCATCGGCGCTGATGGCCACCGAGCCGGTGCGCCGGCTCACGTAGCGCTGGTAGGAAACCAGCGCGATGGTGGCGAGCGTGGCGGCGACCATGACCGCCACGCCGGTATCGGGCTCTTCCACTGCCTGCGGCCACACGAAGCGCTTGATGGCCTCCCAGCAGACGAACAGGCCGGAGCCGGCGATGATCAGGCCCTGGATCAGGGCGGCCAGCCCCTCGGACTTGCCGTGGCCGAAGCGGTGCTCGGCATCGGCCGGCGACATGGAGTAGCGCACCGCCCAGAAGGTCAGCCCCGAGGCCAGCGTGTCGAGCAGCGAGTCGGCCAGCGAGGACAGCATGGACACCGAGTCGGTGATGTACCAGGCCCAGGCCTTGGCCAGCACCAGGCTGATGGCCACCGTCATCGAGGCATAGGTGGCCGAGCGCAGCAGGCGTGCGCGCACGGCCGGGTCGAGCGGTGGTGGCGGCCTTCTCATCTCGGTGCTGGAAGGGCGGCTGTCCTGGCAGGCAGCCGGCCGGAAACGCGCAAGCTCATCGGTACCCCCGCGGGATCGGTGATCTGCCGCTGGCCTGGCGCCCCCATGGGGGATGCCGCAGCAGAACATCGAATGCTAGCGACAGCATGGCGGCTGCGCCAAGTGGCATCTACACCTATGTGCAGCCTGCGGCGATGCTGGCAAAGGGCGTGGACGGGGAGTGGTGCGGGCCCATCGTGCGGACTCGCCGGCCATGCAGCGGGTGGCGGGCCTAGTGCAGGTGCATGTGGCCGGGCATCCAGCCGCCCGGCAGCCAGGGCCCGGCCAGCGTCAGCAGCGCGCTGGCAAGCAGCACGATGCCGGCCAGCCGGCGCGCCCCGCTGCGCGTGCCGAGGCTGGTCAGGTGGTTGGCCCCCAGCGAGGTGGCGAGCAGGGCCGGCAGAGTGCCGAGCCCGAACAGCGCCATCGTCAGTGCCGCTCCCGCTGCATCGAGTTGCGTGGCAGCCAGCAGCAGCACCGTGTAGACGAAGCCGCAGGGCATCCAGCCCCACACCATGCCGAAGGCAAGGGCACGTGGCAGGCTGGATACCGGCAGCAGGCGGCGCCCGAGCGGCGCCAGGCGTGCCCACAGCCGCTGGCCGAAGCCCGCACCCGGATCGCGCAGGAGGCCGAAGGCCACCAGTGCCGCCCACAGGAAGGCCAGCGCGCTCAGCACGCGCAGGGTGCTGCGCACGGCCTCGATGTCGAGCAGCGCGATGAAGCCGCCGAGCAGGCCGCCGACCAGCAGGCCGGCCAGCGCATAAGAGCAGATGCGCCCGAGCTGGTAGCCGAGTAGCAGCAGGGGCCGCGGGCGACCGCGGGCATCCCTGGCGGTGGCGACGCCGAGGGCAGCCGAGATGCCGCCACACATGAGCACGCAGTGGCCGCTGGCCGCCAGGCCCAGCAGCCAGGCCGCACCCAGCGTCAGCGGGCCGTTCACGGTGCGGGTCCGGGCTCGGCCGGCTCCCCGGGCGGATCCGCGGGCAGGTCTTCGAGCGGCAGCAGCCGGGGAGTGTCCATGTCGTCGAATTGATCGTGGTCGACCGCCCAGAAGAAGGCGATGCCGGCACCGATCAGCAGCACGATCGAGATCGGGATCATGACGACCAGGATGTTCATGCCCGCGCCCCGGCGGCCGTCGCCATGGGCAATCCCGCAGCGTGATCCGGCGTGCGGCCGATGCGCAGCGCATTGAGGATGACCACCAGCGAGCTCAGCGACATGCCGAGCGCCGCCAGCCAGGGCGGCACGAAGCCGAGCGCGGCGAAGGGCATCGCGGTGAGGTTGTAGGCCAGCGACCAGCGCTGGTTCTGGCGCAGGACGGCCATGGCCTGGAGGGCGAGCCGGCGGGCAGCACCGAGCGCATCGAGGTGGTTGCCCACCAGCACTATATCGCTGGAAGCCTGGGCAAGCTCGGTGCCCGAGGCGAGCGCCACCGCGACATCGGCACCGGCCAGCACCGGTGCATCGTTGATGCCGTCACCCACCGCCATGACGCGCGCGCCCTGTGCGCGCAGGGCCTGCAATCGCGCCAGCTTGTCGGCCGGCCGCTGCCCGGCATGCCAGTGCCCGATGCCCAGCCGCGCCGCCACCGCGGCCACCCGCGCGGGGGCATCGCCGCTGAGGATCTCGATGCCAAGCCCCTCGTCGGCAAGCTCGGCCAGCAGCTCGCGCGCCCCCGGGCGCAGGCGCTCGGCGAGGCGGAAGGCCGCCAGCGGGCGAGCCTCGTCGGCCAGCACCGTGGCCGACTCCAGGCCGGGCGGGATGGGGCGTCCCGCCAGCGCGAAGCTGGCGCGGCCAAGCCGCAGGCGACGGCCGTCGACGATGCCCGCCACGCCTTCGCCCGCGGTCACCTGCAGCGCGCTGGCCGCGGGCAGGACGGCGTCGGGCAGGGCGGCGGCGATGGCGCGTGCCACCGGATGGCTGCTGCCGCGTGCCAGCGACACCGCGAGCTCGAGCCCCTGCAGCCGTTCGAGCCCATCGGCCACCTCCACCTGCTCGAGGCCGGGCTCGGGCTGGGTCAGCGTGCCGGTCTTGTCGAAGACGACGTGGGTGGCCTCGGCCAGCTGCTCGATGGCATCGGCATGCGCCACCAGCACGCCGCGCTGCGCGAGGATGCCCAGTGCGCGCGTCAGGGCGGCCGGCACGGCAAGCGCGAAGGCGCAGGGACAGGAGACCACCAGCACTGCCAGCATGGCGGCAAAGGCCCTTGCCGGGTCGATGAAGCTCCAGGCGATGGCAGTCAGCGCGGCCAGCGCCAGCACGCGGGCCACGAAGCGCGCCGCCGCCCGTTCGCCCGCCTGCGCCAGCCGCGGACGCTCGGTCTGGGCACGCGTGACCAGCGCGACGATGCCGGCGAGCGCGGTGTCGGCGCCGACCCGCTCGACGCGCAGCTCGGCGGGCCCCTGGACCAGCAGGCTGCCCGCCACCAGCAGCTCGCCGCGCTGCCGCCGCACGGCGAGCGACTCGCCGGTCAGCAGGCTTTCATCCACGCTGCAATGCGCGCCCTCGAGCCGGCCGTCGGCCGGCACGATGCCGCCCTCGGTGACGTGCACGCGATCTCCCGCCTGCAGCTCGGCGGCGGCAATGCGCTCGAGGCTGCCATCGGCGCGGATGCGATCGGCAAAGGCCGGCGTCAGCCGCGCCAGGGCGTCGGAGAGGTTGGCGGCATGGTGGCGCGCGCGCATTTCCAGGTAGCGGCCGAGCAGCAGGAGGAAGACGAACATGCTGACCGAATCGAAGTACACCTCGCTGCCGCCGCGCAGTGTCTCGATCATGCTGGCGGCATAGATCAGCGCGATGGCGAGCGCCACCGGCACGTCCATGCCCAGCCGCCGTGCGGCCAGCGTGCGGCGGGCGCCGGCAAAGAAGGGGCGTGCGGCATAGAACACCACCGGGGTGGCCACCAGCAGGCCCAGCCAGCGGAACAGGTCGCGGGTGGCGGGCCCTGCCTCCTCGAAGGCACCGAGGTACAGCGCGGTGGCGTACATCATGGCCTGCATGGCGCCGAAGCCCGCCACCAGCAAGCCCTTGAGCGCGGCCCGCGATTCGCGCCGGCGTGCGTCGTCGAGCGCGGTGGCATCCAGCGGTTGCGGGCGGTAGCCCACCCGCTCCAGCGCCACCAGCACCTCGGGCAGCGTGGTGCGCTCGGCATCGAAGACCACGCGGGCGCGCTGCGCGGTGGCGTTGACCTGCACCTTGTCCACCCCCGGCAGCTGGTCGAGGCTGCGCTCGATCAGCCAGACGCATGCGCTGCAGCGCATGCCCTCCACCAGCAGGCCGACCTCGCTCCGACCGTCCGGCAGGCGGCGCACCGCATGGCGCGCCAGCTCGGATCGCGCCCAGGTGCCGGCCTTGCTGTCCTCCGCAGGGCGCGTGGCCGGCGCGCTGCGCAGGCGGTAGTAATCGCCGAGCCCGAGGCCCTCGATCCATTCGGCGGCGGCACGGCAGCCGTGGCAGCAGACGGGGCGCGGCACGCCGCCCACCTCGGCCATCAGGGGCTCAGCCGGCAGGGGCTCGCCGCAATGCCAGCAGGCGCCCGCCGTGGCGTTCATGGCGTGGGGTCCGCCGCCGGTGGTGCGGTGGCCAGCGGGATCCTGAAGGCGGGCCCCTCCACGGGGAGGGGCTCGTCGGCGTAGCGGGCGCCGAGGATGATCAGCAGCACGCAACCCGCCAGCGATGCCACGAGGATCGCCGTGCCGAGCCAGATGATGGGCTGGCGGTACCAGCGCTCGGCTTGCGGGATGGTGCTCATGTTTGCTCCGTGGCGTGGATTCCTAGCGATTGGCCTGCGAGTAGATCCAGGCGGCGATGACGCGGGTGTTGTCATCGCCGAGGCGGTCGCGCCAGGGCGGCATGCGCCCGCTGCGGCCGCGCCGGATGGAGCGCTCGATGGCCTCCGGCGTCCCGCCGTAGAGCCAGATGCCATCGGTCAGGTTCGGCGCACCGAGCGCTTGGTTGCCGGTCCCGTCCGCCCCGTGGCAGGCGGAGCAGATGGCGAACTGCGCCTTGCCGGCGGTAGCGGCGGCCGCATCGTGCGGCTGCCCCGAAAGGCTCAGCACGTATTGCGCCAGGTTCTTCACGGCCGCATCGCCGAGGCTTTCCCAGGGCGGCATCGTGCCGCTGCGCCCGTTGACGATGCTGGCCATGATCGCCTCGCCGGCGCCGCCGTAGAGCCAGTCCTTGTCCATCAGGTCGGGTGCTCCCAGCAGTTGGTTGCCATGGCCCTCGCGGCCATGGCAGGCGGCGCAGTTGTCGATGAACAGGCGCTGGCCCATGCGCGTGGCGGCGGGGTTGCCGGCCAGCTCTTCGACCGGGACCTGGCGGAAGCTTTCCAGCAGCGGGTCGAGCTTGCCGAGGTTGGCTTGCATGTCCTCGTGCAGCTCGCGGTGCGCGGTCCAGCCGAGGATGCCGGGGTTGGCGCCGAAGCCGGGATAGAGCACCAGGTAGATCGCGCCGATGACGAACATCGAGCCCGAGATGGCGGCCCACCACAGCGGCAGGCGGCGCACGCCCTCGCGCAGCGCGCCATGCGCCCAGGTGTGCCCGCTGGTGCCGTCCGCCAGGGTGGGGATCTCCACCCGCTGGCCCCAGACGAACAGGAAGAAGGTGAGGCCGAGGTTGAATACGGTGAGGCCGATGACCCAGGCCGACCAGAACGTGCTCATGCGTGCTTCTCCTCGTCTTCCATGGGCAGCCGTGCCAGCGCGTCATACTTGGCCTTGTGCCGGCTGTTCCACACCCACACCCAGATGCCGATGAAGCTGACCAGCATCAGCACGATGAACACGCCGACCATGTTCCCCCACCATGCGCTCGTGGTCGCGCTCATGGCGCATCCTCCGTTTCCAGCGAGGCCGCCGGGTTTGCCGAGAACCGGGTGCCCAGGCCCTGCAGGTAGGCAACCAGCGCATCGAGCGCGGTCTTGCCCTCGAGCGCGGCGGGTGCCGCCGCGATGTCCTCGTCGCTGTAGGGGTCGCCCATGCGGCGCAGCGTGCGCATGCGCGCCATGATGTCCCTGGCGTCGATGCTTTCGTGCTCGAGCCAGGGGTAGGAGGGCATGTTGGACTCGGGTACCACCTTGCGCGGGTCGAGCAGGTGCAGGCGCTGCCATTCGTCGGAGTACTTGCCGCCGACGCGCGCCAGGTCCGGCCCGGTGCGCTTGGAGCCCCACAGCTGCGGGCGGTCGTAGACCGATTCCTCGGCCACTGAGTAGTGGCCGTAGCGCTCGGTCTCGGCGCGCAGCGCACGGATCATCTGCGTGTGGCAGAGGTAGCAACCCTCGCGCACGTAGATGTCCTTGCCGGCCAGGCGCAACGGATCGTAGGGCTTGACGTTGGCGGGTGCCTCGACGGTGGCGGCGTGCACGAACAGCGGGGTGATCTCCGACAGGCCGCCCAGCGACACCATGATCGCGGTGAAGAAGCCGAGCAGGCCGGCGTGCTTCTCGATCGCTTCGAAATACTTGTAACCACGGGCCATGATGCTCTCCTCAGCCGGCGGCCGGTATGGCGGCCGGCTCGGGAACGGGGATTGGCTTGATCGGTGTCCTGCGGGCCTCGGCCGCCGTGTGCCAGAGGTTCCAGGCCATGCAGATCATGCCGGCTACCATGAAGGCACCACCCAGGGCACGCACCACGTACAGCGGCTTGATCGCCAGCAGGCTGTCGATGAAGGGGTAGACCAGCGAGCCGTCCGCATGGGTGGCACGCCACATCAGGCCCTCGGTCACGCCCGCCGTCCACATGGAGATCACGTAGAGCAGCACGCCGATGGTATGCAGCCAGAAGTGCAGCTCCATGCCGCCGTGCGAGTGCATGGCCTCGCGGCCGAGGATGCGCGGCGCCATGGCGTACAGCGAGCCGATGGTGATCATCGCCACCCAGCCGATGGAGCCCGAGTGCACGTGGGCGATGGTCCAGTCGGTGTAGTGCGAGAGTGCGTTCACCGTCTTGATGGCCATCATCGAGCCTTCGAAGGTGGAGGCGGCGTAGAACACCAGCGCCAGGATCATGAACTTGGCGGCGGGATCGTTCTTCACCCGGTGCCAGGAGCCGTTGAAGGTGAACAGTCCGTTGGCGGCCGAACCCCAGCTCGGCATCAGCAGCACCAGCGAGAACACCATGCCCACGCCCTGCACCCAGTCGGGCAGCGCGGTGTACATGAGGTGGTGCGAGCCGGCCCACATGTAGACCGAGATCAGCGCCCAGAAATTGACGATGGAGAAGCGGTAGCTCCACAGCGGTTGCTGCGCCTGCCGCGGCACGAAGTAGTACATCATGCCGAGGAAGCCCGCGGTGAGGAAAAAGGCCACCGCGTTGTGGCCGTACCACCACTGCACCATGGCATCGACCACGCCCGAGTAGATCGGGTAGGACTTGGTGAGCGACACCGGCACCACGAGGTTGTTGACCACGTGCAGCAGGCCGACGGCGATGATGAAGGCGCCGTAATACCAGTTGGCGACGTAGATGTGGCGGATGCGCCGGCGTGCCAGGGTGGCGAAGAAGACGACGCCGAAGGAGACCCAGACCACCGCGATCAGCAGGTCGATCGGCCACTCGGCCTCGGCGTATTCCTTGCTCTGCGTGTAGCCGAGCGGCACGGTGATCATGGTCAGCAGGCAGGCCAGCTGCCAGCCCCAGAAGGTCATGTTGGCCAGGCGCGGGAAGGCAAGCCGCGTGTGGCAGGTGCGCTGCACCACGTAATAGCAGGTGCCGATCAGCGCCGAGCCGCCGAAGGCGAAGATGACGCCGAAGGTGTGGTCGGGGCGCAGGCGGCTGAAGGTCAGCCACGGGAGATCGAAGTTGAGCGCCGGCCAGGCCAGTTGCGAACCGGCGTAGGTGCCGACCGTCATGCCGATGATGCCCCACACCACGGCTGCCAGCAGGAACAGCCGGATGACGTGATCGTCGTAGGTTTCGTTGGTTTGCATGGCACTCCCACAAGGCGGATCCGGGACGGCAGGAAGTTCGCCGCGGTTCGCCAGATTTTGTGTTTACACGGGTTGGATGCCTGGCAGCGGGCGCTCCGCGCCCGGTGCTCCAGTCCTGCGGGACAGCACCGTGGGCGGAGCGTCCCTGCGTCGAAGGCGCGAATTGTAGACCCATTCCAGCGGCCTGAACAAATCGCGGGCGCTGCCTGTGCTTCCACGCGGCGGGCCGCCGGCTGCCCCGCGTTGCCGCTGTGCCCCGGTGCCGCCTGCCCGCGGCTTGTACGCCCCTCCCGCGACCCTGATAATCCGCCCTTTGCGGCTTCGACGCCCGCCCCCCAAGCACCAGCAACAGTGGAGAGCCGACTTCATGAAATGGGATCCGCCGGTAGAGGAATTCACCACGCCCAACCCCGTGACGGCCACCGAGGGCCAGTCCATCGACGAGCTGCGGCAGCTGATGCAGCAAACCGGCGTGCGCCACCTGCCGATCCTGCGCGACGGCAAGGTGGTGGGGCTGGTCAGCGACCGCGACCTGCGCGTTGCGCAGGGACTGAGCGATGAGCACAAGTTCCAGGTCTGCGCCGCAGACATCATGTCCACCGACCCGGTCTCGGTGTCCTCCAGTGCGCCGCTCGACGAGGTGGCCTACACCATGTCCGAGCGCAAGATCGGCAGCGTGCTGGTCAACGAGGAAAACGGCGACTTCCTCGGCATCTTCACCGTCACCGATGCGCTCAATGCGCTGATCGAGATCAGCCGCGCCCAGCGCCGGGGCGACTGAAGCCGCTCACCGGTGCCCGCCTCCCGGACATCGGCGCAGGCGCGCCGGGCGGGGAGGCGGGCATTGGCCTGGTGCCCCCGCGCCGGTTATCCGCCCGCCGGCTCCAGCAGGCTTGCCGGATCGCCCACGCCATCCACCGCATCGCGCAGCTCCCGGTCGAGGAGATCCTCGCGCTGCCAGCCATCGACCACGCCCGCGGCGGCGTCGAGCACGTGGGCCCAGGTGCAGCGGTTGGCAAACAGCATTCCGGGCACGTCGAAGGTGCCGCCACGGCTGATGTAGCCCAGCGCGCGGGTGCGCGACGGGCCGCTGTCGATGCGGCGCAACAGCCCGAGCATGGGCTCGGGGCGGGTGTGCGTCAGGATGATGCGCGACAGGCCCGGCGGGAACAGGGCATGCACGGTGGCCTCGTCGTCGACGAAGCGGGCCTCGATGGCATCGCGCGGGCTGCGCAGGCGGCCGGGCTCCAGGATCACGCTGACGCAGGCGCGCTTGCCGAGCGCGGCGAGGCGGGCCTGCGCCTTGAGCGCCTCGTCGAGCTGGTAGGAGCCGATGGCGACCAGCTGCAGCTCGGCCTCGCGGGGGTTGCCGACAAGGTGGCCCGCGCCATCGCGCACCAGGGCCTGTGCCGCGCGGGCATCGAAGCGGTTTTCCACCTCGCGCTTGGAAACGATGAGGCAGGCCAGCTGGCCGCGTCCCGCGTAGACATCGCGCAGCGCGGCGATGGCGGTGTTGCCGTCCACCGGAAACAGCACGCGCGAGGTGTCGGACATCTCGCCGAGCAGCGCCTCGCCGATGGTCGGGTCCTGGTGTGACTGCTCGTTCTTGCTGTTTTCCCAGGTGTGCGAGGTGACGACCAGCGGCACCGGCAGCCAGCCCGGCGGCTGGCCCGTTTCGTGCTGCTGGCGGGCGAAGATGATCTCCTGGCGCATCAGCCCCAGCATCTTCACCGCAAAGGCCTCGTAGCTGACGATGAGGTTGATGCCCGCCTTGTTGGCCAGCGCAGCGGCCGCGACGGCCTCCTCGTTGAGCGCGGTGATGACCGCACCGTGCAGGTCCTCGGGTACGCCGGGCTCGGGCTCGTTGACCCGGTGCCCGAGCAGCGCGAGCGTGCCGCCCATGCGGTTGCTGGCCAGTTCATCGGGGTTGCCGATGCGCATGCGCAAGCCCGGGTTGGCCCTGGCAAAGGCGACGAACCAGTCGTCGAGTGCCGTCATGGCGCTGGCCGCGTGGCCCGGCGTGGCCCACACGGGCTCGGGCAGCACCGGGGCGGGCGGGTGGCGGTGCGCCATCGGGTGCGCGCTTTCCGGCACCCGCTGCTGTGCGTGGTGCACGGCGAAGGCGGCCAGTGCCGCCTCGAGCTCGGCCGGCGGCACGTGCAGCGCGGCGGCGCTGTGGTTGAACAGCCGGCGGGCCTCCGCATCGACATGCGGGTTGCCGTCCAGCGGCAGATTGTGCGCGGCATTGGTGCCGGCGCCGGGGAAGCCGAAGCCCTTTTCGGTTTCGGCGATGACATAGGGCATTTGCGCCGGATAGCGGCGCCCGGCATCCGCCGCGAAGTCCTGCAGGATGGTTTCCGCGCTGATGATCGCCCAGGCGATGGCGGCCGGGTCGCGGCCATCGACGGTCAGTGGATCGAAGCCGTTGTGCAGCACATGCGCGGCCAGCCAGGGCGCGCCGCCTTCCTGCAGGATCTGCGTGCGCTGCTCGATGCGCCTGCCGTTGAGGATCATCACCGGCACCGCGATGCCGCTGTCGCTGGCACGCCACCAGCGTGGCGCCCAGTCGGCGCCGCGCTGCTCTTCGAAGGCGCCATCGCTGAGGAAGGCCACCAGCGATTCGCCGGGCAGCGGCATGTGGATATACTGCAGCTCGGCGAAGCCGAGATAGCCGCCCTCGGACACCGCGCCGGCCGTGTAGGGCCCGGCGTGGCTGCCGAGCGGCACCGCCGGGCGGCCCTGGGGCGTGATGGCATAGGAGTAGAAGTCCGCGCACAGGCGTGAGAGCCCGCTCTCGCTGCGGTCGTAACGGCCGCGCTGGGCGGGCGATACATCGCCGGTCAGCGCATTGACGGCTTCGATGGCGGCAACGCAATGCCCCTGGCCCATGATCCAGCCGCGGGTGGTGGTGGTGAGCGCGTTGGCGAGCAGGTAGCCGACGAAGGCGGGCACCATGTTCAGCGCGCCGCCCGTGTGCCCCTCGGGCACGGGCTTGAAGTCGGCGGCCGCCAGGGCCGCTCCGGAGGGATCGAAGCGGCGCGCGTAGGTCATGTGGACGACGACGTTCATGGCCACGCAGCTCAGGCGGTCGGCGGCGGCCAGCAGGGTGTAGGCCGCACCGGCATCGGCAAGCCGTCCCTCCTGCTGCAGCTGCGTGATCAGCGCATCCATGCGCTCGACGGTCTCGGTGCGGTGGACGATGGGGCCGAGGCCGGCCAGCCAGCGCCTGCGTGCATCGATGTCGCTGTTCAAGATGTCGTCTCCTTCGTCATCGGGATGATGGGGATGGTGTCTGCTGCAGCAAGCGACGCGCAGCCTGCGCGGCGACCCATTCCTCGTTGGTGGGCTCCACCGCCACGCGCACGCGGCTGTCGGTCTGCGAGATGGTCTGCGCATGGATGGCGTTGGCCGCCGCGTCCAGACGGATGCCGAGGAAGCCCAGCCTGTGGCACACCCGCTCGCGCACGAAGGCGTTGTTTTCGCCGATACCGGCAGTGAACACCAGCAGCTCGAGCCCGCCGAGCAGGGCCACCAGCGCGCCGATCTCGCGCACGATGCGGTGCACGTACAGATCCAGTGCAGTGCGTGCCCGCTCGCCCGCCTCGCCGGGATCGCCCTCGTGCTGCACCAGCAGGCGCGGCTCGGCGGAGATCCCGGAGATGCCCAGCATGCCGGATTCCTCGTAGAGCATGCGCCCGAGTCGCTCCACCGACAGGCCGTCGACCGCCATGAGGTGGAGCAGGACGCCGGGATCGATGGAGCCGCTCCTGGTGCCCATCATGAGCCCGTCGAGCGCCGAGAAGCCCATGGTGGTGGCCCGGCTTTCGAGGCCCTGCATGGCGCACAGGCTGGCGCCGCTGCCGAGGTGCGCGACGATGACCCGGCCGCGGGCGAGCTCGCCATGGCGCTCCGGCAGCACCTCGCTCATGTATTGATAGGACAGGCCATGGAAGCCGTAGCGGCGCAGCCCGCGTTCCCAGGCCGCGTGGGGCAGCGGCAGCATCTGCTCGGCCATGGGCAGGCTGCGATGGAAGGCGGTGTCGAAGCAGGCCACCTGGAGGACGCCGGGTTGCTGCTCGCGCAGCAGGCTCATGGCCTTCAGCGGGAAGGGCTGGTGCAGCGGCGCCAGCGGGATCAGCGCGCGCAGCTCGGCGATGGTGGCGGCATCGACGATGACCGGCTCGAAGTATTGGTTGCCGCCATGCACCACGCGGTGGGCGACGGCGGCCAGGCGGCGGCCCGCCAGCCAGCCTGCAACCTGCTGCTGGATCAGCGCCAGCGCGGCCGTGTGCGGATGCTCGTGGTCCAGCCCGATGCGCCGCGGTGGGGCATCGCTGCCATCGGCGAATGCCGGTGCCGGCCCGCCGATGCCGAGCACCTGGCCCTTCCACAGCGGGGTGCGTGGCAGCGGCAGCACATCGGCATCGAACAGCGCGAACTTGATGCTCGAAGAGCCGCAGTTGAGCACCAGAATGATGTTGCTTGCCGTCGGGCTCATGCGAATGGGCTCCCTGCGCCGGCCCCGGTGGCCGTAGGTGCGGCTATCGTGCCAGCGGTGCCCGGCTTGTAAAGCGGTGCGAGTACGGATGGATGCCTGCGGACCAGGTTCCCCGGATCGCCATCACTGCAGCCGCACGCGGACGAATGCGCTGGCCGCCACCAGCGTGGCCAGCGCGATCAGCGCCAGCGGCCACAGGCTGGCGAGAATGACATCGGCCGGCATGGCCTTGAGGAAGCTGCCTTCGACGATGACCAGGAAATGGGTCAGCGGGATGGCCCGGGTCAGCCATTGCAGCACGAGCGGCATGTTTTCCACCGGCGTGGCGAAGCCCGACATCAGCACCGCCGGCACGCCGATGGCGAAAGCACCGAGGATGGCCTGCTGCTGGGTCATGCTCACCGCGGAGACCATCAGGCCGATGCCGACCACCGAGAGGATGAACAGCACCAGGCTGGCCAGCAGCAGGGCGAATGAGCCGGTGAACGGGATGCCGAACAGGAACACGCCGGCGCTGATCATGAACAGGC
>JACFNV010000040.1 GCA_019454675.1 Gammaproteobacteria bacterium | reverse complement strand
GGCAAGGTGCTCACCGGCGGCGTCGATGCCAACGCCCTGCAGCGGCCCAAGCGCTTCTTCGGCGCGGCACGCAACATCGAGGAGGGCGGCAGCCTGACCATCCTCGCCACCGCGCTGATCGACACCGGCTCGAAGATGGACGATGTCATCTACGAGGAGTTCAAGGGCACCGGCAACAGCGAGATCCACCTCGATCGGCGCATCGCCGAGAAGCGCGTGTTTCCGGCCATCAACATCAATCGCTCGGGCACCCGCAAGGAAGACCTGTTGACCCAGCCCGACGAGCTGCAGAAGATGTGGGTGCTGCGCAAGGTGCTCCACCCGATGGACGAGCTGGCTGCCATCGAGTTCCTCATCGGCAAGATGCAGGACACCAAGACCAACGCCGAGTTCTTCGACTCCATGAAGCGCTGAGGCGCCGCATGAGCCGGTCCTGGTGGCGCGATGGCGTGCGCTTTGCCTGCCAGGGTTCCGGCAGGTGCTGCGTGTCGCGTGGCGCCTACGGCTATGTCTACCTGACGCTCGAGGATCGCCGCCGACTGGCGGCGATCCTCGGCATGCCCACGCGGCAGTTCACCCGCGAGCACTGCGCGCAGACCGACGGGCTGTTCCACCTGAAGGAGACCGGCCCCGAGTGCCGTTTCCTCGTCGACAACCGCTGCGCGGTCTACGAGGGCCGTCCCACCCAGTGCCGCACCTGGCCGTTCTGGCCGGAGAACATGCCCGCCCGCGCCTGGACCGCGATCGCCGCCTTCTGTCCCGGCGTGGGCAAGGGAGCGGTCATACCTGCCGAGCGGATCGAGGCAGCGCTGGACGAGCAGGAGCGCTCGACGGCGGCGCTGTAGGCGGGGCCGCTCAGCCGCGGCGCTCGTGGGCGATGGCGCGGTCGCCGATGTCGCGGCGGTATTGCACGCCATCCCAGTGGATCTGGCCGACCAGGCCATAGGCTGCCGCCTGGGCGCCGGCCAGGCTCGCACCGCGCCCCACCACGCAGAGCACGCGACCGCCGCGAGTGACGATGTTCCCCGAGGCATCCTCGCCGGTGCCGGCATGGAACACCTTGGCATCGGGCAGCTCGGCCGCGGGCAGGCCGTGGATCGGGTCGCCGGTGCGATAGGGGCCGGGATAGCCACCAGCCGCCATCACCACGCCCACCGCCGGGCATGGATCCCATTCGGCGTGCGCCTTGTCGAGCCGGCCATCCAGCGCGGCATCGAGCAGCTCGACGAGGTCGGAGCGCAAGCGGTAGAGGATCGGCTGCGTCTCGGGGTCGCCGAAGCGGCAGTTGAACTCCAGCACCCGCGGTACGCCATCGGCATCGATCATGAGCCCCGCGTAGAGGAAGCCGTGGTAACGCACGCCTTCCGCCCGCAGGCCCTCGACCACCGGGCGCATGACTTCGGCCATGACCCGTTGCGCGATCGCATCGCTTACCACCGGTGCGGGCGAGCAGGCGCCCATGCCGCCGGTGTTGGGACCGCGGTCGCCGTCGTCGCGTGCCTTGTGGTCCTGCGAGGTGGCGAGCGGCAGGATCGCGCCGTCCACGCCCACCATGGCGATGAAGCTGGCTTCCTCGCCGGCGAGGAAGTCCTCGGCGACGACGACATTGCCCGCCGCGCCGAACTGGTTGCCCTCGAGCATCGCCTCGCCGGCGGCCAGCGCCTCCTCGATGCTCTGCGCCACCACCACGCCCTTGCCCGCCGCGAGCCCGTCCGCCTTGATGACGATCGGTGCGCCATGGGCACTGACATAGGTGCTGAACTCGTCGAAGTCGGTGAAGGATTCGTGGCGCGCCGTGGGGATGCCGTGGCGTTGCATGAATTCCTTGGCGAAGCGCTTCGAGCTCTCGAGTCGCGCCGCCGCCTTGCGCGGGCCGAAGCAGCGCAGGCCGTTGGCGATGAAGCGGTCGACGACGCCGGCGGCCAGCGGCGCCTCCGGGCCGACCACGGTGAGCCCGACGTGCTCCTCGCGGGCGAGCCGCAGCAGCCCCTCGATGTCGTCGGCCGCCACCGGGGCATTGCGCACCCGCGGCTCGCGGGCGGTGCCGGCATTGCCCGGCGCCACGATCACCTGCTCGACGCGTGGCGAAGCGGCGATCTTCCATGCCAGCGCATGCTCGCGCCCGCCGTTGCCGATGATCAGGACCTTCATGGCCGGTCTCTAGTGCCGGAAGTGGCGCATGCCGGTGAACAGCATGGCCATGCCATGTTCGTCGGCGGCACGGATGACTTCCTCGTCGCGCATCGAGCCGCCCGGCTGGATGACGACCGAGATGCCGTGGCCGGCCGCCGCATCGATGCCGTCGCGGAAGGGGAAGAAGGCATCGGAGGCCATCGCCGAGCCGCGGATGTCGAGGCCGGCCTCGGAGGCCTTCCAGGCGGCGATGCGCGCGCTCATCACCCGGCTCATCTGCCCGGCGCCGATGCCGAGCGTCGCCCCGTCACGGCAGTAGACGATGGCGTTGGACTTCACGAAGCGGACCACCCGCCAGGCGAACCATGCGTCGTCGATCTCTTGGGCGCTCGGCTGGCGCTGCGACACCACGCGCAGCTGGTCGCGGCCGAGCGTGGCCACGTCCTTGTCCTGCACCAGGATGCCGCCCTCGACCTGCTGCAGGCGCAGCGAGGGGCGTGCCGGGTCGGGCAGCGTGCCGATGGCCAGCACCCGCACGTTGGGCTTGCGGGCCAGCACGGCGAGCGCCGCCTCGCTGAAGGCGGGAGCGATGATGACCTCGAGGAACTGGCGCTCGAGGATGGTGGCGGCCAGCCGGTCGTCCACCGGTGCATTGCAGGCGATCACGCCGCCGAAGGCCGATTCCGGATCGGTGGCATGGGCTTTTTCGTAGGCATCGGACAGCGTGCCGCCCAGCCCGACGCCGCAGGGGTTGGCGTGCTTGACGATGACGCAGGCGGGGCTCGCCAGCGCCTTGGCACATTCCAGCGCGGCATCGGCATCGGCGATGTTGTTGAAGGACAGCGGCTTGCCCTGGTGCAGCCGGGCATCGAGCAAGGTGCCCGCTGCCGCGCCGGCCGTCCGGTACAGCGCCGCGCGCTGGTGCGGGTTCTCGCCATAGCGCAGTTCCTGGCTGCGCTGCAGGCCGATGGGCAGGCGCTCGGGCAGCGTGCCATCGCCCTCGTGGTCTTCCAGGTAGCGCCAGATGGCCGCATCGTAGCTGGCCGTATGGGCAAAGGCCTTGCGTGCCAGCCGGCGGCGCGTCGCCTCGCCGAGGCCCGCCTTGCCGTCGCCCAGTTCGGCGAGGATGCCCGCGTAATCGGCTGGATCCACCACCACCGCGACGAAGGCATGGTTCTTGGCGGCGGCGCGGATCATCGCCGGCCCGCCGATGTCGATGTTCTCGATGGCATCCGCGCGGCTGCAATCGGCGCGCGCGACGGTGGCCTCGAAGGGGTAGAGGTTGATGATGGCAAGGTCGATCGGCCTGATGCCGTGCTGCGCCATGACCGGCCCGTCCTGGTCGTGCCGCCCGAGCAGGCCGCCGTGGATGAGCGGGTGCAGGGTCTTGACCCGCCCGTCCATGATCTCGGGGAAGCCGGTGACCTCGCTGACATCGGTGACCTGGATGCCGGCCGCACGCAGCGTGGCGGCCGTGCCGCCGGTGGAGAGGATCTCGATGCCGAGGCCCGCCAGCGCATGGGCGAGATCGGTGATGCCTGTCTTGTCGGAAACGCTGATCAGCGCCCGTTGGATGCCTGTCATGCCGGTCCGCCCGTCACCCGGTCTGCCGCTGCCGGCGGATGCGAATCCGCCATGCCGCTCAGCCGAGCAGTTCGTATTGTTTCAGTTTCTTGCGCAGCGTGGCCCGGTTGAGGCCGAGGATTTCCGCTGCACGGCTCTGGTTGCCGCCAGTGTAATCGAGTACCGCCTCGAGCAGCGGTGGTTCCACCTCGCCCAGCACCAGCTCGTACAGGGCACTCGGCTGGTGGCCGTTGAGGTCGCGGAAGTAGTTGCGCAGGGCATCACCGGTGAGGTCGCGCAGGGGCTTGTTGCGCAGCTGCATGAGGCTCTCGTGATGGTGTGGGGTCGCCCTGCCTGTGGTGGATTGTTGTTTTGCCTTGACCACTTGTCCGGCCGTTCCCCGAATGCTGCTGGAGTCGCCGGCATCGGGATCCGCATCCGCCGGGGATGCCACCAGACACTGGCCGACCATCGATGTTGCCGCAGGATGTCGTGACAGCGAGGTGGTGATGGATGGCGCTGGGTGCGCCTTGGTCATGCCTTGCTGCGGTGACGCTGGTGTCACCCTCTCCCCCCTGCGGGTGCGCATCATAGCCCCGCCGGCACGGGGCGCCAACCGCGACGCCGGATGCGCTTCAGGTCGGGGCTTGCGTGGTGCTCACAAGTGCATGAACGCAAAAGGACCTGCATCGCCGGCCGGCCATTGCTTGCATCATGTCCCTGTCTGGACAGGATCTGCGGATTGCGCGCATCAGCGCCGGAACGGGTTGCGTGCCTTCTGGCAACGCAGGCCGGCGTGGCGGCTGGGCAGGCAGATGTCGAGGTCGTAGCCCGTCACCTTGTCGCCGGGGTCCTGCAGGCGGAGCCGCACGGGGACCAGCGTTCCGGGCGCGTAGGTGGACGCGGCGGGCAGTCTCTCGGCGAGGTAGTCCTCGGGGCCGAACACGCCGCTGCCGGCGATGTTGGACCAGCGGTCGAGCAGCGTGACGCGCAACAGCGGCAGGCCCACCGGCTGGTTGCCGGTCACGGCGATCTCGGCGGCGATATCGAGCGCGGCCTGCGCGGGGTTTTCCACCTGTGCCTTGCGGCTGCCGATCTCGTAGGCATCCAGCGGCCAGTTCGGGTAGAGCGGCATGCCGAGCCGGTCGTAGAGGTTGCGCACGCTTTCGCCCCAGAACGGGCCTGCCGCCAGGTCATCGCGGTAGTGATGCAGGAGCTGGCCCGCCAGCAGCAAGGCCGCCACCAGGCTGGCGATGAACCAGCGCCCGGCATGCGCGCGCGATGGCGGGGTGCGCCGGGCGAAGGCGGGGGGGGTATCCCAGTCCAGCACCGAGTGCGGCGCCGGCTCCGCGGCAGGGGTGGCGGCCGCAGCGGGTGCTGCCGGTGGCGGTTCGTCCTGCGCCGTGGGCGGGGGGATATCGTTGGCCCGTTCCGCCGCCGCCTCGCCGACGAGCGCCTCGATGTCTGCTTCGATACCCTCTCCGGCGTTTGCTTCGGCGTCCTCTTCCGGCATCTCCGGCAGGATGGCTGCCATGACCAGCCCCGGCTGATCGAGCGTGTCCTCGCCGGCTTCCTCGTCCGGCAGCACGGCGATTTCGGGCACCATGGCCTCGTCGTGGCCAGGCATCTCTCCCAGGACATACGGCACGGCATCTGCCGGATGCTCCTCGCCGGCTTCGCTGTCGTCCCCCGGGGCCTCATCGGATGCATCGTGGGCAGCTTCCGCTGCCAGCCCCGCTTCGCGCAGGAAGCCCTGCCAGGTATCGGTGTCGGCGGTTTCCTCCTCGAGCGAGCCGACCGCTTCACCCGGCTCCGGCGGCCAGTCGGGCCCTGCCGTGGTCCATCCCGAGGTGCTGATGCCCTCCGGCAGCGGCGCGGGTTCCGCACCGGCGGCGCCGGACGGGCTCGACAGCGGTCGCGGTGCATCCTGCGGGCTGAGGAAGAGTTCCGGCCACTCGTTCTCCGGGGCGCTGAACTCGAAGTCGGGCTCGATGGCAACGGTGGCGGATGCGTCTGCCGGGGATGCGCCCTCCGGTTGTGGTGGCGGGGTCTGGCCACCGCTTCCCGTCGGGGGCAGGACCTCGCCGGTCCATTCGTCGCGCAGGGTGTCGAGCGCATTGAAGGCGTTGCCGCACATCCCGCAACGCACCTCGCCTGCCGACATCTGCAGGATGGCGGCGGTGATGCGGAAGGTGGCATTGCAGCTCGGACAGCAGGCGTACATGGAACAGGCGGGAACCTCGCCGCGGATTCAGGGGGTTGCAGCCGGTTGGCCCGCGAGCAGGACCCAGCCCTCGTGCTCTGCGGCAACTTCGAGGTCGAACCAGGGGGCACAGCCTTCGCGGACCCGGTCCGACTGCCCGGCGAGAATACCGCTCATGGCGATGCGGGTACCAGCCCGGCTGTGGCGGGCCAGCGTGGCCGCGGATTCGACCAGGGTGTCGGCCAGTATGTTGGCGACGATGACATCGAAGCGCGCACCGCCCGGCAGCTCGTCGCTGCCGATGATGTCCATGTGCTGGCGGCAGCCATTGCGCACCGCATTTCCGGCACTGGCCTGGAGCGCCTGCGGGTCGATGTCGAGCGCGGTTGCCCGTCCGGCGCCAAGCATGAGCGCGGCGATGGCGAGCACCCCCGATCCGCAGCCGAAATCAAGCAGCTGCCGGCCATGCAACTCCAGCCCCGCCAGCCACTCGAGGCACAGCCGCGTGGTGGGGTGCGAGCCGGAGCCGAAGGCGAGGCCCGGCTCGAGCTGCAGGGCGACGCCGTGCGGGTCCGGGCAGCCGGTCCCGGAAGGGCAGATCCACAGCTTCTGCCCGAAGCGCAGCGGCTGCAGGTTCTCGCGGAACTCGCCCACCCAGTCGCGCTCTTCGATGAAGCTGGAGCGGAGGTCTGCCGGCAGCGTGCCGAGGGCGGCGCTGATCGCGGCCTGCAGCATGAGCACATCCGCCTGTTCGGCGAACAGCGCGCTCACCACCAATCTGTCCCAGAGTGGGGTGCTGCCGGGGAGCGGTTCGAGGATCGGTTCCCCGCCCGGGTCCGCGAAGCTGATGGCCAGCGCACCGGCTGCCTCCAGCGCAGTGCCGAGGGCGTCCGCGGCGTTGGCGTCGGCCGTGAACTCGAGTTGCAGCCAGCGGTTCAGAGGCCGAGACGCTTTTCCAGGTAGTGGATGTCGGTCCCGCCGTGCTTGAAGGCCGAGTGCTGGAGGATCTCCAGGTGCAGCGGGATGTTGGTCTTGATGCCGTCGACCACCATCTCCGTCAGCGCGACATGCATGCGGGCGATGGCCGAGGCGCGCGTGTCGCTGTGGGCGATGATCTTGGCCACCATGGAATCATAGTGGGGCGGCACCGAGTAGCCGCTGTAAAGGTGGCTGTCCACCCTGATGCCGGGACCGCCCGGCGGGTGCCAGAGGTCCACGCGCCCGGGCGAGGGCATGAAGGTCTTCGGGTCTTCCGCGTTGATGCGGCATTCCAGCGCATGGCCGTTGATGCGCAGGTCCCCCTGGTTGAAGGAGAGTTTCTCGCCGGCCGCGATCCGCAGCTGTTCGCGCACGATGTCCACCCCGGTGATCATCTCGGTGACCGGGTGTTCCACCTGCAGGCGGGTGTTCATCTCGATGAAGTAGAACTGCCCGTCCTGGAACAGGAACTCGAAGGTTCCGGCGCTGCGGTAGCCGACCTCCAGGCAGGCCATGACGCAGCGCTCGCCCATGGCAAGGCGCATCTCCTCGCTGATCCCCGGCGCCGGGGCTTCCTCCAGCACCTTCTGGTGGCGGCGCTGCATCGAGCAGTCGCGCTCGAAGAGATGCACGCAGTTGCCCTGGCCGTCGGCGAGGATCTGGAACTCGATATGGCGTGGCCGCGCGAGGAACTTCTCCATGTAGACCACGTCGCTGCCGAAGGCGGCGCGCGCTTCGACCTTGGTCACCGAGATGGCGTTGGCGAGCGAGGGCTCGGTGTGGACCACGCGCATGCCGCGCCCGCCGCCGCCGGCGGCGGCCTTGATGATGACCGGGTAGCCGATCTCGCGCGCGAGGCGCTGGTTTTCCTCGATATCCTCGCCGAGCGGGCCATCGGAGCCGGGCACGGTGGGTACGCCCGCCTTGCGCATCGCTTCCTTGGCGGCGATCTTGTCGCCCATCATCCGGATCACCTCCGGCGGTGGGCCGATGAACACGAAGCCGGAGTTCTCCACCCGCTCGGCAAAATCCGCGTTCTCGGAGAGGAAGCCGTAGCCCGGGTGGATGGCCTCGGCGTCGGTGACCTCGGTGGCGCTGATGATGGCGGGCATGTTGAGGTAGCTGCCGGCCGAGGCGGGCGGGCCGATGCAGACGCTTTCGTCCGCCAGCAGCACATGGGGCAGCTTCTTGTCCGCCGTGGAATGCACGGCCACGGTCTTGATGCCCAGCTCGCGGCAGGCCCGCTGGATGCGCAGCGCCACTTCGCCGCGGTTGGCGATGACCACTTTGTTGAGCATCACTCGATCACGAACAGGATCTGGCCGTATTCGACCGGTTCGCCGTTGGTGGCGAATATCCTGGTGATCCGGCCGGTCTTGTCCGCCTCGATCTGGTTCATCATCTTCATGGCCTCGATGATGCACAGGGTGTCGCCTTCCTTGACCTCGCTGCCAAGCTTGACGAAGGCATCGGCGCCGGGCGAGGGGCCCTCATAGAAGGTGCCGACCATGGGCGAGAGAACCTTGTGCCCGGGGATGTCGGCAGCCGCGGCTTCCTGCGTGCCGGCGGGCGGCGCGGGGACGGCGGCCGCGACCGGTGGCGGCGCGGCGGCCAGGGGTGGCGGGGCGAGGCCGTATTGCTGGACCACGCCGCCTGCGGGGTAGCGGCTGATGCGTACCGACTCCTCGCCCTCGCAGATCTCGAGTTCGGCGATGCCGGATTCCTCCAGCAGTTCGATCAGCTTCTTGACCTTGCGGATATCCATGTTCTTGCTCCTGCGGCAGGTTCAGCCGGCGGGCCGCTGCAACCGCGCGGCGGCGGCACGCACGGCCAGCTCGTAGCCGATGATGCCCAGCCCGGTGATGGTCCCGGCCGCGATGTCGGAAAAATACGAGTGCCGGCGAAATGGTTCGCGCGCATGCACGTTGCTGATGTGGATCTCGATGAAGGGGATGCCCACGGCGAGGAAGGCATCGCGCAGGGCCACGCTGGTATGGGTCAGCGCCCCCGGGTTGATGAGGATAAAATCCACCCGTCCGGCGGCGCCCTGCACCCGGTCGACCAGCTCGGCCTCGGCGTTGCTCTGGAAGGCTTCCAGCTGGTGCCCGAGCGCAGCGGCTATGGCGGCGGCCGAGCGTTCGACGTCCGCGAGCGTGGCGTGCCCATAGACATCCGGCTCCCGGGTGCCGAGCAGGTTGAGGTTGGGGCCGTTGAGGAGCAGGATGCGGGACATCCGCGAATACCTTCCAGTTGGCGTCAGATGTCGGCAAGTTTAACGATTGTGATGTCCGCCAGGGGATTTTTGTCATGTGGCCGACGGCCGCGGTCTACCCGCCTGCGGACGCGATGCCTCCCGGCGCCGCTCGCCGTCGACCCTGCGGCGGGGCAGCAGATCGGTGATAAGATACTTGGTGCATGCATCTTTGGATGCATGCCTCATCCCGAGAGGAAGAACCATGCAGTCCATACCAGGACACCTCAGCCCCTACAGGCGCACGCCGGATTTCGACCAGACCAATGTTTCCGATACCTGGCTGAATCCGCATGCAACCAAGAGAAATGTCTGGGGCAAGATCGTGGTGGTCGAGGGACGCATGCGCCTGACCTTTCTCGAGCCCAGGGAGGAGATCATCATCGAGCCCGGGCATCCCGGGGTGGTGGCCCCGCGGCAAACCCATTTCGTGACCATCCTCGGCATCGCGCGCTTTTACATCGAATTCTATCGCTGATGCCGCCCGGCCGGCTGCATTGTCCTTCGGGAAGCGCAGCAGCGGGATCTGCCTGGCGCGGACTGCGGGAAGAGGACTTGCAGTCTGTCCGTCCGCTACACTACGCCATCGTCCGGATGGGTCGATAATGGATATCAGCTCGCCCGAGTTCTGGGTGGCCGTCGGCCAGATCATCATCATCGACATCCTGCTCGGTGGCGACAACGCGGTGGTGATCGCCCTCGCCTCGAGGCGCCTGCCCGTGGAGCAGCGCCGCCAGGCCATCTTCTGGGGCGTCTTCGGCGCGGTGCTGTTGCGGGTCGTCCTGATTTTCTTCGCCCTGCAGCTGCTGCAGGTGCCCTTCCTGAAGATCGTTGCCGGGCTGCTGCTGCTGTGGATCGGGGTCAGGTTGCTGCTGCCGCAGGCGGAGGGCGGCGGCCATGACATCGATGCGGCCAGCCACCTGCTGGGTGCGATCAGGACCATCGTCGTGGCCGATGCGGTGATGAGCCTCGACAATGTCATCGCCATTGCCGCTGCTGCCCGCGAGCACATCGGGCTGGTCATTTTCGGGCTGGTCATCAGCGTGCCCATCATCGTCTGGGGCAGCCGCTTCGTCCTCAGGCTGATGGACCGCTTCCCCATCGTCATCACCGGCGGGGCCGCGTTGCTGGGCTGGATCGCCGGCGGCATGATCATGCATGACGTCGCCGTCAGCCGCTTCCTGACGGCCATGCTGCCCGGCCTGCTGGGCCATCTGCCGGCCATCATCGGCGCCGTGCTGGTGGTGGTGATCGGCAAGCTGATGGCCCGCCGCGCACCCGCAGCCGCCGGACCGCTCGATCTGGCCCATCGCGACCGCGAATAAAAAGGAGAGGCAAGTGCTCAGGCTGTTGATCGCCGTGGATGGCTCGGGGTATGCGGACCGGGCCGTGGCCTATGCCCTGCGGCGGGCCGCCGCCTCGCGGGACCCGGTCAAGGCGCACCTGCTCAACGTGCAGCTGCGGCTTGCCGGGATCAACGTCAAGCGCTTCATCAGCCAGGAAAGCCAGCACGAGCATTATCGCGAGGAGGCCATGGCGGTGCTCGAACCCGCGCATGCGCGGGTGCTTGCCGCCGGGATGAGCTGCGAATACCACATAGGCGTCGGCGATCCGGGCGCCACCATCATCGAGTATGCGCACAGCCTCGGCTGCGAGGAGGTGGTGATGGGCACCCACGGCCGCGGCTTCCTGGGCGGCGTGGTCATGGGCTCGGTGGCACAGAAGGTGATCAGCCTTGCGCCGGTTCCCGTAGTGGTGGTGAAATAATCATGCTGTCTCGCAGCGCGCAAGCTTTTGGGTGGCGGATTTAGGGAAATACCCCTAGAAATGCGGTGAACTTCCCGTATTCCCACCCGTCCGCCTGGCATGAAACCATCTGGCGGACAGTGCGGTTTTCAAGCATTTACAGGGAGTGGCAATCCTGTCGGGGCCGTTGAAACCAGCGTGGCGCGCAGGCTTGCGGGTCGCTTTTTCCAGCCCTGCGGCCTTTTTCCGGATGGCATCCGCGCCCGCTCCTGGCCGCGTCGGGCCCCGGGATCGCGCAAACCTTGAAGCTGAACCATGGCCGGTGCCGCCAGCAGCGGTGCCGGTGGCGATGCCGCGCGACATTCCGTTGACGTTTTCTCGGTGATCAGTTGGATTGAGGGGAGAATCTGCATGACCACAAGCAAATCGATCATCAAGTTCATGCGCCTGCTGGCATTGCCGCTCGTGTTGGCCGGCCTGCTCAACAGTGCCCATGCACTGGAGGATGCGCAGGCCGCGCCGTCGATGACGGCACAGGAAAAGGAGATCGGCAAGCGCATCTATTTCGAACGCTGCGCAGGCTGCCATGGCGTGCTGCGCAAGGGAGCCACCGGCAAGAACCTCGAGCCGAGCTGGTCCAAAACCCTGCCCGATGGCTCGGTGCAGGAGGGCGGCACGCTCAAGCTCGGCACTCCGCGCCTGGAGAAGATCATCGCCTACGGCACCGAAGGCGGCATGGTCAACTATGACGACATCCTGTCCAAGGACGAGATCAACATCATGGCACGCTACATCCAGAACGTGCCCGATGTGCCGCCCGAGTTCAGCCTGCAGGACATGGAGGACAGCTGGAACCTCATCATTCCGGTCGACCAGCGCCCCAGGAAGCAGCTGAACAAGGTGAACCTGAAGAACATCTTCGCCATCACGCTGCGTGATGCCGGCAAGCTGGCGCTGGTGGATGGCGACAAGAAGGAGATCTGGCAGGTCCTCGACACCGGCTATGCGGTGCACATCTCGCGCCTGTCTGCCTCCGGTCGCTACGTCTACACCGTGGGCCGCGATGGCCTGGTGACGCTGATCGACCTCTGGTACGAGGTGCCGACCACCGTGGCGACCGTCAAGCTCGGTGCCGATGCGCGCTCGGTCGATACCAGCAAGTTCAAGGGCTACGAGGACAAGTACCTGATCGGCGGCACCTACTGGCCGCCCCAGTACTCGATCATGGAAGGCGAGACCCTCAAGCCGCTGAAGGTGGTTTCCACCCGCGGCAACACGGTGTATGGCGAATACCACCCCGAGCCGCGCGTGGCCTCGATCGTTGCCTCGATGACCAAGCCCGAGTGGGTGGTGAACGTCAAGGAGACCGGGCAGATCCTGCTAGTCGACTACTCGGACCTGAAGAACCTGAAGACCACCACCATCGAGTCGGCCAAGTTCCTGCATGACGGTGGCTGGGATGCCTCCAAGCGCTACTTCCTGGTGGCGGCAAATGCCTCCAACAAGGTGGCGGCGGTGGATACCAAGACCGGCAAGCTGGCGGCCCTGGTCGACACCAAGAAGATCCCGCACCCGGGTCGCGGCGCCAACTTCGTGCATCCGGCCTATGGCCCGGTGTGGGCCACCGGCCACCTGGGCGATGCGGTCATTTCGCTGATCTCCACGCCTTCCGAGGAGGCGAAGAACGCGAAGTACAAGGAGCACAACTGGAAGGTGGTGCAGGAGCTGCCGATGCTCGGCGCCGGCAACCTGTTCGTGAAGACGCATCCGAAGTCCACCCACCTGTGGGCGGACCTGCCGATGAACCCCGAGCGCGAGAACGCCGAGTCGGTCTATGTTTTCGACCTCAAGGACCTGTCGAAGGAGCCGGTGGTGCTGCACGTCGCCAAGGACTCCGGCCTGCCGGAAACCAAGGCGCTGCGCCGCGCGGTCCACCCCGAGTTCAGCGAGGATGGCAGCGAGGTCTGGATCTCCCTCTGGGGCGGCAAGACCGACCAGTCGGCGATCGTGATCTACGACGACAAGACGCTGCAGCTGAAGAAGGTGATCAGCGATCCGCGCATCGTCACGCCGACCGGCAAGTTCAACGTCTGGAACACCCAGCACGACGTTTACTGAAGCCGGCCGGAAGGCTGGTCCAGCTCGGGGGGCGCCTGCGGCCCCCCCGGGTTTCCACCGGATGCACATCCTGCGACAGGATCTGTCGCCAGACGGAAAGACAGGAAATCGTCATGCCCGACACTGCCCTTGCCAGCGGCGGCTTGTGGAGCCGCCTGCGCCGGCCAAGCACCAGGTACTCGCTGCTCGGCCTGCTCGTGGTCGGCTTTTTCTCCGGCATCATCTTCTGGGGTGGCTTCAATACCGCGATGGAGGCCACCAACACCAAGGAGTTCTGCATCTCCTGCCACGAGATGCGTGACAACGTGTACCAGGAGTACAAGGAAACCATCCACTACCAGAACCGCACGGGCGTGCGCGCCATCTGCTCGGATTGCCACGTGCCCAGGGACTGGACCCACAAGATCATCCGCAAGGTCCAGGCCAGCAAGGAGCTCTATAGCAAGGTCATGGGCACCATCGACACCAAGGAGAAGTTCGAGGCCAAGCGGCTCACGCTGGCGCGCAGCGAATGGCGGCGGATGAAGAACTCCGACTCGCGCGAGTGCCGCAATTGCCACAGCTTCGAGGGCATGCAGGTCGAGTCGCAGCGCCCGCGGGCGGCCAAGATGCACAAGCTCGCGCAGGAGGATGGCAGCACCTGCATTGATTGTCACAAGGGCATCGCCCACCATCTGCCCGAGGGGATGACCGACGAGGACTGGGGCGATTGAGGCCCCGCGGCGCCTGGTGCAGGCGTCGGCCCCGTGTTGGGGACATCAACGGATTTTTGCCTGCCTGACATCGAGGAAATGATCATGCACAAGCCGATTCTCATTGCCCTTGCCGCCACCCTCGGACTGGTGGCCCTTGGCGCCTCCGCGGCGCCGGACTGGAGCAAGGTGCCCGGCAAGACCGTCACCGTGTTCTACCCCGGCGTATCGCCCATCGAGTGGATCACCACCGGCACCGAGCACGGGGGTGCCCGCGGCCTGAAGAAGGGCGAAGTCTGCCTGGGTTGCCACGAGGAGGAGACCGCGGACATGGGCAAGCTGATTGCCAGCGGCGGCAAGGTGGAGCCCAGCCCCATCAAGGGCAAGGCGGGGTCCATCCCGGTCAACGTCCAGGCGGCGCACGATGCCGGCAACCTGTACCTGCGCTTCAGCTGGAAGCAGCCGGCCGGTGGCGCGGAGAAGATGGACAAGGACAACCAGGTCAAGCTCGCCGTCATGCTCGAGGCGAACAAGGTCGAGCGGGCCGAGCAGTCGGGCTGCTGGGAAACCTGCCACAAGGATGCGCGCACCATGCCGGGTGCCGACAATGCAAAGACCAAGTACGTGGCCGGTGGCGACGTCAAGGCGGGCAAGTTCTACGACCTGATCCAGTGGACCAGCAAGGGTGCCAAGCATGACGGCTACGTGGCCGACAAGCGCGTCATGGATGGCGGCCAGGCACTGGTCGACGCCAAGGGCGTGAAGCAGGGCGACGAGTGGGTGGTGACCTTCACCCGCAAGCTGGCCGGCGGCGCCGAGGGCGATATCACGCTGGTGCCCGGGCAGGTCTACAACATGGGTTTCGCGATCCACGACGATTACACGCAGGGTCGCTTCCACCAGGTCTCGCTGGGCTACACGCTGGGCATCGGTGCCGATGCCGGGATCAAGGCCGTACAGCAGTAATCGCTATCTGCCGGGCGGGGCCATGCCGCCCCGTCCGGCAGATAGCGGCCGGCAGCGGCTCAGAGTCGTTCCAGCGCCTTGCGCGCTTCCGCCAGGTTCATGGCGCCGTCCGCCAGCGCATCGATGACCTCGACGATGCGGCCCAGGTCTGCTGCATGCAACTCGCCCATGTGGCTGGCGAGAATCTCCCCCCCGGGCGCCGCGACCACCGTCAACGGCAATCCCACGAAGGCCGGCCCGAAGGACTCGGCCACCGACATGGCATCCTCCTGGCCGACGAGGATGGGATAGCTCACGCCGGTCTCGCCGACGAATGTCCGCACCGGCTCCTCGTGGTCGATGGCGATGCCCACCACCGCCAACCCATGGCCGGCACGCTCCTGGTGGAGCTGCTCGAGCAGCGGCATCTCGTTGCGGCAGGGGGCGCACCAGGTTGCCCAGAAGTTGAGCAGCAGCGGCTGCCCGTTCCATTCGGCGATGCGCCGTGGCTCGCCGGTGGCGAGATCCGTGAGCTCGATCTCGGGCAGCCGGGTGATGGCGGCCTGGCCCGCGCGCGGCGGTGGCACGGGCTGCTGTGCCTGCGGCCAGAACAGCCTGCCGGTGAAGAAGCCGGCCGCCACGCAGGCGAGCAGCAGCAACAGGAGGCCTGCCTTGCCGCGCATCAGGGCGCCTCAGGAGCCGATGGCATGCCGGACGTGGGCGGCGAAGCTCGTGGCATCGCTGAAGCCCACCAGCCGGTAGCCTTCGCGCTCCAGCCCGTCGCGCCCGAAGAAGATGATGCTCGGTGGCCCGAAGATGCCGAAATGGCGCAGCAGCGCCTGGTCATCGGCATCATTGGCGGTGACATCGGCCTGCAGCAGGATGGTGCCGGCGAGTGCCGCCTGCACGCCGGGGTGGCTGAAGGTGTAGCGCTCCATCTCGATGCAGGAGGCGCACCAGTCGGCGTAGAAGTCGAGCATCACCGGTTGCCCGGCCTGCGTGGCCGCGGTGAGGGTCCGCTCGAGGTCGGCGATGGTCTTGATGCGCCGGAAGTCCATTTTGGCGGCCGCCGGGCGGTTGTCATCGCCTCCTGCCTGCAGGGTGGCGAGTGGCTGCAGGGGATTCTCGCCGCCAGCCAGCGCGCCGACCAGCAGGGTGACACCGTAGATGGCCGCCAGCAGGCCGGCTCCCTTGGCAAGCCTGTGCGCGGGCGGTGCATCGCTGCCCAGGGCCTGGAAGGCACCAAGGAACACGCCGGCCATGAAGATCAGAACGGCCCACAGGGCCATGGTCAGCCCGGCCGGCAGCAGGCGGCCCAGCATCCAGATGGCGAGCCCCAGCATCATGAAGCCGAAGGCGCCCTTGACGGTATTCATCCAGGCGCCCGCCTTCGGCAGCAGCTTGCCCGCCGAGGCACCGATCGCCAGCAGCGGCAGGCCCATGCCCATGGCCAGCGCAAACAGCGCCAGCGCGCCACGCAGGGTGTCGCCGGTCTGCGCGATGATGGTCAGGGCCGCCACCAGCGGCGGTGCCACGCAGGTGGTCACCACCAGTGCCGAAAGCGCGCCCATGATGGCGGTGCCGAGGAAGGTGCCGGCGGCCTGCCGCCCGCTGACGGCGTTGACGCGGTTCATCAGGGCGGCGGGGACCTGCACTTCGAAGAGGCCGAACATGGGCAGGGCGAGGACGATGAACAGGGCAGCCACGCCGATGATGACCCACGGCTGCTGCAGGGCCGCCTGCACCTGCCCGCCCGCGGCGGCGAAGGCGGCGCCCGCCAGGGTGTAGGTCAGCGCCATGCCCAGCACGTAGGTCAGCGACAGCGCGAAGGCGCGTCCGGTGGTGACCTTGTCACCCTGCCCGACGATGATGCCCGAGAGGATCGGTATCATCGGCAGGCAGCAGGGCGTGAAGGAGAGCAGCAGCCCGAAGCCCGCGAAGCTGAGCATGACCAGCGCCAGGTTGGTGGTGCCCACCATGGCAGCCAGGCGATCCTGCTCCGAGACCATGGGCTGTGCCGCTCCCGGGCCGCTGGCGGGCGTGGTGGCCTCGCTTGTCGTGCCCACCGCCAGCACCTGCACCTGTGGCGGATAGCAGAGGCTGCCTTCCCTGCAGCCCTGGTAGGACACCTCGACCCGGGCCGGCCAGGCATCTCCGTCCAGTGCCGCTTCGGCCACCACCTCGCCGTAATACACCTGGGTCCTGCCCCGCGACTCATCCTCCTTGGGCACGCCCGGCGGCAACTGCAAGCTGCCTACCCTGAGGCCGGGCGTGGCACTGCCGACCCCGAGGCTGTCCCTGTAGAGATAATGGCCGGGCTGGATGTCCCAGATGAGGCGCAGGCGCCCGTCGGTGCCGCGTTCTGCACTCGCCACGAAGGCCTGTTCGGGTGCCAGCAGGCCGTCGCTTCCCGCCCCGGACAGGAGTGCCCCCAGGCTGCGCGTGCCGGTGACGCTCCCCGTGCCGGCCAGCGTGACCGTGGCATCCCATTTCTGCGGCGGGTAGCACAGGCCGATATCCGCGCAACCCTGCGAGCGGATGGTGAAAGCCAGGGGGTCCGCCGGGGCGTCGGCGACCGGGATGCGCACCACCGCTTCGCCGCGGTAGACATGCATCTCGCCGAAGAACTCGTCGCTGTAGAGCTCCCCCTCGGGCATGAGCGGCGTGCCGAAGCTGGCGCCCTCGCCATGCGGCACGAAGCTCATGCGTTCGCGGTAGAGGTAATAGCCCGGCTCGATCTGCCAGCGGACGATGATGTCCCGGCCCTCGGCGGCCACGGCATAGTGGAAGGCCTGCTCGGGACGCAGCGGCTCCGGCCCGGCCAGGGCGCTGCCCGCGAGCAGGGTCACGGCAATCGCCGTCAGCAGTCTTTGCAGGACCAGCCTGGCATTCATGGTGTCGTGTTCTCGCTGAGCCACCCAAGGTAGGCGGCGGAGCCGGCCTGGATCGGAATGGCGATGATTTCGGGGACCTCGGCGGGGTGGAGGCTGCGAATGGCCGCTTCCAGCTCTGCAAAGCGCGCCCGGGTGGTCTTGATCAGCAGCATGACTTCCTCGTCCTGCTCCAGGCGGCCCTGCCAGCGGAACCAGGAGCGCAGGCCGCCGATGCTGTTCACGCAGGCGGCAAGCCGCTGCTCGATCACGGCAGTGGCTATCTCGGCCGCCATGCCGTGCCCGGGACAGGTGGCCAGCACCAAAAGGTATTCATCCGTCATTACTGCGCCGCAACAACGATTCGCTTCGATAGACCCCGAAGAATACCGCCCGGGGTGGGTCTCTGCATGTGGCCCATGGCCGGATTGGGCAATGCGTACCGGTGGATCCCTCGTTGCGGGCTTGCAATCGGGCGTCCCCTGGATACCATTAGCACTCACTTTCAGTGAGTGCTAACAATCCCTGTATTGATGCACTTGGGTTACTAGTTGATTCCAAAGGAGATTCTCAGATGAAGCTGCGTCCACTCCATGACCGCGTGGTCATCAAGCGGCTCGAAGAAGAGCGCACCTCCCCGGGCGGCATCGTGATTCCCGACACCGCGACCGAAAAGCCGATGAAGGGCAAGGTGCTTGCCGTGGGCAGCGGCCGGATCACCGAGAAGGGCGAAGTGCGCTCGCTCGATGTCAAGAAGGGCGATGTCGTGCTGTTCGGCAAGTACAGCGGCACCGAGGTCAAGCTGGATGGCGACGAGCTGGTCGTGATGCGCGAAGACGACATCATGGCCGTCATCGAGGGCTGAGTCCCCGCCTTCCCTCCCCACAGTTTCAAGAAACGTACATTCGAGGAATACACACATGGCAGCTAAGGAAGTCCGCTTTGGCGATGACGCCCGCCGTCGCATGCTCGCCGGCATCAATGTTCTCGCCAATGCCGTGAAGGTCACGCTCGGCCCCAAGGGCCGCAACGTGGTGCTCGACAAGGCATTCGGTGCCCCCACCGTGACCAAGGACGGCGTGTCCGTCGCCAAGGAGATCGAGCTCGAGGACAAGTTCGAGAACATGGGCGCGCAGATGGTGAAGGAAGTGGCCTCGCACACCTCCGACAGTGCCGGCGACGGCACCACCACCGCCACCGTCCTCGCCCAGGCCATCATGCGCGAAGGCCTGAAGGCAGTTGCCGCGGGCATGAACCCGATGGACCTCAAGCGCGGCATCGACAAGGCGACCGTCGCCGTGACCGCCGAGCTCAAGCGCCTGTCGAAGCCCTGCTCCGACAACAAGGCCATTGCCCAGGTCGGCACCATCTCGGCCAACGGCGACTCGGTCATCGGCGCCAACATCGCCGATGCCATGGCCAAGGTCGGCAAGGAAGGCGTGATCACCGTGGAAGAGGGCTCGGGCCTGGAGAACGAGCTCGAGGTGGTCGAGGGCATGCAGTTCGACCGCGGCTACCTGTCTCCCTACTTCATCAACAGCGCCGCCACCCAGAGCTGCGAGCTCGACAGCCCCTACATCCTCCTGCACGACAAGAAGATCTCCAACATCCGCGAGGTCCTGCCGCTGCTCGAGGGCGTGGCCAAGGCCGGCAAGCCGCTGCTGATCATCGCCGAGGACATCGAGGGCGAGGCACTGGCCACGCTGGTGGTCAACAACATCCGCGGCATCCTCAAGGTGGCCGGCGTGAAGGCCCCGGGCTTCGGTGACCGCAGGAAGGCCATGCTGCAGGATCTCGCGATCCTCACCGGTGGCCAGGTGATCTCCGAGGAAGTCGGCCTGTCGCTGGAGAAGGCCAAGCTCGAGGACCTGGGCCGCGCCAAGAAGGTGCAGATCGGCAAGGAAAACACCACCGTCATCGACGGCGCCGGCAAGGCCAAGGACATCAAGGCCCGCATCGAGCAGATCAACCGCGAGATCGAGGACACCAGCTCCGACTACGACCGCGAGAAGCTGCAGGAGCGGGTGGCCAAGCTCGCCGGCGGCGTGGCGGTGATCAAGGTCGGTGCCGCCACCGAGGTGGAGATGAAGGAGAAGAAGGCGCGCGTCGAGGACGCCCTGCACGCCACCCGTGCAGCTGTCGAGGAAGGCGTGGTGCCCGGCGGTGGCGTGGCCCTGATCCGCAGCCGCAAGGCACTGGACTCGCTCAAGGGCGAGAACGACGACCAGAACGTGGGCATCAACATCCTCAAGCGTGCGCTCGAGGAGCCGCTGCGCCAGATCGTCGTCAATGCCGGCGAGGACGGTGCCGTGATCCTCAACAAGGTCGTCGAGGGCAAGGGCAACTACGGCTACAACGCCCAGAGCGGCGACTTTGGCGATCTGGTGGGCATGGGCATCATCGACCCGACCAAGGTGACGCGTTCCGCCCTGCAGAACGCGGCTTCCGTGGCCGGCCTGCTGCTGACCACCGAGGCGATGATCACCGAGGCGCCGCGCAAGGACGACAAGTCCGCCGGTGGTCCGCCGATGCCCGACATGGGCGACATGTAAGGCAACGGGCATGGTTGGCGGGCCTGTGCCCGCCACCGCCTGGCCTCGCGCCAGATGAAGAGCCCCGCTTCGGCGGGGCTCTTTTTTGGTTCTTCACCGAACTCCGGGGAAGGCTGCGCGGATTTTAAGGAAGAAGTAGGCG
>JACFNV010000039.1:18242-20240 GCA_019454675.1 Gammaproteobacteria bacterium | reverse complement strand
TGGCGCAACAGCGTGTCGTTGACCAGCGTCGACTTGCCCGAGCCCGAGACGCCCGTCACGCAGCTCATCAGCCCGACGGGTATCGAGACGCTGATGTCGCGCAGGTTGTTGCCCCGCGCGCCGCGGATGTCGATGAGCCGCTCCGGGTCCGGCGGCTGGCGCTGCGCGGGCACCGGGATGGAGAGCTTGCCGGAGAGGTACTGCCCGGTGAGCGAGCCGGGGGCTTTCCTGATCTGCGCGGGCGTGCCCTGCGCCATGACTTCCCCGCCGCGCACCCCCGCGCCGGGGCCGAGGTCGATGACATGGTCGGCGGCGAGGATGGCCTCCTCGTCGTGCTCGACGACGATCACCGTGTTGCCCACGTCGCGCAGGTGGACGAGGGTGGCAAGCAGGCGCTGGTTGTCGCGCTGGTGCAGGCCGATCGAGGGCTCGTCGAGGATGTAGAGCACGCCCACCAGCCCCGAGCCGATCTGGCTGGCCAGGCGGATGCGCTGCGCCTCGCCGCCGGAGAGCGTCTCGGCGCTGCGGTCGAGGCTGAGGTATTCGAGCCCGACGTCGGCGAGGAAGCGCATGCGGCTGGCGATCTCCCTGACGATGCGCGTGGCGATCTCGCCGCGCCAGCCCTCGAGCCTGAGCCCCTCGAAGAAGCGGCAGGCCTCGCCGATGGACAGCGCGGCCACCTCGGGCAGCGAGCGCCCCTGCACGAAGACGTTGCGCGCCACCGGGTTCAGCCGCGTGCCGTGGCAGTCGGGGCAGGGACGCATGCCGAGGTAGCGCGAGAGCTCCTCGCGCACCAGCGCGGACTCGGTCTCGTGGTAACGGCGCTCGAGGTTGGGGAGGATGCCCTCGAAGGCATGGCGGCGGGTCACCATGCTGCCGCGCCCGCTGAGGTAGCGGAAGCGCAGTTCCTCGCCCCGGCTGCCGTGGAGGATGATGTCCTGGATGCGCTCCGGCAGCTGCTCGAAGGGCACCTCGAGGTCGAAGTCGTAGTGCGCGGCCAGCGACTGCATCATCTGGAAGTAATAGACGTTGTGGCGGTCCCAGCCACGGATGGCGCCCCCTGCCACCGAGAGCTCGCGGTGGCGCACCACGCGGTCGGCATCGAAGAACTGCCGCACGCCGAGCCCGTCGCAGCCGGGGCAGGCGCCGGCCGGGTTGTTGAAGGAGAACATGCGCGGCTCGAGCTCGGGCACGCTGTAGCTGCACACCGGGCAGGCGAAGCGCGCCGAGAACACGGTCTCCGCGCCCCCGCCATCCAGCGGGGCGATGCGTGCGCTGCCATCGGCGAGCCCGAGCGCGGTCTCGAAGGATTCGGCAAGGCGGGTGGCGATGTCTGCGCGCACGCGGAAGCGGTCCACCACCACCTCGATGCTGTGCTTGCGGCGCCGGTCGAGCTTCAGCGGCTGGTCGAGCTCGTGGACCGTGCCATCGATGCGCGCGCGCACGAAGCCGCGGGCGCGCAGGTCCGCGATGAGCTGCTCGTGTTCGCCCTTGCGCTCGTCGACCACGGGGGCAAGCAGCATCAGCCGCGTGCCCTCGGGAAGCGCCAGCACCTGGTCCACCATCTGGCTCACCGTCTGCGCAGCGAGGTCGATGCCGTGTTCGGGGCAGCGCGGGGTGCCGGCGCGGGCATAGAGCAGGCGCAGGTAATCGTGGACCTCGGTCACCGTGCCCACCGTCGAGCGCGGGTTGTGCGAGGTGGACTTCTGCTCGATGGAGATGGCCGGCGAAAGCCCGCCGATGAAGTCGACGTCGGGCTTCTCCATCATGGAGAGGAACTGGCGCGCGTAGGCCGAAAGCGATTCCACGTAGCGGCGCTGTCCCTCGGCATAGAGGGTGTCGAAGGCGAGGGAGGACTTCCCCGAGCCCGACAGCCCGGTGATCACGACCAGCCGGTCGCGCGGGATATCGAGGTCGATGTTCTTCAGGTTGTGCGTGCGGGCACCGCGGACGCTGAGGAGCTGGGTCATGGCCGGTTGCGTGGTGAAAACCCCTCAC
>JACFNV010000039.1:0-18232 GCA_019454675.1 Gammaproteobacteria bacterium | reverse complement strand
GGGCTGCCATGACCCAAGCGCGGGGACGGGCCAATCGGCGGCATCCGGCCCGATTCGCAGGTGTGTTTTCCCGGCCCCGGCCATAAAATAGCCCCAAGACGCTGGGGCGATGCCACGCCTGGCCCGAAAAAAGCTGTTAAAGCAATAACCTGCGAGGACCCTCCCATGGCGAGAGGCGTAAACAAGGTGATCCTGATCGGCAATCTCGGCCAGGATCCGGATACCCGCTACATGCCGAGCGGCTCGGCGGTGGCGAACCTGCGCATTGCCACCACCGAGTCCTTCAAGGACCGCGAGACCGGCCAGCAGCAGGAGCGCACCGAGTGGCACAGCGTGGCCATGTTCGGCCGGCTGGCCGAGATTGCCGGCGAGTATCTGCGCAAGGGCTCGCAGGTCTACCTCGCCGGGAAGCTCCGCCCCCGCCAGGGGCAGGACAAGGAAGGCCAGGACCGCTACACCACCGAGATCATCGCCGACCAGATGCAGATGCTGGGCGGTCGCGGTGGCGGCATGGGCAGCGGCATGGATGATGCGGGCGAGTCGCCGCGTGCACGCCCCGCCCCCAGGAGCCAGGCCGCGGAGCCTGCTGCAGAGCTCGATGACGACATCCCCTTCTGAGGCAGTGCAGGGTGCCGGGGAGCGTGCCCCGGCCAGATCCATGTCCGGCAAGCTCTTCGTCAAGACGCTCGGCTGCCAGATGAACGAGTACGACAGCGCGCGCATGGCAGACCTGCTGCGCGAGAGCCACGGCATGGTGCCCACCACCGACCCGGCCGAGGCCGATGTCCTGCTGCTCAACACCTGTTCCATCCGCGAGAAGGCACAGGAAAAGGTGTTTTCCTACCTCGGCGTGTGGCGCGACCTCAAGGCGCAGCGCCCCGGGGTGGTGATCGGCGTCGGTGGCTGCGTCGCCAGCCAGGAGGGCGAGGCGCTGCTGGCGCGCGCACCCTTCGTGGATCTGGTGTTCGGTCCGCAGACCCTGCACCGCCTGCCATCGATGCTCGACGGGCTGCGCGCCAGGAGCCTGCCGCAGGTGGACGTGAGCTTCCCCGAAATCGAGAAGTTCGACTGCCTGCCCGCGCCGCGCGCCGAGGGTGCCACCGCCTTCGTCTCGGTCATGGAAGGCTGCAGCCGGCACTGCACCTATTGCGTGGTGCCCTTCACCCGCGGCCACGAGATCAGCCGCCCGGTCGAGGACGTCATCGCCGAGGTGGAGGCGCTGGCCGGCCAGGGCGTGCTCGAGGTCACGCTGCTCGGCCAGAACGTCAACGCCTACCGCGGGGTGGATGCCGCGGGGCGCAAGTCCGACCTGGCCGCGCTGCTTGCCCGGGTGGCGGCGCTCGATGGCATCGGGCGCATCCGCTTCACCACCTCGCATCCGCTGAATTTCGGCGAGCGCCTGCTGCAGGCCTATGCGGAACTGCCCAAGCTCGCGAGCTTCCTGCACCTGCCGGTGCAAAGCGGTTCGGATCGCATCCTGGCGCTGATGCGCCGCGGCTATACCGCCCAGGTCTACCGCGAGAAGATCGCCGCGCTGCGCACCATCCGCCCCGGCATCAGCGTTTCCACCGACTTCATCGTCGGCTTTCCCGGCGAGACCGAGGCGGATTTCGAGGCCACCATGCAGCTGATCGCCGATGTCGGCTTCGACCAGTCCTTCAGCTTCATCTACAGCCCGCGCCCGGGCACGCCGGCTGCCGAGCTGGCCGACCAGCTGCCCGACGAGGTCAAGCACCGGCGCCTCGAGGCGTTGCAGGCGCTGGTGAATGCGCAGGCGCGTGCCATCAGCGAGGGCATGGTGGGCAGTCGCCAGCGGGTGCTCGTCGAGCGTCCCTCGAAGAAGGATCCGCGCCAGCTGGCCGGGCGCACCGAGAACAATCGCTGGGTCAACTTCGATGCCGATGCGCGGCTGGCCGGCCGCTTCGTCGATGTGCTCATCACCGAAGCCCTGCCCAACTCGTTGCGTGGCCGCCTCATCGGCGGCGCGGCGGCTGCTTGAGCGCCCCGGTCACCGAGGAGCTGTTGCTGGAGCCCGCCGACAACCGGGTCCTGGCCAACCTCTGCGGGCAGCGTGACGAGCACCTGCGCCAGATCGAGCGGCGGCTGGGCGTGCAGATCGGCAACCGCGGCAACCATTTCCGCGTCATCGGCCCGGAGCGCAGCGTGCGCCTCGGGGGGCGCCTGCTGCGCGAGCTGTTTGCACTGGCGGGCCGCGAGCAGCTCGATCCGCAGCGCCTGCATGTCCTGCTCCAGGATGCCGCCATGGATGAACGCGCACAGGAAACCATGGTGGAAGGGGAGGCAGCGGACACCGAGGTGCTGCACACCCGGCGCAGCCACATCCGGCCACGCGGGCCCAACCAGCGTGCCTATATCGCCAGCATCCGCAAGCACGACCTGTGCTTCGGCATCGGCCCGGCGGGCACCGGCAAGACCTATCTCGCGGTGGCGAGTGCGGTGGAGGCGCTCGAGCAGGAGCGGGTGCGCCGCATCGTGCTGGTGCGACCGGCGGTGGAGGCGGGCGAGCGCCTCGGCTTCCTGCCGGGAGACCTGGCGCAGAAGGTCGATCCCTACCTGCGGCCCATGTACGACGCGCTCTACGAGATGCTCGGCTTCGACCGGGTGGCGCGCTTCACCGAGCGCAACCTGATCGAGGTGGCGCCGCTGGCCTACATGCGCGGGCGCTCGCTCAACGAGAGCTTCATCATCCTCGACGAGGCGCAGAACACCACCGTGGAACAGATGAAGATGTTCCTCACCCGCATGGGCTTCGGTTCGCAGGCGGTGGTCACCGGCGACATCACCCAGGTGGACCTGCCGCGGCGCCAGGTCTCCGGGCTGCGCCATGTCATGCAGGTGCTGCAGGACGTGGCGGGCGTCGGCTTCACCTTCTTCTCGCCCCGCGATGTGGTGCGCCATGCCCTGGTACAGCGCATCGTCGAGGCCTACGAGGCAGCGGAACGTGCCGAGACGGCGGAGGTTGCTGCCGGTACCGACACCATCGATGACGAGGCCCCCGGTGCCGCACCAGCCAGCTGAGGACGGGGCGCAGGTCGAGCTGCAGCTGGCCACCCGCGCGACGCAGCTGCCGCCGGGGACGGACATGGCGGCCTGGGTGGCGGCAGCCGGTGCCGCGGGCCGCGGCATCGTCACCATCCGCGTGGTGGGCCTGCGCGAGGGGCGGCGCCTCAACCACCATTTCCGCCACAAGGATGCAGCCACCAACGTGCTGGCCTTCCCCGCCGCCGCCAGCCTGCCGGGGGCGCAGGAGCTGGGAGACCTGGTCATCTGCCTGCCGGTGGTGCTGAAGGAGGCCGCGGAGCAGGGCAAGCCGCCCCTCGCGCATCTCGCGCACCTGGTGGTGCATGGCACCTTGCACCTGCTGGGCCATGATCACGACGAGCCGGCCGCCGCCCGCAGGATGGAGGGCAGGGAGGTGAGGATCCTCCGCGGCCTCGGCTTTCCAGACCCCTATCGCAGCAAAGCGCACCGGATACCGCAGCAGGCATGAGCAACGAGAGAAGGCCCGCCCAGGGTGACGAGAGCGAGGAGCCCACGCTGTACGGCCGGCTGCGCCGGCTGGTGAGCAACGAGCCGGCCACCCGCGAGGACATCATCGGGCTGCTGCAGGAAGGCCGCTGGAATGCGCTGCTCGATCCCGACGAGCTGGCCATGCTGCAGGGCGTCCTGGAGGTGGCCGACACCCAGGTGTGCGATGTGATGGTGCCGCGCTCGCAGATGGTGGTGCTCGAGCGCGATGCGCCGGGCCAGGAGATCCTGCATGCCATCGTCGAGAGCGGGCACTCGCGCTACCCGGTGATCGGCGAGGATCGCGACGAAGTGGTGGGCATGCTGCTTGCCAAGGACCTGCTGCGCTACTTCGTGGAGACCCCCGGGCAGGACTTCGACCTGCGCCACTTCATCCGCCCGGCGATCATCATCCCCGAGACCAAGCGGCTCAACACCCTGCTCAAGGAGTTCCGCATCAGCCGCAACCACCTGGCCATCGCGGTCGACGAGTACGGCGCCACCGCCGGCCTGCTGACCATCGAGGACGTGCTCGAGGAAATCGTCGGCGAGATCGGCGATGAATACGATGCGCAGGAGGCCGAGCCGATCCAGCAGCTCGGCGGCAGGCGCTTCCAGGTGCGCGCGCTGACCCGCATCGAGGACTTCAACGAGTACTTCCATGCCGCCATCAGCGACGAGGACTACGACACGGTGGGCGGCCTGCTGATGCACGAGCTGGGGCGCCTGCCGCGGCGTGGCGAGACGCTGGCCTGCCACGGCTTCCGCTTCAAGGTGGTGCAGGCCGACCGCCGGCGCCTGCACATGCTCGAGGTCGTGCCCGAAGCGGCCACGCCCGGCTGAGCGGAGGCTGCGCCTTGCCGCGTGCCAAGCGCCTTTCCCCGCTGCTGCCCGGCCGCCTGCTGGCGGCGCTGGCCGGCCTCGTGTTGCCGCTGGCCTTTGCCCCCTTCGGGCAGTACTGGGTGGCACCGCTGGCGCTGTGCATGCTGTTCGCCACCTGGAATGTGCCACCCGGCGAGGCGGCGCGACGCGGCTTCCTGTTCGGCACCGGCGCCTTTGCCGCCGGCACCTGGTGGCTGTACGTCAGCGTGCGGCTGGTGGGTGGCACGCCGCTGCCGGTGGCGGTGCTGCTGCTCGTCGGTCTGGTGGCGCTCATGGCTGCCTGGTACGCGGCCTGCGGCTACCTGGCCTCGCGTTGGTCCACGGCTTCGCTGGCCTTCGACGCCTGCGTGCTCATCCCCGGCCTCTGGGTGCTGGCCGAGTGGCTGCGCGGCTGGATCTTCAGCGGTTTCCCCTGGCTCAGCATCGGCTATGCCATGGTGGACGGGCGCCTGGCGGCCTGGGCGCCGCTGGGCGGGGTGCATGGCGCCACGCTCGCCACCGCCATCCTCGCGGGCGCCGTGCTGGTGCTGTTCCGTGGCCGTACGGTGGACCGCGCCGTGGCCTCGGTGGTGCTGCTGGCGCTGACGCTGGCCACCTGGATCCTCGGCGGGCAGGCCTGGACCACGCCGGCCGGCGCGCCGCTGCGGGTGAGCCTGGTGCAGGGCGCGGTGCCGCAGCTGCTGAAGTGGGAGCCCTCCGAGCAACTGGCGACGATGGAGCACTATTTCGAGGCGACCGCGGCGCTGCGCAACCAGGACCTCATCGTCTGGCCCGAGGCGGCGGTACCCGCCCCCGACGACTGGGTGGGCAATTACCTCGAGGGCCTGCGCGGGCTGGCCTCGGAGCTGCACGCGCAACTGCTGGTCGGCATCCTCACCCATGACCTCGAGCGCGACGAGTACCACAACTCGCTGCTGGCGCTGGGCGAGGAGGCGGGCGTCTACCACAAGCGCCACCTGGTGCCCTTCGGCGAATTCTTCCCGGTGCCGGCTTTCGTGCGCAGCTGGATGCGCATGGCCAACCTGCCCTTCGACGACATCACCGCGGGCAGCCGGCAGCAGCGTCCGCTGCTGGCCGCGGGCGTGCCGCTGGCGCCCACCATCTGCTACGAGGATGCCTATGGCGCCGAGCAGCTGGCCTTCCTCCCCGAGGCGCGGCTGCTGGTCAATGTCAGCAACGATGCCTGGTTCGGCGACACCATCGCCCCGCACCAGCACCTGCAGATCGCGCGCATGCGCGCGCTGGAGACCGGCCGCTACATGGTGCGCAGCACCAACACCGGGATCACCGCCATCATCGACCAGCGCGGCAGGGTGCAGGCGCTGGCTCCGCAGTTCGAGCCCTGGGTGCTGAGCGGCCTCGCGCAGCCCTACGAGGGCGCCACGCCCTATGTGCGCATGGGCAACTATCCGGTGGTGCTGTTCGGCCTGCTCGGCCTCGCGGCAGCCCTGCTGATCAGGCGTCGGGACGGCAACTGAGGCGCACCCGCGGCTGCCGGATACCCACGCAGCACGATCGTTCAAGTAGTATCCGGGCTCTGCCCCGCCCTGGTGTGGGCCCGTTACCGGAGTTCCTCGATGAAGCGCGAAACCCTGGCCATCCACGGCGGCTTTGCCGGCGACCCGCAGACGCACTCGGTTGCCGTGCCGATCTACCAGACCACCAGCTACTACTTCGACGACACCCAGCACGGGGCCGACCTGTTCGACCTCAAGGTGCCGGGCAACATCTACACGCGGATCATGAACCCGACCACCGCGGTGCTCGAGGAGCGGCTCGCGTTGCTGGAGGGGGGCGTCGGTGCGCTGGCGCTGGCCTCGGGCATGGCGGCCATCACCGCCTGCGTGCACACGCTGGCCGTGGCGGGCGACAACATCGTCGCCACCAGCCAGCTCTACGGCGGCACCTACAACTTCTTCTGCCACACCCTGCCCAACCAGGGCGTGACGGTACGCATGGTGGATGGCCGCGATCCCGCGGCGCTGGCCGCTGCCATCGACGCGCGCACGAAGATGGTGTTCTGCGAGTCGATCGGCAATCCCGCCGGCAACGTGGTCGACATCGCCGCGCTGGCGGCGGTGGCGCATGCCGCCGGGGTGCCGCTGGTGGTCGACAACACGGTGGCCACGCCGATGCTCTGCCGGCCCTTCGAGCACGGCGCCGATATCGTCATCCACGCGCTGACCAAGTACCTCGGCGGACATGGCACCAGCATCGGCGGTGCGCTGGTGGACTCCGGCCGCTTCCCCTGGCAGGGCAACCCGCGCTTCCCGCAGTTCAACGAGCCCGATCCGAGCTACCACGGCATCGTCTATGTCGATGCCTTCGGCCCGGCGGCCTGCATCGGGCGTGCCAGGGTGGTGCCGTTGCGCAACATGGGCGCGGCCATCTCGCCCTTCAACGCCTTCCTGATCCTGCAGGGCATCGAGACGCTGCCGCTGCGCATGGAGCGCCATTGCAGCAATGCCCTGGCCATTGCGCGCTATCTGCGCGGGCATGCCAAGGTGGCCTGGGTGAACTTCGCCGGGCTCGAGGACAGCCCCGACCACGCGCTGGCGCAGCGCTACCTCGACGGCGGCATTCCCTCGTCGATCCTCAGCTTCGGCATCAAGGGCGGGCGCGCGGCCTGCACGCGTTTCATGGACAAGCTGGGGCTGGTCACCCGGCTGGTCAACATCGGGGATGCCAAGACGCTGGCCTGCCATCCGGCCACCACCACGCACCGCCAGCTCGATGACGGCGAGCTGAAGGCAGCCGGCGTCAGCGCCGACCTGGTGCGCCTGAGCATCGGCATCGAGCACGTGGACGACCTGATCGCCGACCTGGAGCAGGCGCTTGCCGTCGCCTGAGCAAAAGCCCCGGCCTGCCGGCCCGGCGCACCGGGTTAGCAGGTTGCCGCGGGTTCAGGTGCCGGCCAGTGCCTGGGCCAGATCCGCCCACAGGTCCTCGGCATGCTCGATGCCGACGGACAGCCGCAGCAAGCCATCGGTGATGCCCGCCGCGCGGCGGGTGGCCTCGTCCACCATGCGGTGGGTGAGTCCCGCCGGGTGCTGGATCAGGGTGTCGACCGAGCCCAGGCTGACCGCCGCGGTCACCAGGCGGACCCTGGCGAGCAGCGCCGCGGCAGCAGCCTGTCCACCGCGCACCTCGAATGACAGCAGGGTACCCGGCCCGCGCATCTGCGTGCCCAGCAGGCCGGCATTGCGCACCGTGCCCAGCCCCGGGTAGTGCACCTTCGCCACCGCGGGGTGGGCGGCCAGACGCTCGGCCAGCAGCTGGGCATTGGCCTGCGCGCGTTCCACGCGCAGCGCGAGCGTCGGCAGGCCGCGGTGCAGGAGGTAGGCGGCCAGCGGGTGCAGCAGGGCGCCGGTGATGCCGCGCAGCGTGCGCAGCGGTGCGGCGTGCTCCTCGTCGCAGCAGATGACACCCGCCATCACGTCGCCGTGGCCGGCGAGGAACTTGGTGGCGCTGTGCCAGACGTAGGTGGCGCCGAGCGTTGCCGGCCGCTGCAGCACCGGCGTGGCAAAGGTGGAATCCACCAGCACCGGCACGCCGCCGGCGGCCTCGACGGTGGCGCGGATGTCGACCAGGTCGAGGGTGGGGTTCGAGGGCGTCTCCACCACCACCAGGCTGGTGTCGGGACGCCGGCGCGCGGCGATCTCGCCCGCCTCGACGAACTCGGCCTCCAGCCCGCACAGGCCGCTGGCAAGCAGGTGGTCGGTGGTGCCGTACAGCGGCCTCAGCACCAGCGCATGGCGGCCCGCCTGCTGTCGCGCCATGAGCAGGGCGGTGAGTGCCGCCATGCCGGAGCCGAAGGCAACCGCCGCCTCGGTGCCCTCGAGGCGGGCGATGGCGGCTTCGGCGCGCGCCACCGTCGGGTTGTGCAGCCGCGCATAGATCGAGTTGGCGACGCCATCCCCGCCGTGGATCAGGGCCTCGAAACTCTCCCCGGCGGTGGCGAGATCGGCGATCGGGTAGGTGGTCGAGAGGTCGAGCGGTGGCGCATGGACGCGCAGTTGCGCGAAGTCTTCGCGTCCGGCGTGCACCGCCAGGGTTTCCAGGTGCTGCATGGCGTCCTCCACGACGAGCGGCTGGCCTTACTTTACCCCCGTCGTGCGCGGGTGGCGTGCTGCCGCCGCCGTCCCGTCCGGAGCGCGCGCCTAGTCCAGCAGCTGCTCGAAGACCGGGCGCAGCGCGGCCTCCTCCTTGAGGAAGGCGTCGTGCCCGTACAGCGAGGAGATCTCGACCAGCTGCGCGGGCCCCGCCAGGCGCGCGTGCAGCGCGCGCATGTCCGCCAGCGGCACCAGCTGGTCCTCGCGGATTGCCACCAGCGTGGTCGGCACGCGGATCCGCGTGGCATCGACGCGGTGCAGGTCGATCGACTCGGACAGGCAGAGGAAGGCCTCGGGCACGTAGGAGGCGGCGTAGGCGTCGCCGCGCGCGAACAGGTAGTCCTCCACCGGGAAGCGGAAATGGTCTCCCAGGCGCTGCGCTTCGCCGCTGAAGCGCCGGGTGAATTCCCGGCTGCTGCGATAGGTGGTCATCGCCAGCGCGCGGGCCAGCCGCAGGCCCCCGGGGCCATCGCCCTTCTGCAGCGCATAACGCACGATGGCGCGCTGCACGCTGCGCCAGGCGGTGGACATGGAGTGGGAATGGTCCGCGGCGCCGATCACGCAGATCCTGCGCGCCGCATCGGGCCAGCCTTCCGCGAATGCCAGCGCCACCATGCCGCCATAGGAGGCCCCGGCGATGGCGCCCAGCTGCCCGATCCCCAAGTGCGCGACGAGTGCGTGCAGCAGGCGCGCCTGGTCATGCGCACTGATGGCGGGAAATTCGCCCTGCCCGGCGACGGGACCGGTGGTGCGCCCGCTGCCGCCGAGGAAGTCCATGCCGAGGATGCGGCAGTGCCGGCTGTCCAGCGCACGCCCGGGGCCGACGATCCCGCGCCACCAGCCTGCCGGTGCATCCTCGCAGACGAAGCGGCCGGCGGAAATGCCGCCCAGCGCGGCCACCACGGGGCCCTGCTCCCCGACCAGCCGCCAGGCGAGTTCCACCCCCTCGAGTTCGCCACCGAAATGCAGGGCGAAGCGGCCGGGGAGGCGCAGTACGCCATCCCGGACCGCTGCCTGTGCGGGTTTGCCATCGATATCCATGGCGGCACAGGCTACCGAGCGGGGGAGCCCGCGTGCAATGGCTTCCGGTCCGCTTGCCGCTGGCCGGCCGGCGGTGGTCCAGCCAGCGGAGCCAGAGTCCGTTGCCGCTGGTGTATCCTTGCCAGCCTCCCGCCGTTGACGGTTTTTGCGCGTGACTGACGTACCCTACCGGCCTGCCGAGGTCGAAGCCGAAGCCCAGGCCTACTGGGAAGCCCAGCACTCCTTCCGCGCCACCGAGGACGCCGGCAGGGAGAAATTCTACTGCCTGTCGATGTTCCCCTATCCCAGCGGCAGGCTGCACATGGGCCATGTGCGCAACTACACCATCGGCGATGTCATCAGCCGCTACCAGCGCATGTGCGGCAAGAACGTGCTGCAGCCCATGGGCTGGGATGCCTTCGGCCTGCCCGCCGAGAACGCCGCCATGGCCAATGGCGTGCCGCCGGCGCGCTGGACCTGGGACAACATCGATTACATGCGCCGCCAGCTGAAGAGCCTCGGCCTGGCCATCGACTGGGAGCGCGAACTCGCCACCTGCAGCCCCGGGTACTACCGCTGGAACCAGTGGCTGTTCCTGCGCATGCGCGAGCGCGGCATCGCCTACCGCAAGACCGGCACCGTCAACTGGGACCCGGTGGACCAGACCGTGCTCGCCAACGAGCAGGTGGTCGACGGGCGTGGCTGGCGCACCGGTGCGCTGGTGGAGAAGCGCGAGATCCCGATGTACTACCTGCGTATCACCGCCTATGCCGGGGAGCTGCTCGCCGCCCTCGACGGGCTGGAGGGCTGGCCCGAGCGGGTGCGCACCATGCAGGCCAACTGGATCGGCCGCTCCGAGGGCCTCGAGATCGACTTTGCGGTCGAGGGCCGCGCCGAGCCGCTCAGCATCTTCACCACCCGCCCCGACACGCTCTACGGCGTCAGCTACATGGCCATCGCGCCGGAGCATCCGCTGGCGCTGTCCGCTGCCGATGGCAATCCCGCCCTGCAGGCCTTCATCGCGGAATGCCGCCAGCAGGCGGCCACCGAGGCAGCGCTGGAGACGGCGGAGAAGCGCGGCATGGCCACCGGCCTGCATGCCATCCACCCGCTCACCGGCGAGCGCGTGCCGATCTGGGTGGCCAGCTTCGTGCTGATGGGCTACGGCACGGGGGCGGTGATGTCGGTGCCGGCCCACGACCAGCGCGACTGGGAGTTCGCCCGCCGCCACCAGCTGCCGCTGCACGAGGTGGTCCGCCCGGCGGATGGCGCGCCATCCGCGCTGGAGGCCGGCGCCTTCACCGAGCATGGCATCCTCGTCAACTCGGGCGCCTTCGACGGCATGGACTTCGCCACTGCCTTCGAAGCCATCGCCCGCCGGCTGGAGGAGCTGTCCCGCGGGCGCCGGCGCACCAACCTGCGCCTGCGCGACTGGGGCATCTCGCGCCAGCGCTACTGGGGCTGCCCGATCCCGCTGATCCATTGTCCGCAGTGCGGCGAGGTACCGGTGCCCGATGAGCAGCTGCCGGTGGTGCTGCCCGAGGACCTGGTTCCCGATGGCAGCGGCAACCCGCTGGCGAAGCTGGCCGCCTTCCGCGACTGCAGCTGCCCGCAGTGCGGCGGCCCGGCGCGGCGCGAGACCGACACCATGGACACCTTCGTGGATTCGTCCTGGTACTTCCTGCGCTATGCCAGCGCCGACCAGCAGCAACGGATGCTCGATGCACGCGCCGCCTACTGGCTGCCGGTCGACCAGTACATCGGCGGCATCGAGCATGCCATCCTGCACCTGCTGTATTCGCGCTTCTGGACGCGGGTGATGCGCGATCTCGGCCTGGTGGCGCTCGACGAGCCCTTCAGCCGGCTGCTCACCCAGGGCATGGTGCTCAACGAGATCTTCTTCCGGCGCCCGGCCTCGGGCCGCATCGAGTACTTCAACCCCGCCGACGTGCGGGTCGAGACCGACGAGCGCGGGCGGCGGCTGTCGGCGGTGCTGGTTGCCGATGGCCAGCCGGTGGAGTCGGGCGGCATCGGCACCATGTCGAAGTCGAAGGCCAATGGCGTGGATCCCAACCAGCTGGTGGAGCAGTACGGCGCGGATACCGCGCGGCTGTTCATCATGTTCGCCGCACCGCCCGAGCAATCGCTGGAGTGGTCGGAGGAGGGGGTGCAGGGCGCATCGCGCTTCCTTAAGCGCCTGTGGCGCGCGGTGCACCAGCACGCCGCGGATGGCGTGGCGGGGGCGGTGGCGCCGGCCGCGCTCGATGCAAGGCAGAAGGCCCTGCGGCGCAGCCTGCACCAGGCCATCGCCAAGGTCAGCGATGATGTCGGCCGGCGCTATACCTTCAACACCGCCATCGCCGCGGTCATGGAGCTGCTCAACGAGCTCGGCCGCTTCGAAGCGCATGGCCCCGCCGATCGCGCCGTGGTGCAGGAGGCGCTCGAGGCTGCGGTGCTGATGCTCTCGCCGATGGTGCCGCATGTCTGCCACCGGCTCTGGCGGGTCCTCGGCCACCAGCGTGCGGTGATCGACGAGGCCTGGCCGGTGGTCGATGCTGCGGCGCTGGCCGCCGAGACGGTCGACATCGTGGTGCAGGTGAATGGCAAGCTGCGCGGACAGGTGACGGTGCCCGCCGCTGCCGATGACGAGGCCATCCGCACCGCGGCACTGGCCGAGCCGGCGGTGCTCCGGCACATCGAGGGCCGGCCGGTGCGCCGGGTGATCATCGTGCGCGGGAAGCTGGTCAATGTCGTCGTCTAGGCAGCGGTTGCAACGCGGGTTTGCCCTGCTCGGGTTGCTTGCCGGCCTGCTGGTGCTGGGCGGCTGCGGGTTCCACCTGCGCGGCGATCTCGGCTATCCGGCCGCCATGGCGGTGACCTACATCGATGCGCAGGACCACTACACGCCCTTCTACCGGCAGCTCAAGTCCGCGCTCGAGCGCGGCGGGGTGCGGGTGACGAGCGATCCGACCGAGGCCGGCGGCGTGATCCGCATCCAGCACGACGAGACCGGGCAGGACGTGTCCTCGGTGTCGGTGCGCAACCGCCCGGTGGAGTACACGGTCTATTACGTGCTGCGCTATGCGGTGGTGCTGGAAGGCAAGGAAGTGCTGCCCGCCCGCGAGCTCTCGCTCAGCCGCACCTACAACTACGATGAGCGCCAGGTGCTCGGCAAGCGGGCCGAGGGCGAGGAGCTGCGCGATGCGCTGGCCGGCGACATGGTGGGCACCGTGACGCGCCAGCTCGGCCTGCTGCGCTGAACGCGGCGGGCCGCAGCCTCAGAGCTTGGTGGGGTTGGGCGCGTCGCCGTAGACCAGCTTGGGGTCGAATACCTTCTCGGTGTCGGTGAAGCGCAGCAGCAGCGGGCCCGTGGCCTGCCCGGCGGCGGGGCCGAGCGGGATCTCGCGGTAGAAGCAGGAGCGGTAGCCGACGTGGCAGTTGGCCCCGCCCGCGGTTTCCACCCGCAGCCAGACGCAGTCCTGGTCGTCATCGATCAGCAGGGCCTTCACCCGCTGCACCAGCCCGCTGGTGGCGCCCTTGTGCCACAGCACCTGGCGGCTGCGGCTGAAGTAATGGGCCTCGCCGGTTTCGATGGTGCGCGCCAGCGCCTCGCGGTTCATGTAGCCCACCATCAGCAGCTCGCCGGTGGCGTGGTCGGTGGTGACCGCCGGGATCAGGCCCTGTTCGTCGAAGCGGGGGGCCAGCTCGGTGCCCTCCTCGACCTGCTCGATCGTGCGCCGGGAACCGAAAAAGCTGCTTGTATCCATGTTCCGTCCGTGGTTGGCGCGGCCGGCATCGGGCCGGGCCGCCAGAGGCATTGAAGCAGCTGGTATTATAGCCGGCTACGCCCGCCATCCCGCAGCTTCCGGCCCTTTCCATGACGCTGTCCGTCTACAACACGCTGACCCGGCAGAAGGAACCCTTCGCACCCGGCGATCCCGGGCGCGTAACCATGTATGTCTGCGGGCCGACGGTCTACAGCTACCCGCACATCGGCAATGCCCGCCCGGCGGTGGTTTTCGACGTGCTGGCCCGCCTGCTGCGCCGGCTCTACCACCTGGTCTACGCACGCAACATCACCGACGTCGACGACAAGATCAACGCCGCCGCGGCCGCGGCCGGCTGCCCGATCGGCGATATTTCCACGCGCTTCACCGCTGCCTACCACCAGGACATGAGGGCGCTCGGCGTGCTGCCGCCCGATGTCGAGCCGCTGGCCACCGCGCACATCGGCCAGATGCAGGCCATGATCGGCAGGCTGCTCGCCCGCGGGCATGCCTATGTCGCCGAGGGCCACGTGCTGTTCCGGGTGCGCTCCTTCCCCGGCTACGGGCAGCTCTCGCGGCGCGACCAGCGCGAATTGCTGGCCGGCGCACGGGTCGACGTTGCCCCCTACAAGGAAGATGCCGGCGATTTCGTGCTCTGGAAGCCCTCCACGCCCGAGCTGCCCGGCTGGGAGAGCCCCTGGGGGCGCGGCCGTCCGGGCTGGCACATCGAGTGCTCGGCGATGTCCGCGCAGCATCTCGGCGAGACCATCGACATCCACGGTGGCGGCAACGACCTGATCTTCCCGCACCACGAGAACGAGCTGGCGCAGAGCACCTGTGCCCACGATGGCGCGACCTTCAGCCGCTACTGGATGCACAACGGCTTCCTCAACGTCGACCACGCCAAGATGTCGAAGTCGATCGGCAACATCCTGCTGGTGCGCGAGCTGCTCGAGCAGGCGCCGGGGGAGGCGGTGCGCCTGGCGCTGCTCTCCGCGCATTACCGCCAGCCGCTCGACTGGACCGCCGAGGTATTGGCGCAGTCGCGACGCAACCTCGACCGGCTCTACGGTACGCTGCGCGACGTGGCCGGCTGGGAGGACGAGTGGCCTGCCGCCGCACCCGACGCGGCCTTCGTGGCGGCGCTCGAGGACGACCTCAATACGCCGCGGGCGCTGGCCGCGCTGTTCGATCTCTCGCATGCGATCCGCCGCAGCGGCGACGAGGGCGAGCGGCGCCGGCTGGCGGCGCAGTTGCGTGCCAGTGGCGAGCTGGTGGGCCTGCTGGGCGCGCAGCCGGAGGCATGGTTCACGGGCAACCCCGCCGATGGCCTCGACGCCGCCGGGGTGGAGCAACTGCTGGAGGCCCGGCGCGAGGCGCGGGCACGCCGTGATTTTGCCGAGGCCGACCGCATCCGCGGCGAGCTCACGGCTGCCGGCATCCTCATCGAGGATGGCCCGGAAGGCACGCGCTGGCGGCGTGCGGACTAGCCGGCGGGGAGCCGCAGCAGGAAATGAACGAGATCGAGACAGCCGAGCGGGAACTGATCGGGGAGTTCGAGGTTTTCGACAACTGGATGGACCGCTACCAGTACCTGATCGACCTCGGTCGCACGTTGCCGCCCTTCCCCGAGGAGCTGCGCACCGAGGCGCACCGCCTGCATGGCTGCCAGTCGCAGGTCTGGCTGACTTCCAGCCAGCGTGGCGACCGCCTGGACTTCAGTGCCATCAGCGATTCGGCCATCGTCTCCGGCCTGATCGCCGTGCTGCTGCGGGTCTACAGCGGCCGGCGGGCCGCGGAGATCGCCGCCAGCAGGCCGGACTTCGTCAAGGCCATCGGCCTCGATGCCCACCTCTCGCCCACCCGCAGCAATGGCCTGAGGGCGATGCTCCAGGCCATCCATGACGCGGCGCTGAGGGCGGCGTGAGCCGCCGGGCGCCCGGCGGCGCACCCCGGCAGGGGCCGGGAGCACGCCTGGCGCTGGCGCTCATCGGCTTCTACCAGCGCTGGATCTCGCCGATGCTGGGCATGCGCTGCCGCTACCTGCCGACCTGCTCCGCCTATACCCGCGAAGCCATCGAGCGCTTCGGCCTGCTGCGCGGTGGCTGGCTCGGTCTCGGGCGCATCCTGCGCTGCCATCCCTTCTGTGCCGGTGGGCTCGATCCGGTGCCCGAGCATTTCAGCTGGCGCCATCGGCACGAGCACCGGCACGACAGGGGCCCCGATGACCCTGTGCTATAGTTCCCGCACGGTGCGGGACAGCCATCCAGGCCACTTCCAGGCCCGCCCGCAGACATGGACAAGCGACTTCTCGACATCATCTGCTGCCCGGTGACCCGCCTGCCGCTCGAGCTGCTCGACGCCGGGCGTCTGGCCAGCCTGAATGCCGCCATCGCCGGTGGCGGGGTGCGCAACCAGGCCGAGCAGGTGGTGGCCTCCGAGCTCGTCGAGGCGCTGGTCACCAACAACGGCCACTATGCCTATCCGGTACGCGACGGCATCCCGATCCTGCTCGACGACGAGTGCATCGACCTCAGGCAGCTGCCGGCTTGAGCCGCGTGGCCGCTGCCAGCCGCCACCCCGGCGGGTCCTGCCTGCCCCGACAGAGCCTGCCGCATCGTGAAGCTTGCCGCTGACAGGCTGGCCGGCCACCTCGCGAAGGAAGTGGCGCCGCTGTACATCCTCTCGGGCGATGAACCGCTGCTGGTGGACGAGGCGCTGGCCAGCATCCGCGAGCGGGCGCGCGCGGCGGGTTGCGAAGAGCGCGAGGTGCACATCGTCGAGCGCGGCTTCGACTGGGCCGCGCTGGGCGTCGGCATGAAGAGCCTCTCGCTGTTTTCCAGCCGCCGGCTGGTGGAACTGCGGCTCCCCGGCGGCAAGCCGGGCGACGAAGGCGCCCGTTTCCTCACCGCGCTGGCGATGCAGCCGGATGCCGACACTGTCTGCGTGCTGGTGCTGCCGGCGCTCAATGCCACGGCCCAGCGCGCGAAGTGGGCCACGGCGCTGGCTGCCGAGGGAGTGTGGGTCGAGCTGCGCACGCCCACGCCGGCACAGCTGCCGGCCTGGCTGCAGCGGCGGCTGGCGACGAGCGGGTTGCGCGCCGAGCCGGCGGCCGTCGAGCTGCTGGCCGTGCTGGTGGAGGGCAATCTGCTGGCCGCCAAGCAGGAGATCGACAAGCTGGCGCTGCTGGCCGGTGCCGCGGAGATCACCCCCGACATGGTCCGCGAAGCGGTGGCCGATGGCGCCCGTTTCGACATCTTCCAGCTGAGCGATGCGGCGCTGGCCGGGGATGCCGCCCGCGCGGTGCGGGTGCTGGCCGGCCTGCGGCGCGAGGGGCAGGCCGAGGTGCTGGTGCTGTGGGCGCTGGCCCGCGACCTCCTCAGCCTGGCCGATGTGCTGGTACGCACCGGCAGGGGCGCCAGCGTGGAACGCGCCATGCAGGACGTCGGCATCTGGCGCAGCCGCCAGGCGGCCTTCGGCCAGGCGGCCAGCCGCCGGCGCGGCGCCGACCTCGCCCGCCTGCTGCGCAGTGCGGCCCTGGCCGACCAGGTCGTCAAGGGCCTGCGCCCTGGCAATCCCTGGAATGCGCTGCAGGAACTGACCATGGCCTTCTGCGGCGGCCCGCTGCCGCTGGCGGAGACGGCATGAACCCGGAGGCCCCGCTGGGCATGTTCGGCGGCACCTTCGACCCGGTACACCACGGGCACCTGCGCACCGCGCTCGAGGTGCTCGAGGCCTGCCGGCTGGCCGAGCTGCGCTTGGTACCGGCCAGCGTGCCGCCGCATCGGCCGCAACCGCAGGCCCCGGCGCGGCTGCGCCTGGAGATGCTGCGCCGGGCGGTGGCCGGCGAGCCGCGGCTGGTGGTGGATGACTGCGAGCTGCGGCGCGCCGGGCCTTCCTATACCGTGGATACCCTGGCCGGGCTGCGTGCGCAGGCGGGCGGGCGGCCGCTGTGCCTGGTGCTCGGCGCCGATGCCTTCCTCGGGCTGCCCGGCTGGCATCGCTGGCCCGAGATCCTGCAGCTGGCGCACCTGGTGGTGGTGCAGCGCCCGGGCAGCAGGCTGGCGCCGGGGGACGAGCTTGCCGCGGCACTGGCAGGCCGCTACTGCGCGAACCCCGCGGAGCTTGCGCAGGCCGCTGCCGGACGGGTGCTGGTGTGCGAGGTGACGCAGCTCGATATCTCCGCCTCGGCGATCCGCCGGCTCGTGGCCGGTGGCGGCGACCCCAGGTACCTGGTACCGGACGCGGTGCGCGGCCTGATCGCGGAGAGCGGGTGTTACCGGATGACGGATGGATGCAAAGAGGAATGACCAGAGTGCAAAGCAGGCAACTGGCAGCGCTGGCCGAGGACGCCCTTGACGAGGTCAAGGCGCGCGATGTGCGCGTCATCGACGTGCGCAAGCTCACCACGCTGGCGGACTACATGATCATTGCCACCGGCACCTCGGACCGCCATGTGCGTTCCCTGGCCGAGCGCGTGGTGGAACAGGCCACGGCCGCCGGCTGCAAGCCGCTGGGGGTGGAGGGCCAGGAGGCGGGGGAGTGGATCCTCGTCGACCTGCAGGACGTCATCGTCCACATCATGCTCGGCAAGATCCGCGATCTCTACAAGCTCGAAAACCTCTGGGACATGCATGCGGGCCCGGCCGAGGCCACCCGCTGAGCCGTGCCGCCGGGGTTCCCTGCAGCCGGCCTGCGGGTTCCGCCACGCCAACAGGTGCTCCCGGGCCCATCCCCCGGTATGCTGGGCCCGTATGAAACTTTCGGGCCATTTCCATGAACATCACCGTTGCGGCCGTCGGCACGCGGCTGGAGCCCTGGATCTACGAGGTTTTTGATTCCTATCGGGCGCGCCTGCCACGGCACCTCGGGCTGCAGCTCGAGGAGGTGCCGCTGGCCCGTCGCACGGCGGGCAGCGATAGC
>JACFNV010000154.1 GCA_019454675.1 Gammaproteobacteria bacterium | reverse complement strand
TGGTTGGGTGCGCTGACCTGCACGCTGACCTGCGTCGTGGTGGCCGGCTGCACCAGCCAGGCCCAGAACCGCGAGCGTATCCCGGTCCAGTGCTCGGCATCGGCGGCAAGGCCCTCTGCCACCACGCCACCGCCGATGCCATCCTGTCCCGCAGGGCCGACGCGCACGGTGTAGACATCGGAGAAGGCGGCGCCGAAGCCTGGCAACTGCTCGGGGATCAGCGCAACGCCGCTCTCCATCGCCAGCTCCACGCCGGGCGGCAGCGAGAGCTGCATGCGCAGCACGTGGGTGCTGCGCGAGAGCTCGTAGCGCTGCACGAGCGCAGGCAGCACCTCGTCACCTTCGGCAAGCAGCTCGGCGATGATGCTATCGGGGGTCTCCTGCACGCGGGCCAGGTAGCGGCGTGTCGCCATGGCTTCTGCCAGGGCCGGGTCGCTGGCGACCCAATGCAAGCTGCCGGCACCGGGCCCCACCAGCTGCTGGCGCGGCACCGCCGGATCGGCACAGGCGCCGGCACAGGCAAGCCAGCTCAGCGGCAGGCCGCCCTCCTCGCCGATCACCAGCTCCACCGATCGGGTGTGCAGCCCGACCCCGGCGGCCTGGACGGGCGCGGCAGCCAGCAGCCAGAGACCCAGCCAGGCCAGGCCCAGCCCCGTCAGGCGGAGTATCCCGCGCAGCCTCATCAGCGATAGAACCGCCGCATGTCGCGCAGGGCCTCGGCGACCACCGCGGGATCGAACTTCGCACCCGGCACCGGGCGGTAGTCGGGACCCAGCACCTCCACGAAACCGCCCGGATGGGTGACGATGGCACGCCCGGGCTCGACGATGGCATGCGAGTTGTAGCTGCCGGCGAGGATCCACGGCCAATCCCCGCCGGCGAAGAGGTTGCGCCCGACCGCATAGTCGGCCGGGTCGTTGTCGCAGCCGAAGAGTTCCTGCAGCAGGGTCACCGGCAGGTCGTAGTGCGAGGTGCGGTTGCCATGGACGGCCGGCGCGCGACCGGGCCAGCGCATGACCAGCGTCGCGCGCAGCTGCGCCGGGCTGTAGTTGCTGGCATGCCCCATGTAGCCGAGGCCGTTGTCGTCGAACTCGTAACCGTGGTCGCTCAGCACGATCAGCAGGGTGTGCTCCAGCTCGCCGGAACTGCGCAGGGCCTCGACCACGCGCCCGAGCTCCCCGTCCACCATCTGCGCCGCACGACGGTACTGGCGCCACTCGTGCTGGATCGCGGGATCATCGGCAAAGCGCCCGTCCATCGGCAGCGGGTCGGCAGTGGCGGGCATCTCCCCCATCGGCGGGTCGTAATAGAGGAAGCCGAAGAAGGGACGCCCCGCTTCGCGCTCCTGCCCGAACCAGCCGAGCCACTGGTCGGTCACCGCACGGTTGCGGACGCTGGCCGAGATGCCGGGCGTCTCGCCGCCCAGCCCGGGGATGCCCGCGAAGACGGTGCGCCCGATGTCGGTGGGCGTGCCGAAGCCCGGTGCCGCGAACAGGCCCAGCTGGTAGCCGCGCCGGCGCAGCTCGGTCATCAGCACCGGCGGCTGCTGGACGCCATAGAAGGTGTCGAGGTAGGTACTCGGCAGCCCATAGAACATGGAGAAGATGCCCGCGCGCGAGGAGTTGCCGCCGCTCCAGTGGTTGGCAAACACCTGGCTCTCGCCGCGCAGCCTGGCCAGTTCGGGGAGCAATGCTGGATCGTCGACATCCGGGCGCAGCGCATCGATGATCACCCAGACGATGTTGGGCGTGGGCCCCGGTGCGGTGCAGTGCATCGGCTGCAGGGGGTAGTCGAGCTGGCCGTGGCCATCGGCGCCCACCTGCTGCAGCTGCATCTGCCGGTCCACCTGCGCCTGGCTGACGATGCCGAGGCGCACCAGCTTGCGCTTGGAATGGATCGGCTGGTAGGCGGGCAGGTAGCGGGTCAGCTGGGTCACCGAGAGGTAGCCCACCGCATCCGCCCAGATGTGGATGGCCTGGCCACCCAGCCAGGCGCCGACGAGCGCCAGCGCCAGCCAGCGCCCGCCACGCGCGGGGCGCGCCTCCACCCAGCCGCGCACCACGCCCGCCAGCATGCCCTCGAAGGCCAGCGCCGCAAGGCCGATGACGCCCAC
>JACFNV010000153.1 GCA_019454675.1 Gammaproteobacteria bacterium | reverse complement strand
GCTCTCGGGGGGCTCCCCCGCCGGCGGCCCGCCGCCCCCCCGCGGGCGGGCCCCGCGGGGTCCCCCCCCGCCCCGCGTCGGCCCGGGGGGGGTCCCCCGCGGTCCTCTCCGCCAACGCGCCAGGACGATGCCGCATGGTCCTCTCCACCGACGTGCCGGGAAGAGACACCGCGCCCCTCCGCCGCAGCACCCAGCACCACCTCGCCCAGCCGCTGCTCCGGCAGATCCACGAAGGCTTGCAGCATCCGCCCGTAGTCCGCCGCCAGCCCCTCGATCGTCGCGCGGTCGAAAAGATCGGTGTCGTAGGCAAAGCTCGCCCGCAGCCTGTCTTCATGCCAGCCCAGGTGCAGGCCGAGGTCGAACTTCACGTGCCGGCTCTCGAAGGACTCGATGCATGCCTCGATACCCTCGAGCTGCAGCTCGCCACGCGGCTCGCTGTGATAGGCAAGGAAGACCTGCGCCAGCGGTGCATGCGCGCGGCTGCGCGGTGGCTGCAATGCCTCCACCAGCTTCTCGAAGGGCACCTCGGCATGCGCGTAGGCGCCGAGCGCGGTTTCGCGCGTGCGTGCGATGAGCTCACGCAGGCCGGGATTGCCGCCGAGGTTCCCGCGCAGCACCAGCGTGTTGACGAAGAAACCGATCAGGCCCTCCAGCTCGCTGCGCTCGCGGCCGGCTACCGGCGTGCCAACCAGCAGGTCCTCGTCGCCGGTGTAGCGCGACAGCAGCGCCTGGAAGCCCGCCAGCAGCACCATGAACAGCGTTGCGCGCTCGCGCTGCGCGAGTTCGCGCAGGCCGGCCGACAGCGCGGCCGGCAGCACCAGCAGCTGCCAGGCACCATGGCCGGCCTGCACGGCGGGACGCGGGCGGTCGAGCGGCAACTGCATCAGCAGCGGCGGCTCGCGCAGCTGCTGGCGCCACCAGTCGAGCTGGCGCTCGAGCTCGCCACCCGCCAACTGCTGGTGCTGCCAGCGTGCGTAGTCGGCGTACTGGATCGGCAGGGCGATCCAGTCAGGCGATTCGCCGCGGCGATGTGCGTTGTAGGCCTCCGAGAGCTCGCGCAGCAGCACCGCCATCGACCAGCCATCGCTGATGATATGGTGCATCACCAGCAGCAGCAGCGACTCGCCGTGCCGGCCCTCGAGCAGCACGGTGCGCAGCAGCGGGCCGCGCACCAGATCGAAGGGCTGTTCGATGAGCGCCTGCAGGCGTGCGCCGGCATCGTCCGGCAGCGGCTCGCGGACCAGCACCGGCGGCGCTGCGGTACCGGCCAGCTGGACCGGCTGGCCTTCCTGCCAGGCAAGGCTGCTGGCAAGCAGCGCGTGCCGCGCCACCAGCCGTTCGAGCGCTACCTGCAGCGCCGCCACCTCGAGTTCGCCGCGCAGCCGGAAGGCCACCGGCAGGTGATAGGCGGGATGGCCCGGTACCAGCTGCTCGAGAAACCACAACCGCTGCTGCGGCCAGGACAGCGGTGCAGATGTCGTCGCGCCCGCCACCGGTGCCGGGATCCGCGTCGCAGCGGCGGCCGGCAGCGCCGCCACGATGCCGGCCACGCTGGGCGCCTCGAACAGCGCCCTCAGCGGCAGCTCCACGCCAAGCAGGTCGCGGATGCGCGAGACCAGCCGGATGGCCAGCAGCGAGTGGCCGCCGAGCGCGAAGAAGTCCTCGTCGATGCCGACCGGCGCCGCCAGCCCGAGCACCGCGGCGAACAGCTCGCAGAGCAGCGCCTCGCGCGCGCTGCGTGCGCCGGTGCGCACCCGCCCAAGATCCGCGTCGCCTGCCACATCCGGCAACACGAGGGCGCGCCGGTCGAGCTTGCCGTGCCGGCTCAGCGGCAGCCGCTCGAGGAACTCGATGCGTGCCGGCACCAGGTGCCCGGGCAGGCTGCGCCGCAGGCGGCTGCGCAGCGCGCGCGCATCCGGCCGCGCCCCGGCCGCGGGCACCACCCAGGCCACCAGCAGTGGATCGCCCGCGGGCTGGCGCAGGTCCACCGCGCAGGCGGCGACGCCATCGCAGGCCATCAGCGCCGCTTCCACCTCGCCCGGCTCGATGCGCAGGCCGCGCAGCTTGAGCTGGCCATCGAGGCGCCCCATCAGTTCGACGAGGCCATCGGCGCGCAGGC
>JACFNV010000038.1 GCA_019454675.1 Gammaproteobacteria bacterium | reverse complement strand
CCCAGCGCCTTCACCATCGCCTTCCTCGCCGGTGTCGAGTCGCTGCTCTCGGCGGTGGTGGCCGACGGCATGACCGGGCGGCGCCATCGCTCCAATTGCGAGCTGGTGGCGCAGGGCGTGGCCAATACCGCTTCCGCGCTGTTCGGCGGCCTGCCTGCCACCGGGGCCATCGCCCGCACCGCCACCAGCATCCGCTCGGGTGCGCGCTCGCCGGTGGCCGGCATGCTGCATGCGGTGTTCCTGCTGCTGTTCATGCAGCTGCTGGCGCCGCTGGCCGGCTACATCCCGCTGGCCAGCCTCGCCGCGGTGTTGGTGGTGGTGGCCTGGAACATGAGCGAGGTGGAGCGTTTCCGGCACCTGCTGCGCGGGCCGCCCGGCGACCGGGTGGTGCTGCTGCTGACCTTCGGCCTCACCGTTGCGGTGGACCTGACGCTGGCGATCGAGGTGGGCGTGGTGCTGGCCTCGATCCTGTTCATGTACCGCATGAGCGAGGTGGCGGCGATGGCCGGCGACAGCACGGTGCAGCTGCTCGAGGAGGACCTCGACGACTTCAGCAGGCCGCGCTCGGATCTCTACACGCAGCGCGACGAGCTGCCGCGCGGGGTGGAGGTGTTCCAGTTCCGCGGGCCGCTGTTCTTCGGCGTGGCAAGCCGGCTGTCCGATACGCTCGATGCCATCGGCAGCTCGCCGCGGGTGTTCATCCTGCGCATGCGCGAGGTGCCGCTGGTGGATGCCAGCGGCGCGGCGCGGTTGCACAGCTTCGTCGGCCGTGCCGGTGCGTCCGGCGTCCAGGTGCTGTTCTCGGGCCTGCAGCCGCAACCGCTCGAGGTGCTGCAGCAGATGGGCGTGATCAGCGGGGCACCCCATGTGCGGGTGGTGGAGGATTTTTCCGCTGCCGTGGCGTTGGCACGCCGGTTGATGGCATCCTGAGGCCGGTCGGGGGGATTTCCGGGGATGCGTGCATGAAGATGCTGGCCTGCCTGCCGCTGGTGCTGATGGCCTGTCTCGGGCTGGTGCCCGCAGCCCAGGCCGATGACGCGGGCCTGCCCGCGCCTGCCGCCGGGCCGGCTGCGGCGCATCCGGTCGGCCGGCTCATCATCGGCCTGCGCGAGGCGGTGCCGGCGCGCGAGGCAGAGGCGAGCGAGCGCGTGCAGGCGTTGGCCGTGCGCAGCCGCCTCGGCCTGCGCGGGGAGCGGGCGCTGGGTCCGCGCCTGCGCGTGCTGGACCTCGAACAACCGCTGGCCGGCGCGGAACTGGACGGGCTGATCGCGCGCCTGGCCGCCGACCCGGCGGTGGCCTTCGTCGAACCCGATGCCCGCGTCCGTCGCCATGCCCTGCCCAGCGACCCGCTGTATCCCGGGCAGTGGTACCTGCAGGGCAGCGAGCCTGCGGCCATCGATGCCGAGGCGGCCTGGGAGCTGACGACGGGTTCTTCCGGCATCGTCGTCGCGGTGCTCGATACCGGCGTGCGTTTCGACCATCCCGACCTCGGGCGCAGCCGCAACGGCGGGCGCCTGCTGCCGGGCTACGACTTCGTCAGCGCAGACTACGACGGACGCTTCCGCATCGCCAATGACGGCGATGGCTGGGACGCAGACCCTTCCGATCCCGGTGACTGGGTGAGCGAGAGCGACACGCGGCTGCCGGTGTTCAGCGACTGCGAGGAGGAGGACAGCTCCTGGCACGGCACCCGCGTGACCGGCCTCATCGGTGCGCGCGCCAACAACGGCGCCGGGGTTGCCGGTGCCACCTGGGGGCCGTGGATCCTGCCGGTACGCGTGCTCGGCAAATGCTTCGGCGCCGAGTCGGATGTCCTCCAGGCCATGCGCTGGGCGGCCGGGCTGCACGTGGCAGGGGTGCCCGACAATCGCTACCCGGCGCGCATCATCAACCTGAGCCTGGGTGGCGAGGGCAGCTGCACAGCGGGCTACCAGTCGGTCATCGACGAACTCGCGGCACGCGACGTGCTGGTGGTGGTCTCCGCCGGCAACGAGGGCGGGGCGGTCAGCACCCCGGGCGACTGTGCGGGGGTGATGACCGTGGCCGGGTTGCGCCATGCCGGCACCAAGGTGGGCTACAGCAACCTCGGCCCGGCGGTGGGCATCGCGGCGCCCGCCGGCAACTGCGGGGATGGCTATAGCGGCTACGGTCCCTGCAGCTACTCGCTCGACACCACGGTCGACAGGGGCACCACGCGGCCGGCCGGTGCCGGCTACACCAGCCAGCTGGAGCCGAACATCGGCACCAGCTTCTCGGCACCGCAGGTCAGCGCCATCGCAGCGCTGATGCTGAGCGTCAACGGCAACCTCTCCACGTCACAGTTGCTCCACCGCCTGCAAACCTCCGCCAGGCCCTTCCCGGCGCCGGGATGGCTCGCGGCGTGCCACATTCCGCTGGGCAGCGGCGACCTGCAGCAAAATGAATGCCGCTGCACCACCAGCACCTGCGGGGCGGGCATGGCGCATGCGCCGGGTGCGGTGGCCGAAGCGCTACGCCCGATTGCGGCGGTGAGGCTGCCGGCCAGGGTGAGTGCCGGCCAGGATGTACGGCTCGATGCCTCGGGCAGCGCGGCGGCCTGCAACCGCCGCATCGCCAGCTACAGCTGGACGGCGCTCGATGGCCTGACCGCGATCGGCGGGGCGGATACCCCGCGCGCCACCCTGCCGGCACCCGCCAGCGGGACGCTCGGCCTGCGGCTTACCGTGGTCGATGACCAGGGTGCGAGCGATACCATCGAGATGTTGCTGTCATCCAGCGCGGCGCAGTCCGAGGCACCGGCCACGGCCGGCAACCGTGCCTGCCCGACGCCGATCACGCCGGCCAGCCCGAACCCGCAGCAGGCGGATTCGGGTGGCGGTGGTGGCGGGTCGCTGGGTTGGGCGGGCCTGCTGGTCCTCGTGGCCGGCGGGCTGTACCGCCGGCGCCGGCCCTGGCCGACCCCAGGACGCCCTAGAACATCGAGGTGCCGGGCGGCGCCTCTTCCCGCGGGCGCCGCCCGCGGCTGGCGATGTGTTCGCCGGTGATCATCTGGTCGTAGGCCATGCCGGGGCCGATCATCGGGTAGACGCCGGCATCGGGATCGATCACCACCTCGAGGAAGGAGGGGCCCTCGTAGTCGAGGAACTCCTTCACCACGCGCGGCACGTCGGCCTTGCGCTCGAGCCGCACCGCGTAGCCGAAGCCATCGGCCTGCGCGGCCTTGATGAAGTCCTTGCGGTGCAGCGACTTGTCGCTGCCCGAGAGGCGGCCCTTGTAGAACAGCTTCTGCCACTGCTTGACCATGCCGTCGCCGAAGTTGTTGAGCAGCAGCACCTTGACCGGCAGGTGGTAGGTGGTGACGGTCTCGAGGTCGCCGACGTTCATGCGCAGGCTGCCGTCGCCGTCGACGTCGATGACCAGGCGGTCGGGCCGGGCGAACTGCGCGCCGATGGCCGCCGGCAGGCCGAAGCCCATGGTGCCCATGCTGCCCGAGGTCAGCCACAGCCGCGGGTGCCTGAAGTCGAAGTACTGCGCCGCCCACATCTGGTGCTGGCCGACGCCGGTGCTGATGATCGCCTCGCCGCGGGTGTGGCGGTTGATCTCCTCGAGGACGTAGTAGGGCTGGATCAGCGCGCTGTCGCGGTCGTAGTTGTAGGCATAGCGCTGCTTGAGCCCGGCCAGCTCGCGGTGCCACTCGCCGAAGTCCTGCGCCGGGTGGTGGCGCTCGCCCCAGGTGGTGAGCACCTCGAGGTCGCGGTCGAGCAGGCCGACGTGGTGCCAGTCGGCCTTCTTGACCTTGCCGATCTCGGCCGGGTCCACGTCGAAGTGCGCGATGTGCCGTGCGCTCGGCGCGAAGCGGTCCACCACCGCGGCCACGCGGTCGTCGAAGCGTGCACCGACGGCGATGAGGAAGTCGCAATCCTCCACCGCATAGTTGGCGAAGGCGGCGCCGTGCATGCCGAGCATCTGCATCGACAGCGGCTCGGTGGTGTCCACCGCGCCGATGCCCATCAGCGTGGTGGTGACCGGCAGGCCGAAGCGCTGCGTGAAGCGGCGCAGCGCCGCCGCCGCGTTGGCATTGATCACGCCGCCGCCGGCATAGACCAGCGGGCGCTTCGACTGCGCCAGCAGCGCGAAGAAGGACTTGCAGTCGGCGGCGGTGAGCGTGTTGTCGTGCACCGCCTTGATGCGCTGGCGGTAGCCGGGGAAGGCCAGCAGGCCGCTGCCCTGGAACTCGCCGGTCCAGTTCTGGATGTCCTTCGGCAGGTCCACCACCACCGGGCCGGGGCGGCCGGTGCGGGCGATCTCGAAGGCGGTGCGGATGGTAGCCTCGAGCCTGGCCGGGTCGGTGACCAGCATCACGTGCTTGGCCACCGAGCCCATGATCGCGCTGACCGGTGCCTCCTGGAAGGCATCGGAGCCGATCATGTTGGTGGGCACCTGGCCGCAGAGCACGACGATGGGGATGGAGTCCGCCATGCTGTCGCGCACCGGCGTGACGGTGTTGGTGGCGCCGGGGCCGGAGGTCACCAGCACCACGCCGACGCGACCGCTGGCACGCGCGTAGCCGGCGGCCATGAAGCCCGCGCCCTGCTCGTTGGCGGGCACGACGATGGTCATCGGCTCCTTGCCGGCGCCGTTGCGGTGCTCGTCGTTGAAGCGGAACACCGCATCGTAGGTGGGCAGGATCGCGCCGCCGCTGTAGCCGAAGACGACTTCCACCCCTTCGTCGGCCAAAACCTGGACGATCATCTCCGCGCCGGTCATGCGCTTGCCGGCGAGCGGGTGCGGCGAGGGCGCCGCGGTCTGGGGTGTGGTTGTCATAAAAAGGCGAGGGCGGGTCTGTTGTGGTCCGATGGGCGGAAATGCCTTCTGGACCGGGTTTTCGCCCAAGTTTCGAACAATTGTGTTGGTATTGCAACCAATTGCCCGCGAGGGCAAGTGCAGGCTATCTGCGGGTGTCCGGTGGGCCTTGCGCCGCCGCTGCCAGCTCGCGCGCGGCAGCAGGGTGGAACTCCGGGGTCATTCCTTCAGCAGCGAATCAAGTTGCCGGAAAACCTCGTCGGCCGGGATGCATTGGACCTGCCCGGCATCGATCTCGCGAGCGCGGCGCTCGGCTTCCGCGAGCCATGCTGCTTCGACATCCGGATCCGGCGGCCCATCCAGATCCTCCAGGAGGGCGCGCAGGACCTCCTCTTTTTCCGCCATGCTGAGCCGGCGGATCTCTTCCTGGATGATGGCAACCGGGCGACCCATGCCCAGACACTAGCAACGCGTGGCAGATAAAGCGGCGAGAACTGGCTGCGATACCGACCAGACAGTGGAACGCTGCTCGTGCGTCATTGGATTCAATGGCGCGCGACCACTCCGGATAAAGATCGAACTGCTGGCTAGCGAGTAGCATGAGGTCCTCCATCGGGCAGATAACGGTTGGGATGCATGCGTCAGGTACCAGAGCCGCGATCGGGTGTCTTTCCGGTCATGGTCATGCTCCGGCGATGTACTCAACCACTATGCAGCCAGCCGGGAAACCTTGAGAGACTTGCGGCTTTTCTCCGCGACCCACAGGTCGAACTGAAGCTGCTGGTTCAGCCAGCTCTCCGCCGTCGTATCGAAGGCGATGGACAGACGCACAGCCATCTCGGGGCTGATACCCGCCCGGCCGTTCAATATCGCCGACAAGGTCTTGCGGCTCACGCCCAGAGCCTTGGCGGTGTCCGTTACGGACAACCCCAGAGGCTCGAGGCACAGGCCGCGGAGGATCGCACCAGGATGCGGTGGGTTATACATTTGTCTTGCCATGTCAGTGATAGTCCTCGTAGTCGACGTCTACGGCGTCTTTGCCAGAGAAAGCGAATGTCACTCGCCAGTTGCCGCTGATGGCCACGGACCATCGGCCCTTGAGCTCACCCTTGAGGGGGTGCAGCCTCAGGCCGGGAAGATCCATATCCTTCGGCATCGTGGCTGCTGCCAAGCGACCAAGAACGAGACTGAGCCGGTCGGCGTGCTCGGGACGAATCCCGGATTTCACCCCGGACAGGAAGAATCGCTCTAGCCCACGGTGGCGGAAGTCTCGGATCACGCGCCCAGTGTAACGTATCAGGTTACATTGTCAAGTAGTCTGACTATCAGGCGGAGACCTGCATGGCCGGGCGAAGCAGGGCGGCTGGCCGGATTGCAAGGCCGTTGTGCCGGCTCCGTACAAGGTTCGTGGGTGCCTGGGTGATTTCAGGTCCGGATTTTCCGGGTGTAGGTGAGCGCCCATCATCCCCGCATTGCAAAGCACCCCGATCTGCGCGACGATCGCCTTTCCAATCAATGCAATACGCTGCCCGCCTGGCGGGTGGCCCCAGGTCCATGCGCCACATCATTTCCCTCCTGCTGCAGAACGAGGCCGGTGCCCTGAGCCGGGTGGCCTCACTGTTTTCCACCCGCGGCTACAACATCGAGTCGCTGAGCGTGGCGCCGACGGCGGATGCGCGCTTCTCGCGCCTGACGCTGGTCACCCACGGCTCGAACCAGGTGGTGGACCAGATCAACAAGCAGCTGCTCAAGCTGGTGGACGTGGTGAGCATGGCGGACATGACCCGCGGCGACCACATCGAGCGCGAACTGCTGCTGCTCAAGCTGCGGGTGGACGATGCCGGCCAGGCGAAGGCGGAGGAGCTGGTGCAGCGCGAGGGCGCGCGCGTGCTCGACGACACCCAGGCCACCTTCACCGTCGAGCTGCCCAGCCCCGGCTGCGGGGTGGCCGAGTTCTTCGTGACGTGGTGGGCGGGGGGCCGGGTGCGGCCGGTGGGGCGCCGGGGGGCGTGGGCCATCGGCCGCGGCGCCCAGGCGCTGTCCAGCGCCGTCGCCAACAGCTGACCCGGGCAGCAGCCATGGCAAGCCGCGTGCGTGCGAGCACGGAGCGCAGCCGCCTGCAGCGGGCCAGCCGCGTGGTGGTCAAGGTGGGCTCCTCGCTGCTGGTGGAAAAGGCCACCGGGCGCCTGCACCGCAAGTGGCTCATCTCGCTGCTGCGCGAGATCGCGCACATGCGCGGGCGCGGCCAGCAGGTGGTGCTGGTGTCCTCGGGCGCCATCGCGCTGGGGCGGCGCTACCTCGGGCTGCGCCCCGAGCAGCGCAGGCTCGAGGAGCAGCAGGCCGCCGCCGCCGCCGGGCAGGTGCTGCTGGCCCATGCCTACCGCGAGCTGCTCGGGCGCCACGACATCAAGGTGGCGCAGGTGCTGCTGACGCTCGAGGACACCGAGAGCCGGCGCCGCTACCTCAACGCCCGCAGCACGCTGCAGACCCTGCTCGACCTCGGCGTGGTGCCGGTGATCAACGAGAACGACACGGTGGCCACCGCCGAGATCCGCTACGGCGACAACGACCGGCTGGGCGCGCGCGTCGCCGAGATGGTCAGCGCCGACGTGCTGGTGCTGCTCTCCGACGTGGACGGCCTCTACGATGCCGACCCCAGCCAGAAGCCCGATGCGCGGCTGATCCCCGAGGTGCGCGAGATCACCCCGGAGATCGAGGCGCTGGCCGGAGCCTCGGCCACCGAGTTCGGCTCGGGGGGCATGATCACCAAGCTGATGGCCGCGCGCATCGCGCTGTCGGCGGGCTGTGCCACGGTAATCGCCAGCGGCAAGCGGCTGCGCCCGCTGGCGGCGATCGAGGCGGGCAAGCCCAGCACCTGGTTCATCAGCCAGGGCTCGCCGCTGGCGGCACGCAAGCAGTGGATCGCCGGCACCCTCAAGCCGCGCGGCCAGCTCACCATCGACGCCGGCGCGGAGAAGGCGCTGGCCGCCGGGCGCAGCCTGCTGCCGGTGGGCGTGGTGGCGGTGGAGGGGCGCTTCGGCCGCGGCGATGCGGTCACGGTGCGCAATGCGGCGGGCCGCGACCTCGCGCGCGGGCTGGTGGCCTACGACAGCGACGAGGCCAGGCGCATCCGCGGGTGCCACAGCGAGGAGATCAGCGAGCTGCTCGGCTACCGGGACCGCGACGAGATGATCCACCGGGACAACCTGGTGCTGCTGAACGGGGGAGGCCATGAGCAAGGAACATGAGGCGGGCAGCCAGGCGCTGGCCGGGTTGATGGAGGGGATCGGCCGGCGTGCGCGTGCCGCCGCGCGCGCGCTGGCCCGCGCCGGCAGCGCACAGAAGGAAGCCGCGTTGCGTGCCGCCGCCGCCGCCATCCGCGCCGGCAGCGCGGCGATCATCGCCGCCAATGCCAAGGACATGGCCGCCGCGCGCGAGCGCGGCCTCTCCGGGGCGATGCTGGACCGCCTGCTGCTGGACGAGGCCCGCGTCGAGGGCATGGCGCGCAGCATCGACGAGATCATCGCGCTGCCCGACCCGGTGGGGCAGGTGATGGCCGAGTGGCCGCGACCCAACGGCATGGTCATCCGTCGTGTGCGGGTGCCGCTCGGCGTCATCGGCATCATCTACGAGAGCCGGCCCAACGTCACCGCGGATGCCGGCGCGCTGTGCCTGAAGTCGGGCAATGCGGTGATCCTGCGCGGCGGCTCGGAGAGCTTCCACTCGAGCAGCGCCATCCACCGCTGCCTGCAGCAGGGCCTGCGCGAGGCAGGGCTGCCCGAGGATGCCATCCAGATGGTGCCGACCACCGACCGCGAGGCGGTGGGCCACCTGCTGGGCGGCATGGGGGGCTGCGTCGACGTGGTGGTGCCACGCGGCGGACGCAGCCTGATCGAGCGGGTGATGAGGGATGCGCGGGTGCCGGTCATCGGCCACCTCGAGGGTATCTGCCATACCTACGTGCACCACTCGGCCGACGTGGAGATGGCGAAGCAGGTGGTGCTCAACGCCAAGATGCGGCGCACCGGCATCTGCGGCGCCACCGAGACGCTGCTCATCGACCGCGACTGCCTCGGCACGCACTACGCGCCCATCGCCGATGCGCTGGTGGCGGCGGGTTGCGAGCTGCGCGGCGATGCCGCGATCCAGGCGCGCGACCCGCGGGTGAAGCCCGCCACCGAGCAGGACTGGCGCAGCGAGTACCTCGATGCGGTGATCTCGATCCGCGCGGTGGATGGCATCGAGGGCGCCATCGACCACATCAGCGAGTACGGCTCGGGGCATACCGAGGCGATCATCGCCGAGGAGCCGGCCGCGGTGGAGCGCTTCTTCCGCGAGCTCGACAGCGCCATCCTGCTGCACAACGCTTCCACGCAGTTTGCCGATGGCGGCGAGTTCGGCATGGGGGCGGAGATCGGCATCGCCACCGGGCGCATCCATGTGCGCGGGCCGGTGGGCGCCGAGCAGCTCACCAGCTTCAAGTACCTGGTGCTGGGCAGCGGGCAGACGCGCCCCTGAGGGGTGACAGCGGGCGGGCGGATGGTGCCCGCCGCAGCCCGTGACGCTCCCTGCCGGCGCCGCTCCCGCCTGCCGTGACCCGGTCGTCATTCCCCGCGGCCGGTGCCGCCGACGTGGCCGGGTTGCGAACTGCCGCGCAGAATCGGTGCGGCCCGCGCGCTAGCTTCGCCTTATGTACGCGGCATTCATCTTCATCGGCGTCCTCTTCGGCGTGGCCATGAGCATCACGCTTGCACTGTTCTACGTGCTGAGCCTGGGCGGCGACTTCCGCGGCAACCTGCGCGCGGTGGCCATCGAGCTGCGCGACCGGTTGACCGGGCGCCGCCGCTTTGCGCCGGCGGCCGGCGAGGGGCCGCGGGTGGAGGCCGATCCGCGCATCCGCTCGCTCCAGGAGGAGCTGCGCATGGCCAACCGCCTGCTCGACCAGGCGCGCAACGAGCGCGAGACGCAGGCTGCCGAGATCGCGCGCGCCGGCGAGCGCACCGAACAGCTGGCCGCGGAGCTCAACGAGCGCGATGCCCGCATCCTGACGCTGGAAACCGAGCAGGCACGCCAGCTCCCGCAGCTGCAGACGTTGCGCGAGGAGCTGGCGACGCGCAGCGCCGAGCTCGGCAGGGCACGCCGCGAGATCAAGGACCTGCAGGTCGAGCTCGACGTGCTCGGCGCCGGCGCCCGGCTGGCCAGCCAGTAGCGCGCACTGCCCGGTGCCGTGCTAGGCTCGCGCCGCTCCACGGCGGGAGGCCCAGGGCTTGGACTTCGATGTCATCGTCATCGGCGGCGGGATCAACGGCGCCGGCATCGCGCGTGATGCGGCGCTGCGCGGCATGCGCGTGTGCCTGCTCGAGCAGGACGATCTCTGCCATGCCACCTCGCGCTGGTGCAGCCGGCTGATCCACGGCGGGCTGCGCTACCTCGAATTCGGCGAGCTGGGGCTGGTCAGGGAGTCGCTGCACGAGCGCGAGACGCTGCTGCGCACCGCGCCGCACCTGGTGCACCCGCTGCCGCTGCTGATCCCGCTGTTCGCCGGTGCCCGCCGCGGGCGCCTCACCGTGCGCGCCGGCATGTGGCTCTACGACCTGCTGTCGGCGGGCAAGTCGCTGCCCAGGCATCGCATGCTGGATGCCGCGGGCGCACGGGCCGCCATGCCGGGCCTCGCCGGCGATGGCCTGCGCGGGGCGGCGCGCTACCACGATGCGCAGGTGGTGTTCCCCGAGCGCCTGGTGCTGGAGAACCTGCTCGCGGCGGCGCAGGCCGGTGCCGACATCCGCCTGCATGCGCGGGTGGAGCGCGTGCTGGTGGCGGATGGCCGGGTCGGCGGCGTGGTGGTGCGCGACCATCAGGGCAGCAGCGACACCGTGTCGGCGCCGCTGGTGGTCAACGCCGCCGGGCCCTGGGTGGACCAGCTGCTGGAGACGCTCGACGAGCCGCCGCGGCGGCACTTCATCGGTGGCGCCAAGGGCACGCACATCGTTGTCGACCGCCTGCCGGGGCTGGGCGACAGCGCCTGCTATGCCGAGGCCGCGGCCGATGGCCGGCCCTTCTTCATCATCCCCTGGAATGGCATGACGCTGGTCGGCACCACCGACATCGCCTTCAGCGGCGATCCCGCCACGGTGGCGAGCGACCCGGCCGAGATCGACTACCTGCTGGCCGAGGCCGGGCGGCTGTTCCCGCAGGCGGACTGGTCGCGCCAGGCGGTGCATTACAGTTATGTCGGCGTGCGCCCGCTGCCCGCGGCCAGCGGCAGGGACCAGGCGGCGATCACGCGGCGCCATTCGGTGCGCCATCACCGGCGCGAGGCGCTCGGGCTTTATTCGGTCATCGGCGGCAAGCTCACCACCTATCGCAGCCTCGCCGAGGAGGTGGTGGACCGGCTGGCACGCCGGCTGGGGCGCGAGCTGGCTCGCTGCAGCACCGCCGGCAGCCCGCTGCCGGGTGCCACCCACGATCCCCTGCCGCTGGCCGCCGACCTCAGCCTGCGCTGCGGGCTCGATCCCGCCATCGCCACGCGGCTGGTGGGGCTCTACGGCGGCCGTGCCGCTGGCATCGGCGAGCTGGTGATGCACGAACGCGGGCTGGCGACGCCGCTGGGCAACAGCGGTGCCATCGCGGCGGAGCTGGTCTTTGCCTTCGAAGCGGAAATGGCCGGCAGCCTCGCCGACTGCCTGATGCGCCGCACGATGCTGGGGCTGGCGCCCGACCGGGGCGCGGGGGTGCTGGAGGATGCGCTTGCGGTGTGTGCCGCCAGCCTGGGCTGGGATGGTGCGCGTCGCGCGGCGGAGCGTGCGGGCTTCCTGGCCGAGGTGGCCGCGCTGCAGCCACCCGCCTGAGTCTTGCGGCGAACGGCGCCGCCGGGGGATTGGCCGCAGGGCTACCGGCCACCGCCGGCACGCGGACTGCGTGCCGGCGGCAGCCAGCCGGTCCTTACATGTTCTGGATCAGCAGGTCGCCGAATTCCGAACACTTGACCTCGCGCGCACCCGGCATGAGGCGGGCGAAGTCGTAGGTCACCGCCTTCTCGCCGATGGTCTTGTCCATCGCCGCGATGATGCGGTCGGCCGCCTCGGTCCAGCCCATGTAGCGCAGCATCATCTCGCCGGAGAGGATGACCGAGCCCGGGTTCACCTTGTCGAGGTTGGCGTACTTGGGCGCGGTGCCGTGGGTGGCCTCGAACACCGCATGGCCGGTGACGTAGTTGATGTTGGCGCCCGGCGCGATGCCGATGCCGCCGACCTGCGCGGCCAGCGCATCGGAGAGGTAGTCGCCGTTGAGGTTCATGGTGGCGATGACATCGAATTCCTTCGCGCGGGTGAGCACCTGCTGCAGGGTGATGTCGGCGATGGCGTCCTTGATCAGGATGCGCCCGGCCTTGAGCGCCGCGTCCTGCTCCTCGTTGGCGGCCTTCTCGCCCTTGGCGGCCTTGGTGCGCTCCCACTGTTCCCAGGTGTAGACCTTGTCGCCGAACTCGCGCTCGGCCAGGGCATAGCTCCAGTTCCGGAAGGCGCCTTCCGTGAACTTCATGATGTTGCCCTTGTGCACGATGGTGACGCTCTTGCGCTTGTTGGCAATGGCGTACTCGATGGCGGCGCGGAACAGCCGCTCGGTGCCTTCCTGCGACACCGGCTTGATGCCGATGCCCGAGCTGCCCGGGAAGCGGATGCTGGCGAACTCCTTGGGGAAGTTGGCCTTGAAGAGATCGAGGAACTTGCGGTTCCCCTCGCTGCCCGCCTCGAACTCGATGCCGGCGTAGATGTCCTCGGTGTTCTCGCGGAAGATCACCATGTCCACGTTGCCGGGCTCGCGCACCGGCGAGGGCACGCCCTCGAACCAGCGCACCGGGCGCAGGCAGACGTAGAGGTCGAGCATCTGGCGCAGCGCGACGTTGAGCGAGCGGATGCCACCGCCGATCGGCGTGGTGAGCGGGCCCTTGATGGAGACCAGGTACTCGCGGCAGGCCTCGACGGTGCTCTCGGGCAGCCAGCTGTTGAACTGGTCGAAGGCCTTCTGGCCGGCGAACACCTCCACCCAATGGATCTTGCGCTTGCCGCCGTAGGCCCTGGCCACCGCGGCATCGAGCACGCGCACCGAGGAGCGCCAGATGTCCGGGCCCGTGCCGTCGCCTTCGATGAAGGGGATGATCGGGTTGTCGGGCACCTGCAGCTTGCCGTCGCGGATGCTGATCTTGGCGCCGCCGGCGGGGGCGGTGATCTTGGGTTCGGCCATGGATGGGACTCCTCGGGTGGCGTCGGTGGATGCGCAGGAGGCGCCCTGCCGGGGGGGACTGCCCACCGCCCGGAGACTGGCCACTGCGCATGGAAGCTGCGGATTATCGTAGGTTTTTGCCCTCCTGCCAACCGCAGGGCGGGCTTTCAGCGGCTGCGCCAGGCCAGTTCCAGGTACAGCTCGCGCCCGCGTCCGGGAAAGTACCGATAGCTCGGGGCGGGGAAACTCGCGAAATCGGCGCGTTCGGCATACAGGCGATTGCCGAGGTTGTTGAGCCTTGCGCCCAGCGTCCAGGCAGGTGCCAGTTGCCAGCTGCCGCGCAGGTTGAGCAGGTCGTGGCCGCCGTAGCGGCTGAGGCCGGCGACATCGAGGGTGTAGCGCCCCACGTGCACCCACTCGATCTCGGCCAGCGCCGGGCCGCGCGCCAGGCCGAGGTGGGCGCTGCCGAGCGTGCGCGGCGCGGTGTCGATGTCGCCTCCGGCGCGGATCCGCTCGCCGCCCGGGGTCAGCGCGCTGAAACCGTAGGTCTGCCGCGACCAGCTGCCGGCCAGCCCGCCGTACAGCCCCGAGAGCAGCCGGAAGGCGCCCTGCAGCTCGATGCCCCGGTGCCGGCTGCGGCCATCGCCGACGTTGAAGCGGCCGGCATCCTGGAAGATGAGGTGGCGCTTCTTCATGGTGAACAGGGCGGCATCGAGGCGCAGGTGGCCGGCGTCCCAGTGCAGGCCGGCCTCGGCGCTGTCCAGCGTCTCCGAGTCCAGCCCGGCGTTCTCCTGCTGCGACTGCAGGCGGTAGAGCTCGCTCGCCTGCGGCGGGCGGAAGCCTCGCGCCAGCCGTGCATAGGCGGAAAGCTCCGGCGACAGGCGCCACAGCAGGCCCAGGTTGGGCGCCAGGTCGAGGAAGTCGTCGTGGCGGTCGGCCGGGCGGCTGAAGCGGCAGGGCGCCGGCGTGCAGGGCGTGCCATCCTCGCGCGTGTTGCCGTCGCGCATGCGGTTGTCGTAGTCGTAGCGCATCAGCTCGGCGCGCAGCCCCGCCTCGGCCTCCCAGCGCGCGCCGAGCGGCCAGCGCAGCTGGGCGAAGAGGCCGCCGAGCAGGCTGGTGGCCGCGTAGTCGTAGTGCTTGCCGGGGGGCACGCTGCCGATCCCCGAGGCGGCGTGCTGGGTTTCCTTCAGGTAGCCGCGGGCAAGCTCCATGTCCAGCCCCCAGCTGAGCAGGCCCGCCGCGCCCAGGCGGTCGTGGCGGGTGGCCATCAGTCCGCTGCCCCACTGGCCGTTTTCCTCGCGCGGCTTGCCGGGCAGGAAGTGCTGCAGGAAGTCCATCTCCGAGCGCTGCAGCCAGGCACGCAGCTCGGTGCCGGCCAGCGGATGGCCTGCCGCCGGCACGAAGCGCAGCTGCAGCCGCTGGCTGTCGGCGTCGCGGTAGCCCTCGGGGTTGAGGTTCTGCCGGCGCAGCCGGCGGTCGGCATAGGCGCGGTAGCCGGTGATGAAGCCGGCGCTCTCCTGGTCGAGCCAGCTGCCGGCGAGGCCGAGTTCAAGCAGTCCTGCCTCGCTCTCGCTGGCAAGCTTGAGGAAGCCCTTGGCCTGGCGATAGCCGGCATCCGCGCGGAAGTCGCCGTCGTGGGCGAACAGCAGGCCCGCCACCGCGGCCCCCTCGCCAAGCTGCCCGCGCCACTGGCCGCGGCCGCGCCAGTAGTCGTGCGGCCCGCGCTCGAGGCGGGCCTGCATGCCGGGCGTGCCGCGGGCCCCGGGCAGCAGGAAGTTGAGCGTGCCATGCAGGCCGTTGGCGCCCCGGGTGGCGCCCGCCGGACCGCGCACCACCTCCATGGCGATGGCCTGCTCGCCGAGGATCTCGAACAGCTGGTTGACGTTGCAGAAGCCGGTGGGACGCACTGGCACGCCATCCTCCAGCATGAGGAAGGCGCCGCAGGAGCCGGGCCCGGTGAGCACGGGGGAACGGATGGCGGGCAGGCTTTCCTGCTGCGCGCCGCGTTCCAGCCATACCCCGGCGGCCTGGGTGCCGAGCTCGGCGGGGTGGGTGGCGCCCAGCAGCTCGATGCGCGCGGCATCGAGGCGGGTGGTGTTGCCGATCAGCTCCAGCTGCGACAGCGGCTGGCGTGCAGCGGTGACGACGTGCTCGGGCGCCAGCGGCCCCGCGTCGGTGGCGGCGGCGGGCCAGGGTGCGGCCAGCAGCAGCGCCACGGCCATGCCGCGCCAGCGCCCGGCCATGGTGGGTGGCTCAGCGCTCGATGGGCTCGAGGATGATGCTCGGCGCGTCGCTGTTGCGTGAATAGCGATGGCGCGCACCCATGTCGGCCATGACCGCATCGCGCTCGGCGCGGGTGGCGTACCAGTGCTCGCGGTGCCAGCCGGCATCCACCAGCCTCGTGAAGGGGTCGTCCGCCGGGGCACGGACGCGGATGCCGAAGCGGCACTCCTGGCCGGGTCTGTGCGTTGCGTTGTTGGGTTGCGAGATCTCGGCTGTCATGGCTCCTCCGTGCCTGCGGCCTTGCTGCCGGCCCAGCCGCGCAGTCTGCGGCCGAGCGGCAGCAAGGTCCAGCGCCAGGCGCGCGCGGCAAGGCTGGGCGTGGCCAGCAGGCGGCGCTGGCCGGGCGTGAGCTGCGCGGGGCAGTACTGGCGCTTGTGCTTGAGGAGGTGGCGCAGGTCTTCGCGGGCCATCAGGCGGAACAGGCGGCCGCGCCGCGGGTCGTGCCAGGCCAGCTGGAAGTCGATGATGGCGGCCGTGCCATCGGGCCGCGCCAGCCAGTTGGGCTCGCGGGCGAGGTCGTTGTGGGCCACCCCGTGGCGGTGGATCCGGCGCAGCAGGCGCAGGGCGCTGCGGAAATAGGCCGGGTCCGCAGGCGCCGCCTCGCGCAGCATGGCCCCGGGGATGAGGCTGCGCAGCAGCTGCCGGCCATCCCAGCCGTGCAGCCGCGGGATGCCTTCGATGTCCTCGAGCACGCGCAGTGCCCGCGCCTCGCGCGCTGCCAGCCGGCGCGCGAAGGGGCGCGCCCACCAGCGCGCCCCGCGGGTGTCGCGGCAGACCAGCGCGGGCTCGCCTGCGAGCAGGCGGACGCTGCCGAGGATGCTGCTGGAGCGGCTGGGCATGATGGCTGGCACTCGGCCCGGACTGATCGTCGACGGCTGATTTTCCCCAAAAAAAAGCGGCCCGGGCATGATGCGACGGGCCGCAATGCGGAGGAAAAGTGGCCGCCGGCGCGGCTAGTAGATGCCGCCGTCGGCGGGCAATGCGGTGGCGCCTTCGTCGATGCCGTAGGTGCGGGCACCCGAGGGCGCAGGCATGCTCATGTCGGGGTCCGCGGTTGCGGTCGCGGCGCGGCTGCTGGCCTGCTCGGGCATGGCCGGGGCAATGGCCGCCAGGGTGTCGGTGAAGCGGCGGCCCGAAACCGGCGCCGGGATGCTGGTGTCGGTGAGGATGCGTGCCGGGTCCTGTTCACCGCCGTAGTACTGGCCGTTGGCGGCGCGATCCATCGACAGCACGCTGCCGTCGAGCGAGAGGCCGGCAAAGAAGCCGCGGGTACGGGCATAGGAATAGATTTCGCTGGACAGCTGCAGGTCGGTGGCGGCGCTGGTCTGGCGGCCCACCGGGCCGGCGGCCACCGAGGCATCGCCACCCAGGGTGATCTTGCCGTTGGAGAGCCCGTCCAGCGCGCGCTGGCTCTTGAATACCAGCACCAGGTCGGTGGACTGCACGCCGATCTGCGGGCCGAAGCTGCCGCCGGCCAGCTGCACGAAGGCCGGGTTGCTCCAGCGGCCGTCGGCGCGCCGGGCGACGACGATGCCGCGCCCGTAGCTGCCGCCGAGGACGAAGCCGCCCTTGATCATGCCCGGGATCACGGCCACCGCGTAGGCGCGGTTGAGCAGCGCCGGCGGAATGGCGTTCTCCGGCATGCGCTTGAGATCCTGCAGGATGCGGGTGGCGTCATCGACCCGGTAGTCCAGCTCGGCAGCGGTGGTGGTGGCGGTGGCGAATGCGCAGCCAAGGGCCAGCACCAGGGTCATCAGTCTCGTCATGGTCGTTTCCTCCTGTGGAACCATGCCCGTGGACCTTCTTGACGAGACCTTCCGGGCGCTTGCTTAATCTAACGTAAATCATGCCGTTATCAACTGATCTTTGCAATTGGCATGAGTGAGCGGGCCTATATGCTTGTATGGCCGATGCCGGGCGGCTGCCTTTGGCAGTCCTGCCATGCGCCACTACACTGCCCGCCCTGAGCCGGGAGGGGGCCCGCCGTGAATGTGCTGCTCTACAGACCGAATGTCGACCTGCGCTCGGGCACCGGCCAGCTGATGCAGATGCAGGCTGCCGGGCTGCGGGCCGGCGGTGTGCGGGTCAGGGTCGGCTGTACCCGCGGCGGCATCGGCTTTTTCCTGCGCACGGGTATCGGCACCCGCTACCTGTCGGTGGCCGGGGCGGGGCGTTACGCCCGCAAGCCTGGCTGGCTGGTGGTGGACAACAGCATGCTGGTGCCCGATGCACAGGTGGTCTTCGTGCACAACCTGGTCACCGAGGCCAACGAGCTTCTCCAGGATGAGGAACTCCTGCCGCATGTCGCCGACGAGGCGCGGTTTTTCGCGGCGCTGCGCGAGGATGCGCTGCTGGTCGCCAATTCGCGGCTGGTGGCCGCTGCGCTGGGCAGGCGCTTCGCGCTCCCGGCGGAGCGCATCGTGGTGCACCATCCGGGCATCCGCAGCGCGCGCTTTGCGCCGGAGCGGCGCCAGCAGCTGCGCGGCCAGGCGCGCCGGCGCCTCGGTATCCCCGATGATGCGCCGGTGGCGGGTTTCATCACCTCGGGCGACCTGTACAAGCGCGGGCTCGACCTGTTCGTCGACTGTGCGCGGAGGCTGCTGGAAGAACGCCCGGCGCTGCACTTCCTGGTGGTGGGCTCGAAGCGCTGGCCGGCCCATCTGGGTGGCAGCGACCTGCTGGCCGCGGGCAGGCTCCATCATGTGCCGAAGAACCTCCATCCCGAGCTGTGGATGAGCGCGCTGGACCTGTTCCTCTATCCGGCCCGCTTCGAGGAATTCGGCATGGTGGTGCTGGAGGCCATGGCGCTTGGCATCCCGGTGGTGACCAGCCGCCGTGTCGGCGCCGCCGAATGCCTGCCGCCGGCCTACGATGGCCTGCTGTGCCCCGGGCCCGATCCGGTTGCCCTGGCCGAGACGGCCTCGCGGGTGCTTGCCGATCCCATGCTTGCCGCGCGGCTCGCTGCCGATGGCAGCAGCGCGGCACGGGATTGCAGCGATGAGCGCTATGCGCGGGAGACGGCGGAGACCATCCTGGCCTGCCCGCCGGCGGGACGATGAAGCACGCGCTGCTGCTCCGGCGCGCCTGTCGGCCAGCGTCCGCACGACGCATGGCACGGATTCCCTGCGCTATGAGGTGGAGCTGGCCGCGCCGGGCACGGAGCTCGACGGCGCGGGCTTCTTCATCGAAGTCGAGGGAGACCGCGTGCCACCGCCGGTCGATCGCCATGACTTCGTGGTGCTGGCCTTGATCTTCGCCGCCATGCGCTGCGGGCTGGACCTGCATGTCGAGGGCAGGCTGTCCGCTGCGCTGCTGGCGAACCTCGAGGAATTCCAGCGTGCGTGGGCGGCCTGGTATCCGCAGCGCTATCGCCGGGTGCGCATCAGCTGCGACGAGGAGCTGGTGTCCGTGGCGCCGCCCGCCACGCGCCGCGCGGTGCTTGCCTATTCAGGTGGTGTCGACTCGAGCTGTACGCTGGTGGAGGAACTGACACCATCCGACCGCCGCGATCGCCATGAGCTGGTGAGTGCGGTCCTGATTCACGGCTTCGACGTTCCCCTGGCTGAGCCCGAGGGTTTTGCCGCGACACTGGCGGCGGCACGCAGCGCCACGGCTGCCGTCGGCGTGCCGCTGACGGTCGTGCGTACCGATATGCGCGAGAATCTCTCGCGCGAATGGGGCGACGAATTCGGTGCGGTGGTGGCCGCCAGCCTGTCGGTCTTTTCCCCGCTGGCCGCTGCAGGCATCCTCGGCAGCGATGGTGATTACACCGAGCTGCTGATCCCCTGGGGTTCCAACCTGGTTACCAACCCCATGCTGTCGAGCGATGTCTTTCGCATCGAGACCGTGTGCAGCGCGCTGTCGCGCACCGAGCGCGTGCGCCGCATCGCTGCCGCCCATCCGGCCGTGGCCGGCTCGCTGCGGGTGTGCTGGGGCGACAAGACGCCGGGGCGCAATTGCGGCCACTGCGAAAAATGCACGCGTACCAAGCTGAGCTTCGTCGCGCTCGGCCTGCCGGTGCCGGCCAGCCTTGGTGCTGCGCCGGGCTTTGCCGATATCATGGCGGTCAAGGTCGTCAGGCGCCGCAGGCTGCACTATTACGATGAAATCGGCATGGCGGCCGCACGTGCGCACAAGGCGCCATTGCACCTGCGCCTCGCCGTCAGGCTGATGATATGGAAAAACCTGCTATTGCTGCCCTTCCGCGGCCTGCGCCGCGTGCGAAGGAACATCGGGCGCCGGCTGACGGGGCGTCCGCTGCTGCCGCGCTGATGCTGCCGGAGCGCCAGGAAAACGCGGGAGTGGCGCCGACGGGCGAACCGCAGGCACCGCCGCCCGGATGTCTGCGGGCGGAGGTGGCGCTGGCGACAGGGCCGGATCGCCTGCGCTACGAGGTCAAGCTGCAGGGCCAGCCCGCTGATGCCGCCGGGAGCTTTTTCATCGAGATCAGCGGTGATTGCATCCCACCACCGGTCGATCGGCACGACTTCGTCGTGCTGGCACTGCTCTTCCTTGCCATGCGCAGCGGCCGCGACCTGTACGTGCAAGGGCGCCTGTCGCGGCAGCTGCTGGCGAACCTCGAGGAATTCCAGCGCGCGTGGGCGGCCTGGCGACCCTACTGGTACCGGCCGGTACGCATCCATTGCGACGAGGAGGTGGCCGCGGTGGCACCGGCCCTGCAGGGGCAGGCGGTGCTTGCCTACTCGGGTGGCGTCGACTCGAACTTTGCGCTGGTCGACCAGCTGGAGAACCCCGGCCGTGATGCCCGCCGGCTGGTGACGGGCGTGCTGATACAGGGCTTCGACATACCGCTCGATGCGACCGAGGGCTTTGCCGCAGCGCTGGCCGATGCGCGGGCCTCCACCACCGCCATGGGCCTGCCATTGACTGTGCTGCGCACCGATATGCGCAGCGCCTTTTCCGTGCAGTGGACGGACGAGTTCGGCGCGGCGCTGGCCGCCTGCCTGTCGGTGTTCGCAGCCATCGCCGGCACCGGACTGCTGGCGGCCGATCATGACTACCGGCACCTGGTCTTCCCCTGGGGTTCGAATGCGATCACCA
>JACFNV010000037.1 GCA_019454675.1 Gammaproteobacteria bacterium | reverse complement strand
CCGCCAGCAGCAGGTGGCGCAGCCCCGTTTCAGTCCATCGCCAGTACATAGGCCTCACTCCTTTCCCGCCGCGCAAAACGGGCCGGGTTGAGCATCTCCAGGCGGGCAAAGCTGCGCTGCACCCACTCGTCATAGCGGCCATCGGCCGCACGCTCCGCATTCAGCTGGTGCAGTTCGCTGGCCTTCTCCTCGAAGGGGAAGGCCTGTTCCTCGAGCAGCAGCACGTACTCCTCGCGCTCCTCGGCATCGAGGCCGGCAGGCTGCTCGGCATCGAGCAGCGCACGCCCCAGCGCGAAATAAAGCTCGGCGGTCTCGTAGGTGGCGGCGGTGGTGACCTCGGCCACCGCGTAATCGGCCGCCTTGGCATAGGCGGCAAGCGCCTGCTCGAGGCGCTGCTGCTTGAGCTTGAGGCTGTTCGCCAGCGGCACCACCAGCCGCAGCTCGAGGAAGGCATCGCGCAGCGGCGCGGCAAGCTCGAGCGAAGCGGTGGCCGCCAGCCAGCGGCTGCGCTCGGTGCGTGCCGCACCGGCACCGGCATCGGCCTCGACGATGGCCCGCAGCCAGCGGCGGTGGCCGTCCGCATCACCCGCTGCGACCGCCAGCTCGGCCAGGCGCTGGCGCGCCTCCTGGGTCTCGGGCAGCGGCTCGGCAAAGCGCTGCACCGCCTGCTCCAGCACCCGCTGCTCGCCGGCCGCCTCGCCCGCCTGGCGATGGAGCGCAGCAGCGCGCCACAGCGCCTCGCGATGGATTTGTGCATCGAGGCCATCCATGCCGGCGATCAGCTCGAACTCCCGGGCTGCCTCCAGCTGGCGCCCATCGGCCTCGAGCGCCACCGCCAGCTGCTGGACGGCCTCGGCATGGAAGCGATGATCGGGAAATTCGTCGCGATAGCGGCGCAGGACATCGACCGCCTGGCCCCACTGCCGATCGGCGACGAGCAGGGCTGCGGCATCGTAGAGCGCATCGGCACGGATCGAGGCTGCCGGTGCCGCAACACCCACCCGCAGGAAGTCCGCCACCGCCGCGGCATGGTCGCCCGACTGCCGCGCGGTTTCGGCCTGCCTGTAGACCGAGGCGGCAATGCGTTCCTCGACCTGCGCCAGCGCCGCGGCATCACCCCCCATCCCGCGCAGGTGGAGATAGGAATGCTCGGCCTCGGCATGCTGCCCCAGCTCGAACTGGCTGTGCGCCCTGACGGTCCAGGCCACGCGCTCGAGCGCGGGCTCGGCCGGCGGCACGCGCGCCACCACCTCGCCGGCCACCGCCAGCGCCCGCTCGAGCTCGCCACGCTGGAAGAGATCCTCGGCCGCCGCGGTCTGCACCGCCGCCGCCTGCGGATGGGCGGGGAAGCTCGCGGCGAACTTCAGGTCCTCCTCGATGAGCTGCCGGTGCCATGCTTCGCGCGGCTCGCCCTCGAGCGCCTTCTCCTGCTCGCGGGCGGCCAGCAGCCCGGCATAGCCGGCCTCGGCCGCCTGCGGGTGTTCGCCGTAGTCATAGGCGGTGCGATGGTATTCACGGGTGGCCTCGGCAAACTCGCCGCCCTCGAACAGCAATTCGGCCAGCAGGAAGTTGCGCTGGGCGGATTCCGGATCATCCGGGAAATAGGCCAGGTAGCGCCGGTACCAGCCGGCTGCCTTCTGGTAGGCCGCGGCGCTGCGCAGCTGCTGCGCCTGCTGGTGATCGTGGCTGGCGAGGTCGGAAAGGCTCGCCTTGAGGCCGGCCAGCACGCCGGGCCGCGAAGCAGGCTCGACGCCCGTCCAGTAGGCGCTGTCGAGGCCATAGAGCTCGACATACTCGGCCTTGGCCTCGAGCACCCGGCCCGGGAAGCTGCCCGCCGCCCAGGCTGCGATGGCCTGCATCTGCAGCTGCGGCGCACGCGGGTGGGTGGGGAAGCGCGCCACGAAGTGGCGATAGGCCTCGGCCGCATCCCCCCAGCGTTCCTGCCCGAGGTAGAGCCCGCCCAGGCCGGCGTAGAGCACATCGGCAAAGGCCAGCCCCGGATGGCGCTCGAGCAGCGCATCGATGTCCGCCATGCCGCCCTGCTGCGACACCGAGAGGCTCATCGCCCGCAGCGTGTCTTCCACCAGCTCGCGCTCGGCCCTGCCGAGGCCCTGCAGCGGCTCCAGATCGCTGCGCTCGTCGACATGTACCAGCCGGCGCTCGAGCACGCCGAGGAAGGGCTCGAGGCACTCTTCCAGGCTGCCCAGCTTGAACAGCGCCCAGCCCTGCTTGTAGAGCGCCTGCTCGTAGAAGGCACCGTCTGCGCCGGCCGCCACGACCGCCGCATAGGCCTGTTCCGCCGCCGGGTAGTCGCGCAGCAGGAACAGCCGCTCGCCGCGGCGGAACTGCGCCTCGGCGAGCACCTCGCTCTGCGGATGGGATGCGATCAGCTGGTCGAGCACCTGCAGCGAGGCATCGGCATCACCCGCGGCCTCCTCGGCGCGCGACAGCGAGTAGAGCACCTTGTCCATGCCGGCGGATTCCGGGAACTCGGCGAGGTACTGGCGATAGAGCGCAATGGCCTTGCGGAAGGCTGCTTCGCTGGCAGCCGGGCCGCTGGCCACATCGGCCTCCTCGGCGGCTGCGAGATAAAGATCGGCCAGCCGGCGCAGCGACTCGGCGCGCATCACCCCGGGCGCATCGTCGAGTGCGAGGAAGCGCTCGTATTGCTCGCGGGCCAGCGCACTGCCATCGGCCACCTCCGCGTGCCGCTCGATGGCGGGCGCCTTGCGCAGGCTGCCGATGGTGGCATCCGCGCCATCGCTGCCCGCGGAGAAGGGCCACAGCCCCCCGGCCACCACCACGACCAGACCAAGGCCCGCCATCATCATGGCGCGCTGCCCGCCGGCAGCGCTGCTGCCGCCTGCACCGCGCCGGCCCTGTCGTAGAGCGTGGCAAGCGCGAAGTGCGCTTGCACGCGATAGCTGGCGAGGCGCTCCTTCTGCGCACCCAGCTCGCCCTCGGCCATCGCGCTCAGCACGCCTTCCTGCCGCTGCAGGCTGCCCGTCACTGCCTGCCGCATGCCGGCGATGCGCGCCGACAACCCGTCGATGCGGGCGGCAAAGCCGACCAGGCGCTCCGGCTTCCCGAGCCCCGCCTCGCGGACCGCCGCCAACTGCCCGCCGGCGCGCTCGATCCCGCGATCGAGTGCCTGCAGCGTACGGCGTGCACGCCATGCCCTTTCCCTGAACTGGCGATCCAGGTCCCAGAGCATCACGCCCTGCAGCAGCCGATGCTGGTCGCGCAGCGCGGGATCGGCATCGGCAAAGCCCGGATCGGCAGCCACTGCGGCGAGGCGTTGCCAGCGATCCTGCTCCTCTGCGGTGGCGAGGGCGGCAGGGTCATGGGCCGCCTCCGCATGCGCAAGGCGCTCGGCCAGCACGGCACGCCGCTGGCGCAGTTCCTCGACATCCATGCCGGCCAGCCGTGCACGGGTGGCCGGCAGGCGGGAGGCAAGCGCCTCGCCACGCGTCTCCACCATGTCGGCATAGGCGGCGAGGCGCTGCTGCCAGTCATCGAGGTAACGGTCCAGCGCCAGCAGGTCGCGGTAGTTCTTGAACCCCTCCTGGAAACCGTGATCGGCCATCAGCAGGTAGAGATAGCGCGAGTCCTCGCGGTCGGGGATCGCATCGAGCCGCCAGTACCAGCGGCTCAGCCCCGGCTCGTCCTCCTCGAGCAGGGCGGGCAGCAAGGTGCCGTGCCGCGCACGCTCGATGGCTGCATCGAGATGCTCCAGCTCGGTATCGAAGACACCGAGCGCCCGCTGGTAGCTCTCGACCGCCGAGCCATGGGCACCCAGCTGGCCGAGTGCGTGGGGCACCGCCAGGAAGGACTCCTGCACCGCGCTGTCCAGCAGGTCGCGCTGCACGAGCTCGAGCCAGGGCAGCAGCGCGCCGTCGTAGTCGGCCGTCATGGCGCGTGCCCAGCCCACGCCCAGCAGCGCCTTGTTGGCAAAGGGGCCATGCAGGCGCACCCGCTCGAGCACCGGTCGCGCGCGGGCCGCATCATCGGCCTGCAGCCAGGCATAGCCCAGCGCCAGGTTGGCCTTGTCGCGCAGGCTCTTCTGCTCCTCGCCGGTCGCCGCCATGCTGCCGACCCGCTGCAGCAGGGCGGTCGCCTCGTCGGTCCGCCCCAGCCTTGCCAGCGCCACGCCCAGGTTGTAGCGCGCATAGGCGAGCCAGCCGCCGGGCGCATCCCAGGCTTCCAGCAGGCGCTGGGCGCCGTCGTAATCACCGAGTGCCATGTAGCACTGCGCCTGCAGCATCGGCAGCTCGGCGGCCAGCGCCTTCTGCAGGTGGCTCCCGATGTGGTCGAAGGCCGCCAGCGCTTCCTCGTGCAGGCCACGCTGGTAGCGCAGCTTGCCGAGGTAGAACCAGGCGCGATCATGCACCGAGGCTTCGGCGCCACCCGCCAGCAGCTGCACGAAGATCGCCTCCGCGCGCTCATGCTGCCCGTAGGACAGGTACAGGCCGCCCAGCAGCAGCTCTGCCTCCGCCTCGTGGTGGGGCAGTTGCCCGGTGGCCTGCGCCACCAGCAGGTGGTTCAGGGCCGTGAAGTCATCCTGCTGGTAGAAATGGAACAGCACCTCGCCGTAGTGCAGGTCGCGCACGATGCTGCCCGTCACCGCCTCGGCCGCATGCGAAGCCTGGCCCGCCAGCAGGCTGCCTCCCAGCAGCAGCCAGGCCAGTCCGTCGCGAAATGCCCGGGGGCCACGGGGCATCGCTCACTCCCACTCGCGGACCGTGAAATCCGGCTGCATCTTGCTGCTGCGGTCGGAGATCGCCAGCTCCACGTACTTGGCGCCGATGCCCTTCTCGATCTGCAGCGTGGTGCCGCGGCGATAGTCGCGCTCGTGGGTGCCCTGCCCGGTGAAGATGGCCACCAGTTCATGGGTGCCCGAGCGCAGGTTGCCGATGTACAGGCGATGCACGCCGCCACGCTTGAGCGCCTCGACCTCGCGCTCGGTGTACAGATACTTGCTGACCGGCTTGCCATCCAGCGTCAGCTGCACCGAATCGAGGGCGAAGTATTCGCCCACGTCCATGGAGACGAAGACCGAGACCTGCGTGCTGGCGGGGAACAGCAGCTCCTCCTCGAGCATGAAGAGCTCGCGGTTGAGGTCGATCACCTCGTCCTTGAGCTGCTGCACTTCCCGGTCCATGACCTGGGCCTCCGGCAACTCTCCGGCACGGACACCGGTGACCGCCATCGCGCCCGCCAGCCACAGGGCCATCATCCAGTACAAGGTGTTTCTCATGGGGTCTCTACCTGTCATTGCCGGCCAGCGGCGCTATTCATCGAGCAGCCTGCGGATTTCGCGCCTGATCTCGTTCCCGGGGGCCAGGCGCCCGTCGCGATACTGGCTGCGCAGGCGTCCCTCGCGGTCCACCAGCACCAGCGCCGGCAGGCGGCCGATGGCGTAGAGACGCCCGGTCTCTCCCGCCGGATCGAGCAGCATGGGGAATGCCCCGCCGGCGGACCCGGCCATGCCTGCCGCAGCCTCCGGCCGGGTGTCGAAGCTCACCGTGATGAAGCGCAGGCCCTCCGCCCCGAATTCCTGCTGCAGGCCCTGCCATTGCGGCAGGCTCTCGCGGCAGGCGCCGCACCAGCTCGCCACGAAGGCAAGCGCGACCACCTCGCTGCGGTATTCGGAAAGGCGGATGTTCGGCCCGGCGGTGCTCTTGAGCACGAAATCGGGTGCCGTGACCGGGCTGGCGGGATCGGCTGCCTGCGCCAGGCCCATCATGCAGGCCATGGCGGCGACCAGCGACACGGCAAGGCGACGCCTGCCTGCGGCGAGGCGAAAGGCCCTGGAATGGTGCTGTGTCCCTGTCATGATCGCATCCCGGATCGGCTGGCGGGCCAGCACGCCGGAAGCTGAAAGGGACGCGATGACGGCAGGGGCGCACGAAGGCCCGACACGCCGGCAACCCCGCTATCCGCTGATCACCCCGGGGATCAGGGACCGGAGGCTTTGCGTCCCCGCCTCGCGACGGGTTTGCCCTGCAAGTCCTGCTGGCGGGAGTCCATCCCTGATGATGGTCCCTGCCATGCGGCATGGTGACAGGGCGGCCGGCGCCTGCCTGTGACGGCCGTCACCCTTTGCGGGCAGCCACCTGCCTCAGCGGTCGCGGCCGCCGCCGGCAGCCGCAAAGCCCCTGGAGAACAGCACCTGGTGCCGGTCATCGACGATGACGGCCTCGTAGCCCGGCACCGAGGCGACGATCTCCAGCCCTTCCTCCGGCCCCCTGATGAACACGGTCTTGGTCAGCCCCTCGGTGACCACCGCATCCGGGCCGACGATGGTGACGCTGCGCACCCCGCTCGCCGAGCGGCCGGTGCGCGGGTCGATGATGTGGTGCACCCTTCTGCCATCCTTGATGAAAAAGCGCTCGTAGTCACCCGAGGTCGATATCGCTTCGTCGACCAGCGCAAGGCGCGTCACCAGCTTGCCGGCATCGTCCGGATCGCGGATGCCGATGATCCACGGCGCACCGTGGTGGTCGCCCAGCAGGCGGGTATCGCCGCCGGCGGTGGCAAGCGCATGCTGCACGCCGGCCGCGCGCAGCTGGGCGATGACCCGCTCGACCGAGTAGCCCTTGGCGATGCCGCCGAGGTTGATGCGGGTCCCCGGCACCGTGAAGTGGATGCTCTGCTCCGCCGGGTCGAGGACGACATGGCGGTAATTGATCTCGGGCAGCCGCGCGGCCAGCTCCGCCTCGCCGGGCTCGATGCCGCGGCGGTAGTCGTAGAGCTGCCCGACGCTGTCGAAGGTGATGTCGAAGGCCCCGCGCGAGAGCGCCGACATGTCCAGCGAGCGCTGCACGAGGCCGTAGAGCTCGGCGCTGACCGGCACCGGCGCCGCGGCGGCCTGGTCATTGACGCGGGAGATCTCCGAGTCGGCGCGGAAGGTGCTCATGCCGGCCTCGATGCGGTCGAACTCGGCCATCGCCGCGGCCAGCAGCCTGTGCGCCTCGGCCTCGTCCTCGTGCCAGAGCTGCACCTCGATGCGCGTGCCCATCTTGGCCTGGGTGTCGCTGAACCACTCGGCGCGAGCGGTGGCAACCAGCCCGAACCAGCACAGGATCATGGGCACCAGGAAGGACCAGCGTACGATTTTCATGTGACGGGCCTGCAGGCAGCGGGAATCCAGCGTAGCGCAGGCCGCACTTCAGAACCAGAGCGACAGGAACAGCTGCACCACGTTGGCCGAAAAACCGTAGAGCGGCTCGCTGCCCGCGGCAAAGCCGGTGGCGCGCAGGTCGCGGAAATTGTCGTAGTCGTAGCTGTAGCGGTCGTAGGCGAGGTTGATCGAGCCCCGCTCCAGCAGGTCGGTGAAGCGGATCGGCACCTCGTAGCCCACGGCGACGCGCACCGACTGGTTGCTGAAGCTGCTGAGCTCCTTGTCGCGGGCGAGGAAGTTCTGCGCATCCGCATAAGGGAAGAGGTCGCTGTAGAAATCGGCCTCGTTCTGGGTGTAGTAGCGGTAGCCCAGCTCGAAGGTCCAGCGCTGCCAGGGGTGGATATAGCCCAGCTCGAAGCTGGAGGCCGTGATGCCCCAGCTGTCGTCGAACCAGCGGTAGCCCGCGGTGACGGCGGCCCGGTAGGGCAGGTGGTAGCGGGCCCTGATGGCCACCGCGCTGCTGTCGTGGGTGCGCGGGTAGAGCTCGTCCTGGTAGCTGTAGCCGGTGGCGCTGCCGGCGTCGGCGTAGCGCACGCGCCGGTAGGGATTGTTGAGGTAGCCCTCGTCGGTGATCGCCTCGTAATCGAGGCCGACGATGAGGTTGCGGCTGAGGATCTGCGAGACACCCACCCGGTAGCGCCAGTGATCGGCCGGCTCGTTGAAGTCCGAGTTCCTGCGCCCGACGTCATCGCTGCCGCGCCCATAGCCCATGGAAATGGTCGTCAGCCCGCCGAACACCTCCTGGCTGATGCCGATGTTCCAGGTGGTGGCCTTGTAGTCGTTCTCGTCGCTCTTCGTCCATGCGAGGCTGAACACGGTGTCCCCGTGCAGGTAGTCCATGCCCAGCGAGGTCTCCTTGCGCTCCTCGCTGTAGCGGCTCGCCTGGGTGAGGACGTCGATGGAGGCGCTGCTGACCGAGTCCACGTAGTAGTTCGCGCTCAGCGAGACGTCCTCGCCGATGCTCTTGCGCACCAGCACCGAGGGTCCGTCGATGCGCACGCCACCGCCATCGTAATAGTGGTAGAGCAGGTCGGCACGATCCTCGGGCAGGACACCCGCCTGCAGCGCGCCGGCAAGGAACAACAGGCCCAGGCAGGCGAGCTGCCTCGCGGCACCCACGGGCCGGCCGGTGGCCCGGCATGCCGCGGAAAGCCCGATATGACGGATGCTGGTGCTCATGAAACGCTCTCCCACCTCAATTGCACCCGCAACCACCGCCGCTGCTGCCGCTGGCGCCGCGTGCCGCCTCGCGCGATTCCTGCACGTGGTTGGTGTAGGCATTCGATACCGGGTTGCGGTCCCAGCTCATGATGGGATCCGCCAGCCGGTCGCGCTCGTAGGGCTTGACCCAGGGCTGGATGCTGCAACCGCCGAGCAGCATGACCGCCAGCACGGCCAGCGTGATGCGCGCGCTCATGGCCGTTCCCTGAGCAGGCTGCGCACCTGCTCCTGGTAGAGGTTCTCGGTGCCGGGCGTGTAGCCATGGTGGACATGGCGCAACCTGCCCTGGCGGTCGATGATCACCGTGCTGGGCATCGCAGGCACTTCGTAGAGCTTGCTGACCGTGTTGTCGCGGTCGAAAAGCACGGGAAAGCTGACCGGGGTCTGCTGCAGCCAGCGCTCTGCGCTCTCGCCATCATCCTCGACGTTGACCGCCAGCAGGGTGAAGCCCAGCCCCTTGTAGCGCTGGTAGATCTGCTCGAGCAGCGGCATTTCCTTGCGGCAGGGGCCGCACCAGGTGGCCCAGAAGTTGACCAGCACCACCTGGCCCTTCCATTCATCGAGCGAGATTTCGCCACCACCACGGGCAGGCAGGCTGAAGGCCGGCGCCGGCTCGCCGCCGGGGGCCGCTGGCACAGCCGCGGCCAGCAGCATCAGGTAGGCGGCCAGAAACCAGGATGCCGGGCGTGCAGGTGTCATCGGGCTCATGATCCGCCTCCTCAGAAGAACACCGTGGCACCGAGGGTGAACTCGATGTTGTGGGTGGTCTTGTCCTCGCCGGTGATGTCGATGTCCATCATGTGGTCGCGGACATTGAAGTGCAGTGCCAGCCAGTCGGTGGCCAGCACCCGGTAGCCCGCGCCATAGGTCACCGTGAAATAGTCATCGCCCGCGAAGCGGGTGTTGCCTGCGCCCAGCAGCACGTAGAGCGCGCTGTTGAAGGCATGCCGGCCACCGATGAACACCTCGCCAGGCAGCAGGTTGTAGCCGATGGAGAGGTCGTAGTAGCGGAACTCGCGGTCCGACTTGCTAAGCAGCGGGGCACTGCTGCCCGAGAGGATCTCGTAGCTGGTCTTGCCGGTGTCGGTCTTGCCGAGCGTGGCCTCGGCGAACAGGCCCTCGGTGATGTGGTAGGCGAGGCGTGCGCCGTAGACGGTGTTGCTGCCGAAGTCCTCGACGCTCATGAAGCCCGCATAGGCACCGACCTCGAAGTTTTCGGTGTCGATCTTCGGCGCGCTGACCTCGCGCCGCTCCACCTGCGGATCGATCACCGGCTGCACGCGGTCGGCCTCGGCCTCGCGCTCGAACAGGCCACCCGAGCAGCCGCTGGCGGCGGCTGCCAGAAGCAGCACGGGCAGCGCCCTCAGAAGAAAACCGAAAACCCTGCTTTCCATTCTTCCACTTCCTCGTTGTCGTCCCGGCTGGTGAACACCACGTCGCCGAGGTACTCGGCCCGGAACATGAAGCGCCTGCCAAGCCAGGCCCGCAGGCCGATGCCGGCCTGTGCGTATTGATCGGTGCGGTCCTCGGTGCTCACCAGGCTGGCCCGCGGGCTGATGTGGATCACGCCGGTGCCGAGCAGCAGGTAGGGCGAGAGGCGCCATTCGGGGAACGGCGTGTGCACCAGCCTGCCACCCGCCATCCAGCCATCCGAGTAGCGCCCGCTGAGCTGGCTGGCCATCAGCTCGAGCGCCAGGTGGCGCGAGCTGCGCCAGCCCGCCAGCAACGATATCGAGCTGGCGCCATCGAAATCGCCGAAGCTGACCCCCACTTCGCGGCGCCAGGCATCGGCATCGCTGCGACCGATGCCGGCGAGCACCAGCGGCGCGCCATCGGCCTGCAGCGTGGCCGCCAGCTGCTCGCCGGCCACCCAGCCCTTGAGGCCGCGTTCGGTGCGCACCTGGAACCAGCTGGTGCGCTGCTTCAGCACCTCGATGCTGCTGCCGCGCTCCACCACGTGGAATACCGGGTAGCCGCGACCCGGTCCCGTGTGCATCTCGAGGTAGGGCGCGGCCACCGCCACCCGCAGCGTTTCCCGCTTGGCATGGGCAGGAGCCGCCAGGACCATGGCAGCCAGCAGGGCGATGATGAGCCGGAGTGCCATGGTGCCTCAGTTCAGCGGGGCGTCGAAGGGGTTGTTGTACTGCGCGCCGAGGTCCACCCACTCGGCCAGCAGCTTGAGTTCCGCCCCGCTCAACCAGCCGGCATGGCTGCCGCCGGGCAGGAATCGGTCGAAGAAGCGCGCCGACTGCAGCGCACCGGCGGTGGACAGCGGCGGGCTGACGGCAACCGGTGCGAGGATCGGGTCACCGGTCTCGGGATCGATGCCCACTTCCACCATCACATCCTGCAGGATCCCGCCCACCAGCTCCTGCTCGTTGTCGGTGAACAGCAGCTCGGCATAGGACTTGAAGTAGGCGAGCCGGATATCGGAGGGGCCATCGCCGAGGTCGAGCTGTGCGGCGGGCAGCTGCACCAGGCTGCCTGCATCGAGGCTGTTGTGGCAGCTGGCACAGGCATGGTCGCCCACCACGTTGCCATCCCCGTCGAGCACCGGGCGCGGCAGCGACCACAGCGGATGGATGTGCGTCTCGTAGTTGATGGTGGCCCGGCAGCTGGGGGTCCAGGCGGCGATGCAGGCCGCGCTGGTCGGTGCCGGGGTATCGAGATCCGCGTAGTTGAAGGCGAAGCTGTCGTCGGCGGGCCGCCCGGCCGCCACCGGATCGGTCCAGGCATCCTCGAAGCGGATGTCCATCGTCGGCGTGAGCGCGTTGCAGGCATCCAGCGCGCAGGAAATCCTTGCGCGTGCCTCGGCCATGGTCTCGCCGTGGTCGGCGAAGATCGCCGGGTTCGCGTTCGGGAAGGGCAGTCCGTCGAGCGCCGCACCGGGCCATGCACTCTCGAACAGACCATCGCGGCCGTGGGAAAGCCCGGAATTGCGGTTGTGGCAGCCATTGCAGCTGCGCACTTCACCCGGGCGCAGCTGCAGCCAGTTCTGGTGGCGGGCGGTGATGCGCCGGCCATGGCGGTCGAGCACGCTCAGCGCCAGCGGCACGTTGGCCGGCACCTTGACCACCACCGAGCCATCCGGCTCGATCATCGTGTAGCCGAGGACTTCGCGCATGCCCTGGCTGCTGGTGGCGCCATAGGCGGTGCCCGAGAAATTGCGCACGCGGCGAGCGGGGATGGAGACCGCCTTCTCGAGGCGCAGGAACCGGGCCGGGCGCTGGTCGGCCGTGGCGAGGGCCGGGTTCGCCGTCGCGGCGATGTTGCGCGAGGGCACGCCATCGATGTCGTAGACGCTGCGGATGCGCAGCAGCCCCACTCCCTCGGCGAGCAGCCCGGCGTCGAGCTCGCCGGTATTGGCCTTGTCGGGGATCACCGCCGGCGGCAGGCGTGGCTCGAGTGCCACGACATCGGTGTACATCATGCCCTCCGCGGGCACCACCACGGGCTGCTGCGTGCCACGGCGCGGGTCATGGACCCACAGGCCGTAGATCGGCGGCGCCGCCTGCAAGCCCGGCGTCGCCAGGCGCTCGGCCGTGCAGGGCTGCGGCCTGCCCTCCTCCAGAACCCGGCACTGGCTCCAGCTCACCAGCAGCCGATCGGTGCCATCGTGGAGCGGCCAGGCCGCGGCATAGTAGCCGCGCGCGGAGAGGCCGCCATCGGAAGCGGCATCGTTGAGCGTGGCTGCCACCTGCGCGGGGCCAGCGAGGATGCCGGCATCGACGGCCAGCGGCTGCGTGTTGTCCACGTAGCGCGCGGTGTCGATGGCGATCAGGTTGCCGCCGAGGTTCGGCGAGACATAGGGGCGCAGGATCGCCAGCATGCGGCCGTCCGGCAGCTCGCGCGGCTGCAGGAACTGCACCACCGCGCCATTGCTGCCGGTGTCGTGGCTGTTGGCGCCATAGAGCAACTGCAGGTTGGTGCCATCGGGGTTCATGCGGTAGAGCGACATGCGGCTCACGCTGCCGGCGTTGTCCCAGCGCGTGAAGACCACCTCGCCGCTGGCGAGCACCGTCGGGTCGAGGTCGTGGCTCTGGTTGAAGGACACCTGGTGGATGTCGCTGCCATCGGCATTCATGACATGCAGCACGAAGGCGGGCTCGCGACGGTCCTCGTCGAGGCCGGCATACTGCGGCTTGCCCTCGTCCACCAGCACCGCGCCGTTCTGCCGCTGGCGCGTAGAGGAGAACAGGATGCGGCCATCGGGCAGGTAATGCGGCGCCACGTCGTGGCCGGCCTCCGCGCTCACATCCGAGGCAATCACCCGGCGCAGCACATCCGCGGCCACGTCGTACTCCCAGATGTTCCAGCTCGGCTGGTCTTCCTCGTCGCCGTCCGCGACGATGGGGCCGCGCATGGCAAAGAGCAGCCTCTCGCCATCCCAGGAGGCATCGAGGTCGCGGATGTCGTACTGCCCCTGGGTCATGGCACCGGTGATGTTGCGCGCCGCTGCACCGGGTGCCGCGCGCTCGCGCACCCACAGCTCGGCGCCCGGGGAAAAGCCGAGCAGGCGCCTGGCATCCGCCGCCAGCTGTGCCTGCCCGTCGACCGGCAAGGGACGTGAAATATAGGCGATGCGGATATCGACGACCACCGGATCCGGCCCCTGGCCGCTGCCGATGCTGACGCTGCCGCCACCGCCGCCACAGGCAGCCGGCAACACCGCGGCCAGCAGCACCCCGGCCATCCTCATGCAGATTCCACGCATGCGCCCACCCTGCGCCAGATACGCCATACCCCACCCACAACTCAGCCATGCCCGCGTGCAGCCTGGGCCCGCAACCATCGGCAACGCAGCTGAGCTAACGTAATCCATGCCGAAATCGCCAGACTGTTAAGGCAGTCACAGAAGGGAGTGGTCACCCGCCGCCTACACTGCAGCCGCGGTGCGTGGGGTACCGCGGTGTGCGAATCGGGTGTCCTATGCCTTGGCTGTCTGCCTGGAAGCCCGCGATGGCTTCACGAGGTCTTTCTCCTGCTGCAACGGGCCTGCCGGAAGGGCCCTCGATGCAGGTGCGTGCCTGCCTGCTCGGCCTGCTGCTGGCGCTGGCGCTCCCGTCCGGGGCGGGGCCGCGCGAACAGGCCAAGCGCATCCACGACCGGCTGGCCGGCGTGCCGCCCACGGCGGCCACGCTCGATGCCATGGCCGCCGACATCGCCGATGGCAGGGTGATCCAGGCCGCCTACACCGCCATGGAGTCGCCCGCCTTCTACAACGTGACGCTGAAGAACTTCGTCGCCCCCTGGACCAACAAGGAGCGCACGGCCTTCGTGCCGCTCAACGACTACACCGCCACCGTGATCGGCATGGTGCGCGACGACATCCCCTTCAATACCGTGCTCTCCGCCGACATCCTCTACGTCGGCGGTCCCGGCCTCGGCCTGCCGGTCTATGCCATGAACAGCAATGCCCACTACGAGGCCATGGACGAGCGCGGCACCGACCTCAAGAGCGGCCTGGTGAAGACCACCCAGAGCGCGGCCTCCGACCTGCCGCCACAGGGGATCGCCGGGGTGCTGAGCACCCGTGCTGCCGCCGAGGCCTTCTTCAAGGCCGGCACCAACCGCGCCATGCTGAGCTACACGGTCGAGAACTACCTGTGCAAGGACCTCGGCGAACTCAAGGACCCCTCGCTGCCGGTCGACCGCATCCCGCAGGACGTCTCGCGCTCGCCCGGCGGCGACAGCCGCATCTACCTCAACGCCTGCTCTGGCTGCCACACGGGCGTCGATCCGCTGAACCAAGCCTTCGCCTACTACAACTGGGACGAGGCCGCCGCACGCATCGCCTACACCGCGGGCCAGGTGCAGCCGAAGTACCTGATCAATGCGGACAACTTCCGCGCCGGCTACGTCACCCGCGACGACCAGTGGGAGAACTACTGGCGGCGCGGGCAGAACCGCATCCTCGGCTGGGCCGGCAGCGGCGCGGGCAGCGCCGGCAGCGGCCATGGCGCCGCCTCTCTGGGCGCGGAGTTCGCCAACAGCGAAGCCTTCGCCCAGTGCCAGGTCAAGAAGGTATTCCGCAATGTCTGCCTGCGCGACCCGGTGGATGGCGCCGACCGCAGCCAGGTGGACGACATGGCGGGCTCCTTCCGCAGCAACGGCTACCAGCTCAAGCGCGTGTTCGCCGAAGCCGCGGCCTACTGCAAGGGGGACTGAGCATGACGGCACGTGGCAGACATCATCGACACGGGCCGCTGGCCTCCCTCCTGCGCCTGCTGGCTGCAGGCAGCGCCACGGCGCTGCTGCTGGCCGCCTGCGGCGGAGGCGCCGGCGTGGCGGGCAATCCGAACCTCGGCGGCGGCAAGGCGGGCGTCTCCGCCTACAGCGGACCGCCGCCACAGACCGATGACATCCAGGCCTTCATGGGCGCGGTGTGGAACAACGTGCGCCGCGGCACGACCGCCGACTGCGGCGCCTGCCATGGCGCCAACGACCAGTCGCCGCTGTTCGCCCGCGAGGACGACATCAACCGCGCCTACGAGGCAGCCAATGCCGTGGTGCGTCTGGACGACCCGCCATCGTCCCTGCTGGTCACCAAGGTGGCCGGCGGCCACCACTGCTGGCTGGGCGGCGACACGGCCAGCCTCGGCGCCTGCGCGGACATCATCACCCAGTGGATCCAGAACTGGGCCAACCCCGACGGCGCGGCCAGCGCACGCGAGGTACAGCTGCGCCCGCCCGTCATCAAGGAGGTGGGCCAGAGCCGCGCCTTCCCCGCCGACCCGACGCTGTTCCAGCTGCTGCTCCACGAACCCATCCTCACCGAGTTCTGCGCCGGCTGCCACAGCTCGACCGCAGCCAAGGCCGAGCAGCCATTCTTCGCCGATGCCAGCCTCGCGCGCGCCTACGATGCCGCCAAGGCCAGGATCGACCTCGACCATCCGGCGCAATCACGGCTGGTGGTGCGGCTGCGCGAGGACTTCCACAACTGCTGGAGCGACTGCGCCGACAACTCCGACGAAATCCAGGCCGCCATCGAGGCCATCGCCGCCCAGATTCCGGTGAGCGGCATCGACGAGAGCCTGGTGGTCAGCAAGGCGCTGAAGCTCGCCGACGGCACGGTGGCCAGCGGCGGCAACCGCTACGAGGCCAGCCAGATCGCGCTGTGGGAGTTCAAGGAGGGCAGCGGCAGCACCGCCTTCGACACCAGCGGCGTGAACCCGGCGATCAACCTGACGCTGTCCGGCGACATTGGCTGGGTGGGCGGCTGGGGCATCGACATCAAGGCCGGCAAGGCGCAGGGCTCGACGCTCTCCAGCCGCAAGCTGCGCGACCTTATCACCGCCACCGGCGAGTACTCGATCGAGGCCTGGCTGGCGCCGGCCAACGTCACCCAGGAAGACACGCGCATCATCAGCTACTCGGCCGGCACCACCGCGCGCAACTTCAGCCTGGGACAGACGCGCTACAGCTACGAATTCTTCAACCGCAACGCAGCCACCGACGGCAACGGCGAGCCGAAGCTCGCCACCGCCGATGGCGCACAGCTCCTGCAGGCCAGCCTGCAGCACGTGGTGCTGAGCTACGACCAGGTCAATGGCCGGCGCATCTATGTCAACGGCGAGCCGAGCGGAGCCGTGGATGGCACGCCGGGCGGCAACCTCGGCGACTGGGACGACACCTTCGCCTTCGTGCTCGGCAACGAGGTGTCCGGCGACCGGCCATGGAAGGGTGTGCTGCGGCTGGTGGCGATCCACAACCGCGCCCTGAGCGAGGCGCAGGTGCGCCAGAACATGGCGGCCGGCGTCGGCGAAAAATACTTCCTGCTGTTCTCGGTGGCGAGCGAGGTCGGGGTGCCAGATGCCTACATCATGTTCGAGGCCGCGCGCTTCGACACCTACAGCTACCTGTTCCAGCGCCCGGTCTTCATCGTCCTCGGCGAGGACCCGCCGCCGCTCAGCATCGCGCTGCAGGGCATGCGCATCGGCATCAACGGCGTGGAGTCGAAGGTGGGCCAGGCCTACATCAACCTCGACACCACCATCGCCGCCCAGGGCCAGGTGCTGAGCAGCGTCGGCACCATCCTGCCGCTGAACCTCGGCCCCGAGGGCGACGAGTTCTTCCTCAGCTTCGAGCGGCTCGGCAGCCACACCGATGTCCGCACCGAGCCCGCGGTGGTGATGCCGCCGCCACCCCCCGACGGCGTGCCGCAACCCGACATCGGCGTGCGCATCTTCGATGCCATCAACGCCACCATGGCACAGATCACCGGAGTGAACCCGCAGGCCCCCGCCGTGAAGCAGACCTACGCGCAGGTGAAGCAGCAGCTGCCCGCGGTGGAGAACATCGAGGGCTTCCTCGCCTCGCACCAGGTGGGCGTGGCGCAGCTGGCCATCGAGTACTGCAACGCACTGGTGGATGACAGCAGCCTGCGCAGCAGCTTCTTCCCGGGCTTCAACTTCTCGCTCCCCGCGGGCACGGCCTTTGCCACGCCGGAGGCACGCGGGCTGGTGATCGACCCGATCGTGGACCGCGTGCTGAACACCAACCTCGACACCCAACCCGCGGCGGAGATGAAGGCCGAGCTGGAGAGCCTCATCGGCCGCCTCACCGCCTGCGGCGGCAGCTGCGGCGCCGGTCGCACCGCGGTGGTGGTGAAGGCCAGCTGCGCGGCCGCCATCGGCAGCGCCGGCATGCTCATCCAGTAACACCGGCCAGGAAGCACGGCATGACACGCAAGCGCAAGACATTCGGGCTCGACGAGCCGTTGCGGCACCCCGCACACGAGCGCCCGCTCAGCCGGCGCCAGTTCATCTCGCAGGGCCTCGCCAGGGGTGGCGCGGCGGTGATGGGCGCCAGCCTGTTCAGCCTGTTCGCGGACCCGCGTGCCGCGCGCGCCGAGCTGTCGGCCGACCTCAACGCGCTGCTGGGGGATTGCGGCATCGCGCAGGCGGGCGCCGGCAAGATCCCCTTCATCTGCTTCGACCTGGCCGGCGGCGCCAACATCGCCGGGTCGAACGTGATGGTCGGCCGCCAGGGCGGCCAGCACGACTACCTGCCCACCGCGGGCTACAGCAAGCTCGGGCTGCCGGGCGACATGGTGCCGGATGCCGCCGGCGCCGGCAGCTTCATCGACGACTCGCTCGGGCTCGCCTTCCACAGCGACAGCGCCTTCCTGCGCGGCATGAAGACGCGCCTCTCGGCGGGCACCATGGCGGCCATCAACGGGGCGGTGATCCCGGCGCGCTCGGAGAACGACACCGGCCTCAACCCGCACAACCCCATGTATGCCGTCTGGCGCGCCGGCGCCGATGGCGAGCTGCTGACGCTGATCGGCTCGCGCAACTCCGAGTCGGGCGGCAACTCGATGGCACCCCCCGCCTTCGTCGAGCCCTCGGTACGCCCTACCAAGGTGGACAGCCCCAACGACGTGACCGGGCTGGTCGACACCGGCAAGCTGGTCGGCCTGCTCAGCCAGGAGGATGCGGTGGCGGTGATGGAATCCATCGCTCGCATCAGCAAAAACAAGCTCGATCGGGTCAATACCCGCATCAGTCGCGACGCGGTCATCAAGGAGATGGTGCGCTGCGGTTACATCAAGTCGGCCTCGATCGCCGACCGCTACGGCAACCCCTCCGCGCTCAACCCGGGGCTCGATGCCCACATCAAGGGCGCCAGCGGCATCTTCAGCGATGCCGAGTTCGCCGGCGATGCCGAGTACCGCAAGACCGCCGCGGTGATGAAGATGGTGGTCAACGGCTACGCGGGCGCCGGCACCATCACCATGGGCGGCTTCGACTACCACACCAGCGAGCGGGCCACCGGCGAGCTGCGCGACTTCCGTGCCGGTGCCTGCATGGGCGCCTGCCTCGAGTACGCGGCGCGCATCGGCGTGCCGCTGATGCTCTACGTCTTCAGCGACGGCTCGGTCAACTCCAACGGCATGCTCGACAACTCGGTCAACGGTCGCGGCAAGGGCGTGTGGACCGGCGACGACCAGAGCACCGCGGCCAGCTTCTTCCTCGTCTACAACCCGGCCGGGCGCCCCGCCCTCTACAGCGGCGACGGCAGGTCGCCCGAGCGCCACCAGCAGCTCGGCTGGTTTCGCGCCGATGGCTCGGTGGACACGGTCGGCTCCCCCGCCGGCAACAACGTCAACCTGCTGGTGGAGATGGTGGCGCTCAACTACATGGCGCTGCACGGCGAGCAGGGGCAGTTCGCGGCGCGCTTCCCGCTGCACGGCATGGGTTCGCCCGAGCTGCGCGACTCGCTGATCGCCTTCAACCCGGTCGTCAACGGGCACATCTGAGCGGCGGCCCTCGTCGCGGCCGCCGGGCACCTATGCGCCCGGCGTGCCGCGGAAGGCTTCCCGCAGGCGTTGCCGATACCGCTCCCGGCGCGTGGAGAAGGTCGCCAGCGCTCCATCGATACCCGCCGCGGACAGGGCTTCGAGACGGCCGGCGATGCGTGGCGCGAGATCCCGGCCATCGCCCACCTCGAGCAGCCAGTCCGCGAGCCCCAGCTGCTCCATCAGGGCGAGTTTCTTGTAGTCGCCGAGCGTCCCGTCCTGGACCTGGCGGCTGCCGTCGAACAGGCACACCACCGGCGTGGCGCAGTTCAGCGCGTTGATGCCGAGGTGGTAGGTGTCGGTCACCACGAAGCGTGCCCCCGCCAGCAGCCGGCGCATGCGTCGGAAACGCCTGTCGGCCAGCCAGGGGGACTTGCCGAGCCGCAACCAGTCCAGCCATACCGGCTTCAGCCCGGTCCGTCTCCCCAGCTCGTCGAGGAAGCCGCGATCGCCCGCCTCCAGAGTGCGCCCGAGAAAGCAGACGAAATAGCCCGCTTCGCGCGTGCGCGCCACGGAGGGCGGCGCCAGCAGCCAGGCACAATCCATTCCCTCCTCGATGCGGGCATCCGGTGCCATGGCCCTGACGATGTCCAGTGAACGCCCGTCGCGCGGCGTGACCAGCTCGGCGCTGTCGAGAAAACCGCGCAGATCGTCGTCGAGCGGCCTGGCGGTGGCGGCATCGGCGCCGAGGAAGCAGCCGCCGATGGCAAAGATGCGCGCCCGCGGCGCGTGGTGCCGGGCCTCGAGGTACAGCGTGCGCCACTGTGCCCAGGCGGCATCCGCGCTGCGCGACCAGCCATGCTTGAGCTCGCGCGGCACGTAGTCGCGCTCGCCCCACATCGGATTGTTGAGGAAGTCCCCCCAGTAGACGATGTTGTCGTAGGCCGCCAGCTCCGCGGGCGAGCGCAGCAGCCGGAAGCGCAGGCGGCCGGTGCGCAGGCGCGCCTGGCTCACCAGGTGGGTGACCGGGAGTTGCAGCTCGCCGAAGAACTGCTCGGCCGCCAGGTCCACCGAGTACATGCCGCAATTGAGCGGGTTGAAGGCCGAGATGACCGCGGTGCCCGTCATCGGCTACAGCCAGCGCATCAGCAGGGTACGATCCCAGTTGCGGCGCACCGACTCGTGTTGGCGCTCGCGGTTGCGCTGCCAGAAGGCAGCATCCTTGACCTTGGCGTCGCCCTGCAGGCGCGCGCTGCGTGCTGCCGCAAGATCGCTGCTCACCTGCCCCTCGGGCTGCTGCTCGCTCAGCATCGGGAAGGCGGCATAGCCCTTGAAGCGCTTCGCGAAGACCGAGTCGATGGCCTCGCCTGCAAAGGGCATCCCCAGCACACGCCGGCAGGCGGCCGCCGACAGCATGTAGGCATGGCAGCCCGTCACCCGGCAGCGCACCACCCCCGGCCACGGGATGCGCCACATGCGGCCGAGGATGCCGCCGAGGTAGAACACGCCGGGATTGCGCAGCCGCAGGAAGCGGTTGATGCGCCGCAGGTGCGCAGGTGTCGGTGGCTGGAAGGTGGCGTCGTCCTCGAGGATCAGCACCCGCTGCAGGCCGCGCTCGATGGCAAGCTGCGCGCAGCGCTGGTGCGAGTGATAGCAGCCGCGCTCGGGATCCTCCGCATCGCGCTCGACGAGCACGAACTCGATAGGCAGGCCGAGCGCATGGAACTGCCCGAGCAGCATGTCACGTCGGTCCGTCCTCTCGTGCAGGCTGATGCAGAGCACCGCATCAACCGCAAACACGCTGCCTCCCGCACCCGCGCGTCCACGGCTCCCCGCCCTGCCATGGGGCCCCGGATGATTCGTCATGTACAAACAGCCGCATGTCTCAATGCTGCCTGAGGGGCCGGCCCCTAAGCCAGCGCCCGATGTTCCGCCGCACGCGGCGCAGGTTGCGGAACGGCCGCAACAGCCGGTTCTTCCAGATCGACAGCACCAGCGCCAGCTGCGTGCCGGCGGGCATGGGACCGTGCCGGCCGGCCTTCGCGATCTCCGCCAGGAAGTCGATCTTCTGCCTGCGCTCGGCCACCAGGCCGAGGATGTCCAGGAAGCCCGGTACGGCGCCGAGCCCTGCCGGTATGCGAATGCCCGCCGCCATGAAGTTCAGCTTGGTGCGGATGCACTTCTCGCAGACCCCGCAGTTGCGCCCCGGATCGGTGCCCAGCCAGCACACGCGGATGTTTTCGGTCAGCACGGGGTAGCCGGCCAGCCGGTGCACCCGCTCCATGCGGGTCAGCGCGCTGCCCCAGGTCAGCAGGCGGAAGGCATCGCTCGACAACATGGGATTGGTGA
>JACFNV010000036.1:14490-21169 GCA_019454675.1 Gammaproteobacteria bacterium | reverse complement strand
TTCCGCCTGATGGGCTTCGGCCACCGGGTCTACAAGAACTACGACCCGCGCGCCAAGATCATCCGCACCATGACGCACAAGGTCCTCGAGCAGCTCGGCAAGTCCGATCCGCTGCTCGACGTGGCCATGCGGCTCGAGGAAATGGCGCTCAAGGACGACTACTTCGTCGAGAAGAAGCTCTACCCCAACGTCGATTTCTACTCGGGCATCATCTACAAGGCGCTTGGCATCCCGATCCCGATGTTCACGGTCATGTTTGCCATTGGCCGGGCGGTGGGCTGGTGTGCGCACTGGCGCGAGATGATCACCGATCCGGAAGGCCGCATCGGCCGCCCCCGCCAGATCTACACGGGCCCCGGGCGTCGCGGTTACGTGGAGGTCGGCGAGCGCTGAGCGAGCAGCGCGGCCACCTCGCGTGGCTTCGCGCGTCGCATCGGCCGGCCATCCACCGCCGAGAGCGGTGCATTGCCCCGGCCGCGTTCGGGGAACACGCTCAGCGTGAACTCGAAATCACCCTGGCGGCAGTGGTAGCCGGGGAATGACTTCCACTCGTCGCTGCGTATCCGCAGGCGGTTGTCGCAGGCCCGCTTCGGCAGGCCTATTTCATCGAGCAGGGTGCCCACCTCCTCGGCGGCATCGCTGAAGACGTGCAGCTCGATGACGCCGGTTTCGTTGGCATGCCCGCTCAGCACGGTGCCCACCAGGCGCGGGTCGAAGGCGGCCAGTTCGTTCATCAGCCCGAGTGCCGCCCGGCGCAGCGCATCGAGAATCCCCTCGTGATCCTCGCCGCGGAAGATGCGGTTGTGCGCGGCCATGGCCGAGGCGACCTCCTCGTTGCTCGGCAGGACGCCCTGGTCGGCCAGCCCGAGGCGCTGGCCGGCCTTCGCCTTGGCGGCGCGGAAGTCCCGCTGGCCGTGCTCCTGCATGAGGCGGGCTGCCTCCTGGGCGACGGCCATGCGACGCTGGTCCGGGGACGTGCGATGCCGTTTTGCCATGTCTCGGATCTCGTCGGGCAGACCGCTCAGAAGATTTCCGCGGCCTGGTCGCGGTACTCCCGCGGGTAGCCAGGATAGGCCTCCGGTGCGGAGGCCCTGGCCTCGGCGGCGGCGAGGTCGGCAGGGCGGAAATACTCGAAAATGGCGTCGAAATCCCCGACGCCGGCCAGCTGGCCGGTTTCCGGCGAGATACGCGCGGAAATGATGTCGGGTGGTTGGGGTATCGGCCGTTCGGCCGTCCCTCGCAGCGCGCGGGCCATGAAATCCTTCCACATGGGCAACGCCGTCTGGCTGCCCTCCTCGCGCGGGCCAAGCGAGCGCTCCTTGTCGAAGCCGACCCAGACCGTTGCCACCAGGGCGCCGTTGAAGCCGCTGAACCAGGCGTCCCGCCGCTCGTTCGAGGTGCCGGTCTTGCCGGCGATGTCGCTGCGCCCGAGTTCGCGCGCCCGCTGCCCGGTGCCCCGGCGGATGACGTCGCGCATCATGTCGTAGACAAGGAAGGCGTTGTCGGCGGGAATGATGCGTGGCGCAAGGCGCCGGTCGCGGAAGAAGGCCGGGGTCTCGCCGACATCGGGTCGCCACTGGCTGCCATGCTCGATCATGGCTTCCACGCTGCGGTAGGCCGGCACCTCGTCGGGCCAGTCGACCCGGCTGCCGTCCATGGCATAGGCCACCTGCGGCTCGTAGCCATCGACCGCGAATGCCTGCGCCTGCTGGCCGTCCGGCGAGGTGCCGGCGGTCGCGTCGGTGGATGGTGGTGGCTCGCAGGCCTCGCAGGCACGCAGGGGTTCGGCGGTGAAGACCTCGGTGCCCCCGGCATCGAAGACGCGGTCGATGATGTAGTGCTCGACGTGCCGGCCGCCATTGGCGAAGGCGGCGTAGCCGGCCGCCATGTCCCAGGGCGAGACGCCGCCGCTGCCAAGGGCGAGCGAAAGATTGCGCGGCAGTGCCGTGTCATCGAAGCCGAAGCCGCGGATATGGCGGATCGCCGTGTCGATGCCGGTGTCCATGAGGATGCGTACCGAGCACAGGTTCAGCGACTTGACCAGTGCCTCGCGCATCCGCGTCGGGCCGTTGAACACGCGCGAGTAGTTTTCCGGGCGCCAGACGTCCTCGAGCTCGGCGTCGCCGAACACCAGTGGCGCATCATTGATCAGGGTGGCCGGCGTGAAGCCGTGCTCGAGGCCGGCCGAGTACACGAAGGGCTTGAAGGCCGAGCCGGGCTGGCGCCGGGCCTGCACCGCGCGGTTGAACTTGCTGGCCTGGAAGCTGAAGCCGCCGGTCAGTGCCACCGTGGCGCCGTCGGCGGGATCGATGGCCACCAGTGCGGCTTCCGCGGCGGGCAGCTGGGCCAGCAGCCAGCCCCCCTTGGCCGTCCGCAGCAGGTGGACGACATCGCCAACGGCCAGCACCTCGCCGACACCCTTGGGCAAGGGTCCCATCGCCGCGTCGCTGAGGTAGCGGCGCCAGCGCAGCCCCTCCCAGGGCACGCTCAGCTCGCCGATGTCGCGAACGAAGAATCGCGCGGAGTCATTGCTGCCGAGCGACAGCACGACCGCCGGGTACAGGGCCGCCTCCCTGCGCTGGTTCTGCAGCAGCGCCTGCAGCGCCCGGTCGCGCTCGGCCCCGGCAGCGGGCACGCCGGCAAGGGCCCCGCGCGCGACGGGCCCGCGGTAGCCGTGGCGACGGTCGTATTCGAGCAGCGTCGTGGACAGCGCCAGGTTGGCGGCTTCCTGGAGGCGGCTGTCGATGGTCGTCACCACCTCGTAACCGTCGGTATAGGCTGCCGCTCCGAAACGCTCGAGCATCTGTGCCCGCACCATCTCGGTTACATAGGGCGCCTCGAGTTCCACGCGCGGGCCGTGCAGCCGCGACTCCAGCGGGCTGTCGAGCGCTTCCCGGTATTGCTCCTGGTCGATGAAGCCGAGGTGGTGCATGCGCCCGAGCACATAGGCGCGGCGCTGCACGGTGCGCTCCGGCCCGTTGACGGGATTGAGCAGCGATGGTGCCTTGGGGATGCCTGCCAGGGTGGCTGCCTCGGCCAGCGTCAGCTGGGCAAGGTCCTTGCCGAAGTACACCTCGGCCGCCGCGGCTATGCCGTAGGCGCGTTGCCCGAGGAAGATCTTGTTCAGGTAGAGCGAGAGGATTTCCGACTTGCTGAACTCGCGCTCGATGCGCAGCGCCAGGATCAACTCCCGTGCCTTGCGGACGAAGCTGCGCTCGGGGCTGAGGAAGTAGGCGCGCGCCAGCTGCTGGGTGATGGTGCTGCCGCCCTGCGTGCGCGAACCCGTCAGCGCGAAGTTGATGCTTGCGCGCAGGATGCCCTGGTAGTCGAAGCCCGGGTGTTCGAAGAAGCGGTCGTCCTCGGCGGCGAGGAAGGCCTTGACCACCGTCTCGGGGATGTCTTCGAAGCGCACCGGCGTGCGCCATTGCTCGCCGAGCTGCGCCATGAGGCGCCCGTCGCGCGAGTAGATGCGCAGCGGTGTCTGCAGCGGGACTTCACGGATGGTGTCGGCCCCGGGCAGGCCGGGCTCGAGATAGTAGTAGCCGGCCGCTGCCATGCTTGCCGCGAGGACGACTGCGGTGAAAACAAGCGCCAGGACCGCGGTCCCAAGGCGAAACAAGAACTGCATCGCAAAATCCCGCGGTCATCCCTTGCCTCAGGGTTGGCGATTATGCATCCTGTCCGCGGATTTTGGGCAAACCCATCGAAAGGTGGGGGCGCAAAGCCACCGGTCTACGGGCATTCTGGCTTGCTGCAGTTGGGGCATCGTGTTTGCAGCACCGGCCGGGTCCTACGACAGCGGGGTTGCCGAACGGCTGCAGGATCACGCCTGATCGATGGTCGCTCGCCTTCCCTCCCTGCTTGCCAGGACCAGACCGGCACTTGTGCGCCAGCTGCTCGCGGCCCGGACGGCGCGCTCCGGCCAGCGACTCCCGGGGTCCAGCGGTTTTTTTACCGGGTTGTGAACGCCATCACGAGCAGTTGTGCGAGCCGTGATATATGGTTAAATTGGGTTGCTAAGGTTGGGCCCGATTTTTCTTGTGCAAGTTGTCGGGATAGAAGGGGAAAAACGTGCTTTTTTCGCCGCGGTCGAAACCCCTGATCGGGCTTGACATAACCGCCTCCTCGATCAAGCTGGTCGAGCTGTCGGGCTCGGTCGGCAATTGCCGGGCGGAGTGCTACGCAGCCGAGCCGACACCGCCCAACGCCATCAATGAAAAGACCATCGTCGACACGGCTGCCGTCGGGGATGCCATCCGTCGGGCCGTCAAGCGCGCCAACACCAAGACCCGCGAGGCTGCCATCGGCATCAGTGGCGACGTGGCGATCACCAAGGTGATCCAGCTGCCCAAGGCGCTCGATGACAACCAGCTCGAAGCGCAGGTGGAGATCCAGGCCGACCAGTACATTCCCTTCCCGATGGAGGAGGTCAGCTACGACTTCCAGCGGCTTGGCCAGTCCGAGGCCGATCCGGACATGATGGACGTGCTGCTGGTGGCGACGCGCACCGAGAACGTCGACCAGCGTCGTGCCGCCGTCGAGGCAGCGGGGCTCATCCCGCGCGTGGTGGACATAGAGTCCTTCGCGCTGGAGAACGCCTGCCAGCTGATGGCGCACCAGATGCCCGACGGCGGCCAGGGCCACCTGATCGCGGTCGTCGATTTCGGCGCCAGCAACACCACCTTCAGCGTGTTGCGCGACATGCGCGTCGAGTACACGCGCGACTTCTCCTTCGGTGGCCAGCAGCTTACCGAGGAGATCATGCGCACCTACGGCCTGTCGCTCGAGGATGCGGGGCGTGCCAAGAAGGAAGGCGGGCTGCCGAGCAACTACGTGCCCGAGGTGCTCGACCCCTTCATCGACGACATGACCCAGCAGGTCAGCCGCTCGCTGCAGTTCTTCCTCGCTTCCGGCAACCATCGCGAGCAGCCCGACCAGATACTCATCTGCGGTGGCTGCGCCAACATCCCGGGCGTGGCCGACGTGATTTCCAGCAAGGTGGGCATCTCGACCGAGGTGGGCGACCCGCTGGGACAGATGAAGATTTCCTCCCGGGCCAAGGCGCAGGGCATCCGCAAGGATGCAACGGCGCTGCTCACGGCCTGCGGGCTGGCGCTACGGAGTTTCGACTGACATGCCGCGCATAAACCTTCTGCCATGGCGGGCGGAGCTGCGTGCCAGGCGGCGCAACCAGTTCTTCATCGGACTGGGTGGCGCGGTCCTCGCCGCGGCGCTCGTCATTGGCCTGGCCAGCCTGGTCATGGGGGCCATCGTCGACAACCAGCAGGCCCGCAACGAGCTGCTGAACGGCGAGATCCAGGCGCTCGACAAGCGCATCGAGGAAATCCTCGACCTCGAGGCCAGGAAGGATCGCCTGCTGGCGCGCATGGAGATCATCGAGCAGTTGCAGCGCAGCCGGCCGGGGATCGTCCATGTTTTCGACCAGCTGGTGCGTACCCTGCCCGATGGCGTGAACCTCAGTGCCATCAAGCAGAAGGGGGACAGCATCGAGATCAAGGGGCAGGCCGAATCCAATACCCGCGTGTCCGCCTTCATGCGCAACATCGACAAGTCCAGCTGGCTCAAGGAGCCCGACCTGGAAGTGGTCGAGGTCAAGTCGACCGGCAAGCAGGGTGATATGACCGCGCCGCGTGCCAGTGAGTTCACGGTAGTGGCCAAGCAGGTGGTCAGCCGCGAAGCAGGGGAGGCACAGCCATGAACTTCCTCCAGCAACTGCGCCAGCTCGATTTCAACGACATCGGGCGCTGGCCTTTCGTCTTCCACGTTTTCTTCGTTGGTATCTTCTTCGTGTTCGCGGCATGCCTCGGCTTCTACCTGCTGGTGTGGCAGCAGCAGATCCCGCTGCTCGAGCAGGCCGAGCGCAAGGAAGTCGAACTGCGCGAGGTTTTCGAGGCGAAGCAGAGGAAGGCAGCCAATTTCACCGTCTACAAGGCGCAGCTCGAGGAGATCGAGCGCTCCTTTGGCACCATGCTGCGACAGCTGCCGGGCCAGACCGAGATCCCGAACCTGCTGGTCGACATCTCCCAGACCGGCCTCGCCGCCGGCCTCCAGGAAGAGCTGTTCCAGCCGCTGGAAGAGGTGCGCATGGATTTCTATGCGGAGAAGCCCATCAAGATCCGCCTGCGGGGCAGCTACCACGAGTTCGGCCGCTTCGTCAGCGACATCGCCGCCCTGCCACGCATCGTCACCCTGCATGATGTGGATATCGCGCCGGCCGACAAGGACGCATCGGCGGATCAGCTGGTACTGAACGTGACGGCAAAGACCTACCGCTACCTCGACGAGCTCGAGGGCGAAGCGGCTGGTGGCGCGGGTGATACCAAGGTGCCCATACGCCCGCGCAGCGGGTCGGTCGCGGCGAAGGCAGGGTCATGATGGTGTGCAGCCACAAGCTCGTCCGTCTGCTGGTGATCCCGGCCCTGGTGTTGTCCCTGGCCGGCTGCATCGGCGGCAATGATGACCTCGACAAGTACATCAATGAGGTCAAGGCCCGCCCGGGCGGGCGGGTCGAGCCCCTGCCGCAGATCAAGCCATACGAGACATTCACCTACGAGGCGCAATCGCTGCGTTCGCCCTTCCAGCCGGATGCGGCGCGGGGTCGCGCCGCGGTCGGCCCGCGGCCCGAGGCAAACCGGCCCAAGGAGTATCTGGAGCAGTT
>JACFNV010000036.1:0-14480 GCA_019454675.1 Gammaproteobacteria bacterium | reverse complement strand
GATACGCTCCGCATGGTCGGCACCTTGAATCGCGGCAACCAGCACTATGCGCTGGTCCAGACCCGTGATGGCCTCGTGCACCGCGTGGTGCCGGGCAACTACATCGGGCAGAACGATGGCCAGGTCGTGGCCGTCACGGCGGGCGGGATACAGGTCGAGGAACTGGTGCCGGATGGCATCGGCGGTTTTTACAAGCGGTCGGCGGCCATCGGCCTGTCCGATTGAGGGCGTCCCCCAGGGGGAGAGCGTGGGAGTAGTGACGATGAGCATGGCCAGGCCAGCAGTAGTTTTCCCGGCGCCCGGGGGTGTGGGCACCGCCAGCGGTTTGCGTGCACGCCTCGGTGCAGCAGGAGTGATGTCCATCCTGGGCACGCTGTGGGTGCTGGTGGCGCTTGCGCTCGGCGCCCCCCGTGCGCTGGCTGCCGAGGCCACCCTGCAGTTGCAGGACATCGAGGTGCAGACCCTGCCGGGCAACAAGGTCGAGCTGGAACTGAAGCTCTCGGGGGCGGCCCCGGCGCCCCTGGCATTCACCATCGAAAATCCGGCGCGGATCGCGCTGGACTTGTCCGACACGGTCATTGCATTGCCCTCGCGGCGCAAGGACGTGGGCATCGGCGGGCTGGCCACCGTGCTGGCCGCGGAATCGGCGGGGCGCACGCGCGTGGTGCTGAACCTCGACACGATGCTGCCCTACCAGACCCGCGTCGAGGGCAACAGTATTTTCGTGCTGCTGGGCGCGCAGGGCGCTGCTGCCACGGCCACGGCGGCAGCCGCACCGGCTGCCGGCCCGGCGCCGGTGGCAGCAGCCGGGCGCAGCATCCAGGCGGTCGACTTCCGCCGGGCCGACCAGGGTGGTGGCCGCGTCATCCTCGACCTGTCGGAGGTCGGCACCCCGGTGGACGTGCGCAAGGAAGGGCGGCAGATCATCCTCGGCCTGGTCGGCACGCAGCTGCCCGATGCCCTGGTCAAGCGCCTCGACGTGACCGACTTCGCCACCCCGGTGGACACCATCGACATCACCCGCGTCGGCAACAACGCGCGCGTGGTCATCAACACCCATGGCGCCTTCGAGGAGCTGGCCTACCAGTCCGACAAGACCTTCACCGTCGAGGTCAAGCCGGTGGTCAAGGCGGCCGTCGAGAAGCAGGCAAGCCTCTTCAGCCCGGACAAGCAGTACGTGGGTGAGAGGCTGACGCTCAATTTCCAGGACATCGAGACGCGGGCGGTGCTGCAGCTCCTCGCCGACGTGAGCGGACGCAACATCGTGGTGTCCGACTCGGTGCAGGGCAATGTCACCCTGCGGCTGCAGAGCGTGCCGTGGGACCAGGCGCTCGACATCGTGCTGGCCACCAAGGGGCTCGACAGGCGCCAGAACGGCAATGTCATGATCATTGCGCCCGCTGATGAGATCGCCGCCCGCGAGAAGGCCGATCTCGAGGCGCGCAAGGAGATTCGCGAGCTCGAACCGCTGGTCTCCGAGTATCTGCAGGTCAACTATGCCAAGGCCCGCGAACTCGCCGAGCTGGTCCAGGGCAATGGCACCACGACCCTGCTTTCCGAGCGCGGTTCGGTGGCGCTGGACGAACGCACCAATACGCTGATGGTGCAGGATACCGCCGACCGGGTCGCCGAGATCCGCCGGCTGGTGGCCACCCTCGACATCCCGGTCCGCCAGGTGCTGATCGAGTCACGGGTGGTGGTGGTGCGCGATGACTTCAGCCGCGACCTTGGCGTGCGCTGGGGCGTGACCGCGGTGGACCAGCGTGGCAGCAACCTGCTGTCCACCTCCGGCAGCGCAGCGGGCACCGGCACGATGGTCGATTCGGCGGTGACCAACATCAATGCCAGCGGCAATCCCTACCCGGTCGAGCTGCCGAACCTCAGCGACCGCTACAACGTCAACCTGCCGGTCGCCAATCCTGCCGGCCGGGTGGCCGTGGCCTTGCTGAACAAGGACTTTCTCGTCGACCTGGAACTCTCCGCGCTGCAGGCGGAGGGCAAGGGCGAGGTCATCTCCTCGCCGCGGGTGATCACCGCCAACCAGAAGGAGGCCTTCATCAAGCAGGGTGTGGAAATTCCCTATCAGGAGGGTTCCAGCAGCGGTGCCACGACCACCCAGTTCAAGGAGGCCGTGCTCTCGCTTACCGTTACCCCGCTGATCACCCCTGATGACCGCATCATCATGGATCTCGAGGTCACCAAGGACAGCGTCGGTGCGGTCATCACCAACGAGCGCGGCGGCCAGGTGCCCAGCATCGATACCCGCTCGGTCAAGACCCAGGTGCTGGTCAACAACGGGCAGACCGTGGTGCTGGGCGGCATCTACGAGACCGAGCAGGGCGAGGACATGAACAAGGTGCCGCTGCTCGGCGACATCCCGGGCCTTGGTGCCCTGTTCCGTTCCAGCACCCGCACTTCCAAGAAGTCCGAGCTGCTGATCTTCGTGACCCCGAAGATCCTCAAGGAAGGCTCGAGCATTTATTGATCAGGTGTCCACCGGACATCTCTGGGGATCATGACTCATGAAAATACGGCGTATTACCCTTGTTTCCATGCTGGCCATGACACTGGCTGCCTGCGGCGGCGGTGGTGATGATGGCTCCATCCTCTCGCCGGGTGGTGGCGGCCCCGACGGGCCGGCCATGGCCGCATCGGTCCAGGTGCTGGCGAGCTCGCCGACGCTCGACTCCGACCAGAGGGGCCTGACGACGGTCGCCATCACCGCCATCGTGCGCGATGCCAACAACGTCGTGCTGCCCGGTGAGCCGGTGGTGCTGAGCGCCAATGCCAATGGCTCGCTCGCGGTCGACAGCCCGGTCACCGATGCCAATGGCGTGATCACTGCCCAGCTGTCCAACGGATCTTCCGCCAGAAACCGCACCATCACGGTGACCGCGACCGCCGGTCGCGTCAGCGGCAGCACCCGGGTGGAGGTGGTCGGCACCAAGATTCGCCTGACGCCATCGAGCAGTTCCAGCGCCCCGGTCACCATGCCCCTCAACGAGGTGCAGGCCTTCACCGCCACGCTGGTGGACAGCGCCGGCCGCGGCATACCCGATGTGACCCTGCAGCTTGCATCTGCGGCAGGCAATGCGATTTCGGCGCCAAGCCTGCTGACCAGCGCAACCGGCAAGGTGGACTTCAACGTCACCGCCACGCGCGCGGGGGCGGACTCGATCACCGTATCGGCACTCGAGCAGAGCGCGATATCGTGGATCAATGTGTCGGGCACCAGCTTCAGTTTCGTCGACCCGAGCCCGGCGCAGAATGGCGAGCCGCTGCCGACGCTGGCCCTGAATACGCCGGAGACGATCCGGGTGCGCTACATGGTCGACGGTGCGGGTGTCGATGGCGCCGATGTGGATTTCTTCACCACGCGCGATGGCTTTGTCGAGGCAGGCGATCCCCCGGGCACGCCGCCCAGGTCGACGATCAGGGCGACGACGACGGGCGGGGGCTATGCCACCGCGCTGCTGCAGTCGGAATATGCCGGCCGGGTGGATATCACCGCGCTGCTGCCCTTCAACGACAACCTGCAGGCATCGGTATCGGCGCTGTTCGTGGCGGAAGATGCGGCCACGCTGCATCTGCAGGCCGAGCCTTTCAGCGTGCGCGTCGGGGGCGAGTCCAGCCTGCTGGCGGTCGTGCGTGATGCCAGGGGCAACCCGGTGGCCAACCGGCAGATCGGCTTTTCCATCATCAACGATGCTACTGGCGGTAGCCTGTCGGCAGCCCAGGCGCAGACCGACGAGCAGGGCCGGGCGACCATCCTGTATCGGGCCGGCGCCGTGACCAGCCCCGTCAATGGCGTGAGCATCAAGGCGCAGGTGGTCGATACGCCATCGGTGTCGGATACCGTCAATCTCACCGTCTCGGGCCAGGCGCTGGCCATCTCTCTCGGCACGGGCAACAAGCTGTTCGAGATCGGCACCGCCACCTTCGCCAAGGAGTGGGTGGTGTTCGTCACCGATGCGGACGGCAATGCCGTGGCGAACAAGCCCGTCCAGGTGAGCGTGCGTTCGGTGAACTTCAAGAAGGGCTCGCTGCATGTCGCGGGCACGCCCGCGCGCTGGGTGAAGGCGGCCGAAACGGTGTGCCCGGACGAGGACAGCCTCTTCCCCGATGATCCGGCCAAGTACTACAACGGCATCCTCGACCTGGATCCCAATCCGGCGCTGAGCGAGGACAAGAACAACAACGGGTTGATCGAGGCGGGCAATATCGCCATGGTGGCCGCGGTGGCAAGCAATGCACCGGCGGGCAGCCCTTGTGACAACGTAGGTGCTGCCGGCAATGCCGCCAATGTGGTGACGGGCAGCGATGGTCGCGCCAGGGTCTGCATCTTCTACCCGCAGAATTACAACCTCTGGCTGGATGCACGCATCGAGGCCAAGGCCAGCGTGGCCGGCACCGAGGTTGCCAAGTCGCAGACCTTCGAGCTGGAAGCGCTGGCCTCGCACCTGAGCGACGCGAATGCCAGCCCGCCGGGTGTCATCAGCCCCTTCGGGCCGGATGCCGCCTGCGAGATCCCGCCGCCGCCCTAGGCCGGGCCCCATGCCCTGATGATGAGTGGAAAAGGCCGGCCGCTTGCCGGCCTTTTTCCTGTCCGGCACCGGCACCTTTCCCATGTGCCTGGATATGCTGCCCGGCTGGCGGGGAGGTCCGTCGCGGCGCAAGACGAGCGAGACTGCCGGGAAAGCGGTCTGGAACTAGAATAGGCGCATGACGGCAAGCGACAGCATTTTCCTCATCGGCCCGATGGGTGCGGGCAAGTCGGTGGTGGGGCGCAGGCTGGCCGGGGAGCTCGGCCGGCGCTTCATCGACAGCGACGAAGTCATCAAGGAGCGCACCGGGGTGGATATTCCCTACATCTTCGAGCGCGAGGGCGAAGCGGGCTTCAGGGCGCGCGAGCGCGATGTGATCGATGAGCTCTCGAGGCTCGCCGGGGTGGTGCTGGCAACCGGTGGCGGCGCGGTGCAGGATCCGGGCAGCCGGGCCGCGCTTGCTGCGCGTGGCAAGGTGGTCTACCTGCACGCCTCGGTAGACCAGCAGCTGCGGCGCATCCGCAGCGGCAAGGAGCGCCCCATGCTTCGCGGTGGCGATCCGCGCAGCATTCTCCGTGGCCTGATGGAACACCGCGATCCGCAGTACCGCGAGATTGCCGATCTCGTCGTCGATACCGATGGCCGGCGCGTGGCGACGGTGGTGCGCGAGATCCGCCGCGGCCTCGGACAGGCGCAGGTGGATACGGGAGTGGGTTCATGACGACCATCAACGTGGAACTGGGCGAGCACAGCTACCCGATCCACATCGGCAGCGGGCTGCTCGGCTGCAGGGATCTGCTCGATCCGCACATCGCCGGGCGCGACCTGCTCATCGTGACCAACACGACGGTGGGGCCGCTGTATCTCGACCGCGTGCGCGATGGCCTTGCCGGCGGCGGGCAGCGCGTGGAAAGCGTGGTGCTGCCCGATGGCGAGTCCTTCAAGACCATGGCCACCGCCTCGACCATCCTCGATGCCCTGGTCAGTGGCCGCTTCGCCCGCGACTGCGTGGTGCTGGCGCTGGGTGGCGGGGTGGTGGGGGACATCACCGGCTTTGCCGCCGCCATCTACCAGCGCGGGGTGGACTTCATCCAGCTGCCCACCACGCTGCTGGCACAGGTCGATTCTTCCGTGGGCGGCAAGACCGGCATCAACCACCCGGGTGGTAAGAACCTGGTCGGTGCCTTCCACCAGCCGGCGTGCGTGGTGACGGATCCCGACACGCTGCACACCCTGCCCGACCGGGAGCTCTCCGCGGGGCTGGCCGAGGTGCTCAAGGCCGCGCTCATTGCCGATGCCGGGTTCTTCGCCTGGATGGAGGGGCAGGCCGTCGCCCTGCGCGCGCGCGAGGCCGCCGCGCTCGGCCATGCCATCCGCCGCTCATGCGAGATCAAGGCGGCAGTGGTCGCGGCGGATGAACGCGAGCATGGCCAGCGCGCATTGCTCAACCTCGGCCATACCTTCGGGCATGCCATCGAGCTGCGCATGGGCTACGGGCAGTGGCTGCATGGCGAGGCGGTGGGTGCCGGCATCGGCATGGCGGCGCGATTCTCGCAGCGCCTCGGCTGGCTGCCGACGGGGGATGTGGAGCGCATCGTCGCGGTGCTGGAGCGGCTCGGGCTGCCGGTGCGTCCGCCAGCGATGGATGCCGAGGCCTTTCTGGCCGCGATGGCCATGGACAAGAAGGTCAAGGCGGGCCAGCTCAGGCTGGTGCTCCTGCCCGGTATCGGCGAGGGCCGGGTGAGCGCGGACTTCGGCCTGCGCGAGTTGCAGGACTTCGTGCGTGGCGAGCTTGGCGGCTGAAAAGGGCTGCAAGGGCAAGGAGGGGCTGCTTGCACCCTATGCCGCCAGCGAGGCCAGCAGCCGTGGCCGGCGCCATGCCGAGCCGCCGCATCCCTATCGCAGCGCCTTCCAGCGCGACCGCGACCGCATCCTGCACTCGAGCGCCTTCCGCCGGCTGCTCTACAAGACCCAGGTTTTCATCAACCACGAGGGCGACCTCTACCGCACCCGCCTGACCCATTCGCTGGAGGTAGCGCAGATCGCGCGCACCGTTGCCGGCTGCCTGGGCCTCAACAGCGATCTGGTCGAGGCGATCTGCCTGGCCCACGACCTCGGCCATACGCCATTCGGGCATTCCGGCCAGGATGCCCTCGACCGCTGCATGCGACCATGGGGAGGCTTCGAGCACAACCTGCAGTCGCTGCGGGTGGTCGACGAGCTCGAGGAGCGTTACCCGGCATTCCCCGGACTGAACCTGAGCTTCGAAACCCGTGAAGGCATCCTCAAGCGCTGCCCGCCCGGCAGGGCCGGCGAGCTGGGTGATCTCGGCGAGCGTTTCCTGATGCGGCGCCAGCCCGGCCTCGAGGCGCAGCTGGCGAACATCGCCGACGAGATCGCCTACAACAACCACGATGTCGATGATGGCTTGCGCGCGGGCCTGCTGACGGCGGACGAGCTGGCCGGTGTCGGCCTGTTCCAGCGCCATTTCGCGGCCGTGCGCAGGGGGCGCCCGCGGCGGCAGGTCCTGTTGCGCGAGACCGTGCGCCGGATGATCAATGAGGTGGTCACCGACCTGGTGGAAAACAGCAGGTGCAAGCTGCAGTCGGCGGTCCCGGCCAGCATCGAGGAGGTGCGTGCCCGTGCGCGACCGCTGATAGGCCTGGGCAGCGAGACCGCTGCCGCCCACCGCGAGCTCAAGCTGTTCCTCGGCCGGCGCCTGTACCGCCACGAGCGCGTGCTGGCGATGAACCGGCAGGTGCACCGCGTGGTCGAGGCATTGTTCGTGCGCTTCATGGCCGATGTCCATGCCATGCCGGCGGAGCACGCCGCGCGCGGCATCGAGTGGGAGCGCGGGCAGGGCGAGGCGGGCCGGGCACGCGCCGTGGCCGATTACATCGCCGGCATGACCGATCGCTATGCGGTGGCCGCCTACCGGCGCCTGGTCGATCCGCAGCTGAAGTGGTGAAGCCCGCCTCGGCCACCTGGCGCAACATCGCAGCAGCAGCGGTCATGATGGCCCGCCGATCCGTTAAACTGCGCGGATAGCTTGCAGGGAACATCAGGACATGCCTCTCGACCAGCCCGTGGATTGCCGTGACCGGCTCATTTTCGCCATGGATGTCGCGGAGCCGGCTGCCGCCAGGGAGCTGGCGGAGCTGCTCGGCGACTCGGTGCAGTTCTACAAGCTCGGGCTCGAGATGATGATGTCGGGCGGCTATTTCGAGCTGCTCGCATGGCTGCGGGCGCGCGGCAAGAAGGTCTTTGCGGACCTCAAGTTCTTCGATGTGCCGGCCACCGTGGCCGCCGCCGTGCGCCAGCTCGCGCGCCACGGGGCGAGCTTTGCCACCGTGCATGGCAACCAGGGGATCATGGAAGCAGCGGCGGCCGCCAAGGGGGACCTGAAGATCCTCGCGGTGACGGTGCTCACCAGCCTCGATCGCGGCGACCTCGACGACCTCGGCTTCGCGGTGGACGTGGAGCAGCTGGTGCTCTCTCGCGCGCGGCGTGCGCTGGAGGCCGGCTGCGATGGCGTGGTGGCCTCAGGCCTCGAGCTGCCGGCCATGCGCCGTGCGGTGGACCGTCGCCTGCTGGTGGTCACCCCGGGCATCCGTCCGGTGGAGAACCGGCCCGCGGACGACCAGAAGCGGGTGGTCACCGTCGAGCAGGCGTTCCGCGATGGCGCCGATTACATCGTCGTCGGCCGCCCGATCCGCAATGCCGCCGATCCGCGTGCCGCCGCCGAGGCCATCCAGGCAAGCATCGCAGACATTTTTCGTTCCAGAGGGTAAAACCGATGATTCTGTTGACAGGGGCAACCGGCAAGACCGGTGGTGAGGCGGCCAAGGCGCTGCTGGCAAGGGGCCTGAAGCCGCGCGTGCTGGCGCGCAACGCGGACAAGGCAGCGGCGCTCGCCGCCGGCGGGGCCGAGATCATCATCGGCGATGTCACCGACGCCGGCATCGTGCGCAAGGCGCTGGCAGGCGTCGAGAAACTGTTCCTGCTGCTGCCGAACGGCGAACAGCAGCTGGCGCAGGAACAGCAGGTGGTGGACCTGGCGCGGGAGGCCGGGGTGCGCCACATCGTGAAGATGTCGTCCATGGAAAGCCTGCCGGATGCCACGGCGCCCATTCCGCAGATGCACTGGGCATCGGAACAGCATATCCGTGCCTCGGGCCTGGACTGGACCATGATCCGGCCCAACTTCTTCATGCAGAACTTCCTCGGCAGCGCCCGCACGATCAAGGAACAGAAGCTGTTCTCGCTGCCCATGGGTGATGGCAAGACGGCCATGGCCGATACCCGCGACATCGGCGCGGTGGCGGCCGAGGTGCTGGCCGGCAGCGGCCATGCGGGCAAGAGCTACGACATCACCGGTCCCGAGGTGCTCGACTTCCACCAGGCGGCAGAGCGCTTCTCGGAGGTGCTGGGCACGCAGATCAACTATGTGCCGGCCGATCCCGAGGTCTATCTCTCCATCCTCAAGCGCGTGCTGCCCAACGAATGGCACGCCAATGCGGTGTCGACCCTGTTTGGCGAGATCGCCCTCGGCGCAGTGCTGCCGCACGCCACCGACACCGTCCGCCAGCTGCTCGGACGCGAGCCCATTGCGCTGACACAGTTCATCCGCGACCACATCGCAGCCTTCCGCTGAAGGCTGCCGGCCGGCGGGCGGCTTCAGCGAGTTGCGGCGCCGGTGTTGCCGGGCCGTCGCCCGCCCGGGCTGGACGCCGCGCTGCGCATGGCCTGCTCGATGGCGGGCCATGCGTTGTCGAGCAGCCGCGGCTGGGCGGCTGCATTGGGATGGATGCCATCGCCCTGCATCAGCGCTGCATCGAGGGCCACCTTGTCGAGGAAGAAGGGCACGAGCGCGGTGTCCAGCGCCTTGGCCACCGCGGGATAGATCGCGGCGAACTCGGCCGTGTAGCGCGGCCCGTAGTTGGGTGGCATCTCCATGCCCGCGAGGACGACCCGTGCGCCCGCCTCCAGCGCCAGCCGCGCCATGGCGGAGAGGTTGTCGCGGACGACGGTGGCCGGCGTGGCGCGCAGCCCGTCGTTGCCGCCCAGCTCGATGAACACGATGGCCGGTCGGTGCAGCGCCAGCGCCCGCGGCAGGCGTGCCAGCCCGCCGGTGGTGGTGTCGCCGCTGATGCTGGCGTTCACCACCCGATAACCGTAACCTCCTGCCTCCAGCCGCTTCTGCAGCAGGGCAACCCAGCCCTGCCCGGGGTCGATGCCATGGCCGGCACTCAGGCTGTCACCGACGACCAGCAGCACCGGCGCTGCATCTGCAGCATGGGCCGGCGGCCAGATGGCGAGCAGCATCAGGACGGCGAGTTGGACAAAGCGGGAGGCCACTCTGGAACAGCTGGTATTGCGTGCGGCGGGACTGGGCAAGCAGGTTAGCAGCCCCGAGGGAGCGCTGACCATCCTTGACGACATCAGCCTCGGCATCCGTGCCGGCGAGTCCGTGGCGCTGGTCGGGCCTTCGGGAGCGGGCAAGACCACGCTGCTGGCGTTGCTTGCCGGCCTCGACCTGCCGAGCTCGGGCAAGGTCTGGCTCGATGGCGAGGACCTGACGCTGCTCGATGAGGACGGGCGGGCGCTGCTGCGCGGCCGCAAGGTGGGTTTCATCTTCCAGTCCTTCCACCTGCTGCCCGCGCTCAGCGCGCTGGAAAACGTCATGCTGCCGCTCGAGCTGGCAGGCCTCGGGCAGGCGCAGGCCGCGGCACGCGAAGCGCTGGAAGCGGTGGGCCTCGGCCACCGGCTCGGGCATTACCCGCGCCAGCTGTCCGGCGGCGAGAAGCAGCGCGTGGCGATCGCCCGCGCCTTCGTGATGCGGCCCGCCATCCTGTTTGCCGACGAGCCCACCGGCAACCTCGACCAGGCCAGCGGCGAGCGCGTGGCGAACCTGTTGTTCGACCTCAATCGCCAGATGGGTACCACGCTGGTGCTGGTCACCCACGAGCGCGCCCTGGCAGAGCGATGCGGACGCATCCTCGAGATCGCCGGCGGCCGGCTGCAATCGTGAACATGCCGAGCTTTGCGCTGCGCCTGCTGTGGCGCGACCTGCGCAGCGGCGAGCTCAACGTGCTGGCCATGGCCATCGTGCTGGCGGTTGCCGCCGCCACCGCCGTCGGCTTCTTCACCGACCGGGTGGGGCGTGCCATCGGCCAGCAGGCCAGCGTCGTGCTGGCGGCCGACCTGGTCATCCGCTCCCCTGAGCCCATCAGTGTCGCCTTCCTCGACGAGGCCCGCGGCCATGGGCTTGCCACGGCCGAGGCGATGAGCTTTCCCTCGGTGGCCCTGGCCGGGGAGGAGCAGAGCGCGCTGGCCACCATCGATGCCGTCGGCCCCGGTTATCCGCTGCGCGGCGAGCTGAAGACCTCCTTGCACATGTTTGCGGCCGCGGTCAGCGTTGCCGATGGCATCCCCGCGCCGGGCGAGGCCTGGGCCGAGCCCGGGCTGCTCGGCAGGCTCGGCATCGACGTTGGCGACGAGGTGCAGGTGGGCAGCCGCAGCCTGCTGGTGAGCCGGGTGCTGGAGTACCAGCCCGACCAGAGCCTCGGCATGGCCAGCCTGGCGCCGGCGCTGCTGGTCAATCGCGACGACGTGCCCGCGATGGATGTGCTGCGCCCGGGCAGCCGGGTCAGCTTCCGCCAGCTGTTCGCCGGCGACGAGGCTGCCCTGTCGGCATTCCGCAGGAGCATCCAGCCGCGGCTGGGCAGTGAAGCGGTGATCCGCGACGGTCGCGATGCCGGCGAGCAGATCCGCTCGGCGATCGAGCGGGCGGAGCGCTTCCTGAGGCTGGCCTCGCTGGTCACCGTGGTGCTGGCGGCGGTGGCCACCGCCATGGCGGCACGGGTCTATGCGCTCCGGCGCCTGGACATGGTGGCGCTGGTCAAGAGCCTTGGCGCCACGCAATCCTTCCTCGAGCGCCTCTTCGCCCTGCAGCTGCTGCTCATCGTGCTTGGCGCCAGCCTCATCGGATCGCTCCTCGGCCTCGCCGCCCAGGAGGTGCTGGCCAGGCTGTCCAGCGGCTTTCTCGAGCTGAGGTTACCGGCGGTGAGCTTGCTGCCGTCCTGGCTCGGCCTGCTGACGGCGGCGACCGTGGTCATGGGCTTTGCCCTGCCCCAGCTCTGGCACCTGCGGCGTGCGCCACCCATCCGCGTGCTGCGCCGGGACCTCGGCTCCGCCCCTGTGTCCACGGGGCTTGTCTATGCCGTGGCGGTGGCGGCATTGGTCGGCATGATCCAGCTCATGGTCCGCGACCTGCGGCTGGTGGCGCTCGTGGCCGGCGGCCTGCTGGCGCTGGCGGTGGTGGCAGGCCTGGCCGCATGGTGGCTCGTCCGGTTGACGGCAGGCCTGCGCGGCATGGCAGGGGCGGCCTGGCGCTACGGGCTGGCCAATATCTCGAGGCGTGGGTGGGAGAGCGTGGTGCAGGTGGTCGGCTTCGGCCTCGGCCTGATGGCACTGCTGTTGCTGACCGTGGTGCGCGGCGACCTGCTCGCCGCCTGGCAGCGCACCATTCCCGCGGATGCACCCAACTACTTCCTGATCAACATCGAGCCGCAGGCATGGCCGGCCATGCAGGCGTTCATCCATGACGAACTCGGCAGCCGCCCCGGCTACCTGCCGTTCATCCGCGGTCGCCTGACGGCGGTCAACGGCACCGGCGCGCAGCGGCTTGCCGAGGACAAGCCGAAGGGTGCCGACTTCCTGCTCAGGGAACAGAACCTGAGCTGGTCGGCACAGCTGCCCGCGGGCAATCACATCCGCAGCGGCACCTGGTGGGCTGCCGACCATGCCGGTTCGCCGGAAGTCTCGCTGGACGAGCGCATCGCCGCCGAGCTCGGCATCAGGCTGGGCGACGTGATCGGCTTCAGCATCGGTGGCGAGGAGTTCAGCGCCACCGTGACCAGCACGCGCAGCGTGGAATGGGAGTCCTTCTCGCCCAACTTCTTCCTCATGCTGTCGCCGGGCCTGGCGGCGGAGCTGCCGCAGACCTACATCAGCAGCTTCCATGTGCCGGCGACGCAGCGGCAGATGCTCAACGAGCTGGTGCGCAGGTTCCCGGGCGTCACGGTTTTCGATATCGATGCCATCCTCGCGCAGCTGCGGCTGGTGATGTCGCGTGCCTCGCTGGCCGTGGAATACGTGTTCCTGTTCACGCTGCTGGCCGGGGTCATGGTGCTGCTGGCCGCCATCCAGCTGACGCGCGATGAGCGCCGTGCCGAGAGCGCCATTCTGCGGGCGCTGGGCGCCAGCCGTCGCATGATGCTGCAGGGCGTGGCCACCGAATTCATCGTCCTCGGCGCCCTCGGCGGCCTGCTGGCGGCGACGGGGGCCACGATCATCGGCTTCCTGCTGGCCCGCCAGGTATTCGACCTGCCCTATGCGATGAGCTGGCTGTTGTGGCCCGCGGGCCTGCTGCTGGGTGCGGGGCTGGTGGGGATCGTCGGGGTGCTGGCGGTGTGGCGCACGGTGGACGAACCCCCGGTCAACGTCCTGCGCGGCATCTAGGCGGCCGCGGGTGGCTGGCTACTGGATGCAGGTATACATGCCCCAGCGCCGAGCCGCCGTGAAGCTGACCGGCCCTGCTTGCCATGGCTCGCCGTTGATGCTCATGGGTGGCAGTCTGACGCTGAACTCGGAGACGAAGGGGATGTCGGTGCGATAAGCATTTCCACGGCTGTCCGGAAGAAACCACAGGAGATGCCTCTGGCGTGCGGGGTCAACGGGGCCGACCAGCAGCGCGTCAGCCGCAAACTGCAGCGGGCCAGGTGCCGTGATGGCCTTGATCGAAAGGCCCTTGGGTTCGGTCCAGCCGGGGCTTTCCAGCTGCAAGCGCTCGGACTCGAAGCGGACCGACACGCCTTCGGGGATTTCGAGATAAATGCGCAGCCAAAGCGATCCCTCCGGGCCGCGGTTCTCGGCCCACCAGTTGATGTGGACGCCATGCGGTGCCTCGGCCAGCAGGACGTTTTTGATACCTGCAATGCAGTACCCCGCTTGCTTCTGTCCCTCGCCGGAAACATCGAAGACGGGGAAACGCATGGGTACGCAGGCGCCGAGCAAGGAAGCCGCGAGCATGATGGCAATCACCCTGCACAAGAGGTGGCTGTTCATCGGACGGCTCCATAGGCATAACCGGGCACGGCTGATGCTGCCGCGAAGGGCGTGGCAAGCAGCACATTGGTGGCGTTGAATATTTCGAAGAAGGCCGGTCGGCCGATGTTGTTGCCCACTGCATCGTAGAAGATGGGGGCGTTGAGGAAGTCATGCGGGCCGGCGTAAGTCTCGACGAGATGGTCGAGGAAGGACCCCGGCTGGTAGTCGATCGTGATGAATTTCCCCGGACCATTCTGTACGCCGCCCAATGGGCTGCTCAGGCATGGCGCGCGACAGCCTCCCAGCTTGAAGCCGTCGCCGCGGAAGCCGGCGCTCTCGCCGCCATGATTACCCTCCTGCAGGTAAGACTGCTCCACCATCACGCGGCGCATCTCCAGAGAGGCCCAGGTCAATGATGACATGGCGCCGCTGCTGAGGAAGCCATCGCTGAAGTGGCCGCCCTGCAGCTCGGCACCGATGCCGCCGACCGCCGACTCGGCCAGCACCCGGGTCGTGCTGTAGGCATTGCCGAACTGGCCGCCGATGCCTCCCATCAGGCCGCCGGTGATGGCACCGGCCACCGCGCCGCGCAGATTGCCGGTGGCGATGATGCCCGCCACCGCACCACCCGCCGCACCGCTGGCAACGGCAGCCGGGATGAGCGGTGCCACGAGCGTGTTGGTGGCTGCCACGCCACCGGCGGCTCCGGCGGCAGCCCCGGCGCTGCCGGCGGTTGCGGGCGCCGCATAGGCCCAGGAAGACACCGCACCCGCCGTGTAGTAGGCGGCCACCGCTGCCGCGACGGGACGCCCCCAGTTGCTGACC
>JACFNV010000152.1 GCA_019454675.1 Gammaproteobacteria bacterium | reverse complement strand
CGTGTCCATGGTGGTGGTGGCGGTGCGCCATGCACGCAACCAGCCACCCAGGCCCGGGCCGGAAACGGAGGCGGCCGGGGGCTAGTGCCCCTGGCGCCATCCCGCCGGCCGCACGCCATGCCCGCCGCCGCGCGCCCGGCCTGGCAGGTTTATATTCTCGAATGCGCGGACCACAGCCTCTATACCGGCATCGCCCGCGATGCCGATGCGCGCCTGGCGGTGCACAACCGGGGGTGCGGCGCGCGCTACACCCGCAGCCGGCTGCCGGTGCGCCTGGTCTATGTGGAGCCTGCCGCCGACCGCGGGCAGGCACTGCGCCGCGAGGCTGCCATCCGCCGCCTGGGAACCATGGGAAAACGCGCCCTCGTCCGGGGCGCCAGCAAAGGGGAATGACGATGCCATCGATGTTGCGAGCCCTCCTGATGCCGCTCCTCGCCGTCCTGCTGCCGGGCATGGCGGTCGCCGCCACCGCCACGCAGGACGGGAATCCCGCCTATGTCGTGATCCAGGCCGGCGAGCTGCTGGCGGTTCCCGGCGAGGCGCCGAAGCGCAACCAGACCCTGGTCATCCGCGGGCAGGAGGTGCTGGCGGTGCGCGACGGCATCCTCGGCGCCGAGGCGGTGGCGGATGCGGCAGGCGCGCCGGTGACGGTGATCGACCTGCGCGGGCACTTCGTCATGCCGGGGCTGATGGACGTGCATACGCACCTGATGTGGTCGGGGGCCGATCATCCGCCCAAGAAGGCGGACAAGATGACCGAGGCCGATCTCACGCTGTGGGCGCTGCGCAACGCGCGCACCAAGCTGCTGGCCGGCTTCACCACGGTGCGCGAGCAGGCCTCGGCGCCGCACCCGCTGTTCGCCCTGCGCGACTGGATCAATGCCGGGCGCTTCCTCGGCCCGCGCATCCTCGCCGCCGGCAATCCCATCACCGCACCCGGCGGCCACGGCGACATGACGAAGGAGGACATCAACCCGCTGGACATCCACGCCTCGAATCTCTGCAGCGGCGTCGAGGGCTGCCGGAACGCGGTGCGCATCCAGCACAAGATGGGTTCGGACGTCATCAAGATGATGGCCACCGGCGGCTTTGCCGACAACACCGGGATCGACCAGCGCTTCTTCTTCGACGAGATGCAGGCCATCGTCGACACCGCCCACCAGCTGGGGCTCATCGTCGGCACCCATGCCTATGCCACCGATGCGGTGGCCACCGCGGTGCGCGCCGGCGTCGACTCGGTCGAGCATGGCTTCGGCGCCGATGACGCCACGCTCCGGCTCATGAAGCAGAAGGGCATCTACCTGGTGCCGACGCTGTCGGTGGCGCAGCAGGGCGCCATCCGCGAGTACCGCGAGAAGGACCGCGCCTTCGAGCGGGCGCTGAAGATCGGCGTGCCGATCGCCTTCGGTTCCGACGACGGTGGCATCCCGCACCGCCTCTCGACCAGGGAATTCGGCTACATGGTCGAGGCGGGCATGAGCCCCGCGGCTGCCCTGCAGGCCGCCACCATCAATGCCGCCAGGCTGCTGCGCATCGATGGCGAGGCGGGCACGCTGGAGCCGGGCAAGCTGGCCGACATCATCGCCGTCAGGCGCAGCCCGCTGGAGGATGTCAGGGTGCTCGAGGATGTCGACTTCGTGATGAAGTCGGGCCGCGTCGCCAAGCAGGCGGGCCAGCCACAGGCGACCATCCTCGACTGAGCCGGGGCCCGCCGCGCATGGCGGGTCGGGCTGGCTTCAGCGCACCAGGCGCAGGCTCGGCCTGGGGGTTTCGTCCTTGGGGCCCGCGCTGCGCGCGGCGCTCACCCGCACCCGGTTGCGCCCGCTGCGCTTGGCGGCATACATGGCCTGGTCCGCGCGGGTCAGCAGCTCGGGGATGGTCTCGCCCGGGCGGTATTCGGCGACGCCTGCCGAGACCGTGATCTGCAGGTCGTCGGCCACCGGCTGGCTGGCCACCGCCTCGCGCACCCGCTCGGCGCAGCGCAGGCCGCCGCCGATGTCGGTGTCGGGCAGGATGGCAAGGAACTCCTCGCCACCGAGGCGACCGAGGGCGCGCCGGAAGCGGGTGGGGTTGATGGCATCCATGGCGCGCAGCGCACGCCGCGCGCGGCTGGCGAAGACCGTCAGCACGCGGTCGCCGACCAGGTGGCCGTGCGAGTCGTTGAGCGACTTGAAGCGGTCGAGGTCGAAGAGGCAGATGCTGAAGGGCCGCCCGGTGCGGTCGGCGCGTGCC
>JACFNV010000035.1:6039-21781 GCA_019454675.1 Gammaproteobacteria bacterium | reverse complement strand
CGACGTCACGGTGGCAGCCACCGCGCCGCGCGACGTGCTCTCGGTGCCGCTGGCCGCCGTGCGCCGCGCCGCCTTCGGCGATCATGTCTTCGTGGTCCGCGAGGAAGCCGGCGAGCAGGGTGGCCTGAGCGCCGAGCAGCGTTTCGTGCGCACCGGCCCCACCATCGGTGACGAGGTGGTGATCTTCGACGGGCTGGTGGCGGGCGAGAAGGTGGCCACCGAGGGCTCCTTCAAGCTGCGCCAGGGTTCGCGGGTACGGATGGCCGGCCCGCCGCCGCAGGCCGCTGCCCCGGGCGCCGCCGCCGTGCGTGGCTCATGAACCGCCTGCTCGAGGCCTTCATCCACAGGCCGGTGCTCGCCGTCGTGGCAAGCCTCGCCATCCTGCTGATCGGCGGGCGCGCGGCGCTGAACCTGCCCATCCAGCAATACCCGCGCATCGAAAGCGCCTCGATCATCGTGCAGACGATGTACATCGGCGCCAGCGCCGAGCTGGTGCGCGGCTTCATCACCACGCCGATCGAGCGTGCGGTGGCCTCGGTCACCGGCATCGACTACGTCGAGTCGCAGAGCGTGGCCGGCATGTCGACCGTCATGGTGCGCCTCAAGCTCAATGCCAACAGCCACGTGGCGCTGACCGAGGTGGGCGCGCGGCTCGACCAGATCCGCGGCGAGCTGCCGTCCGACGCCGAGCCGCCCACGGTGAACGTCCAGCGCGCCGACCGCCCCTTCGCCAGCTTCTACGTCAGCTACAAGTCCGACCGCCTCGACCGCGCGCAGATGACCGAGTGGCTGACGCGCGCGGTGCAGCCGGTGCTGTCCACCGTGCCGGGGGTGCAGCGTGCCGAGGTGGCCGGCGGCACCCCGCTCGCCATGCGCATCTGGCTCGACCCCGACCGCATGGCGGCGCTCGGCATCAGCGCCCGCGAGATATGGGATGCGCTCCGCCGCAACAACTACCTTTCCGCCATCGGCAAGACCGAGGGCCAGGCCGCGCAGGTGGACCTGCTGGCCAATACCGACCTGCGCTCGGCCGGGGAGTTCGCCGATCTCATCGTGCGCCAGACCGGTGGGGCGACGATCCGCCTGAAGGACCTCGCCGAGGTCGAGCTCGGCGCGGAGGAAGCCTCCTCGGAGGTGCGCGAGAACGGCCAGCTCGCGGTCTTCATGGCGGTGTGGACGCTGCCGGGGGTCAACGAGCTGGAGGTGGCCGATGCGCTCTACGCACGCCTCGCCGAGCTCGAGCCCGCGCTGCCCGCGGGCGTCAAGGTGCGCATGAGCTATGATGGCAGCCTCTACATGCGCAACGCCCTGCGCGGCATCTTCACCACGCTGATCGAGACGGTGGCCATCGTCGCCATCGTGGTGTTCCTGTTCCTCGGCTCGCTGCGCACCGCGCTGGTGCCGCTGGTGGCCATCCCCATTTCGCTGGTGGGCGCCACCATCTTCATGTACCTGCTCGGCTTTTCGCTCAACCTGCTCACCATGCTGGCCATCGTGCTCTCGGTGGGCCTGGTGGTGGACGATGCCATCGTGGTGGTCGAGAACGTGCAGCGGCTGACCGACCAAGGCATGAACCGGCTCGATGCCGCGCTGGCCAGTGCCCGCCAGCTGTTCTCGCCGCTGGTGTCGATGACCATCACCCTGGCCGCGGTCTATGCGCCGATCGGCTTCCTCTCCGGCCTCACCGGAGTGCTGTTCAAGGAGTTTGCCTTCACGCTGGCGGTGGCGGTGATCATGTCCGGCGTGGTGGCGCTGGTGCTGTCCCCGGTGATGAGCGCCTACCTGGTGCGCGAGCCCGGCGAGCGGCCGCGCCTGGCGGCGTTCGTCGAGTCGTATTTCCTGCGCCTGCGCGAGCGCTATGCGCGGGTGCTGGATGCCACGCTCGAGTACCGCAACACTACGCTGGCTGCCGGCGCCGCCACGCTGCTGCTGCTGGTGCCGCTGTTCATGCTCTCGCCGCGCGAGCTGGCACCCACCGAGGACCAGGGCGAGATCAGCCTGTACGTCGAGTCCGCCCCGGATGCCTCGGTGCGCTACACCTCCGAGCACACCGCGGAGGTCATGCAGCGCCTGCGGGCGCTGCCCGAGGCGACCAACAGCTGGGAGTCTTCGCGCCGCAGCTCGGGCTTCGGCGGCATGGAGCTCGTCGACTATGCGCAGCGCAAGCGCAGCGCGCAGGAGATCCTGCCGGATGCCTTCCGCCTGGTGCGCGAGGTGAGCGGCGTGCGCGCCTTTGCCTCGCTGCCTGGCGCGCTGCCTGGCGCGGGCCAGTTCGACGTGGAGATGGTGGTCAGCTCCAGCGACGACATCGAGCACATGCTGCCGGTGGCGCAGGAGATGGTGAGGGCGGCGCGCGGCTCGGGGCGCTTCATGTTCGCCGACACCGACCTCAAGGTCGATATCTCGCAGGCCAACGTGATCATCGACCGCAACCGTGTCGCCGACCTCGGCCTCGACCTCACCCAGGTGGGCCAGGAGCTCGGCGTGTTCCTCGGCGGCGCCTACGTCAACCGCTTCAACCTCGACGGGCGCAGCTACAAGGTCATCCCGCAGATGGGCGAGGCCGACCGGCGCGACCCCAGCCGCTTCCTCGATCTCAAGGTCATGGGGCCGGGCGGGCAGGTGGTGCCGGTGTCGAGCTTCGCGCGCATCGAGAGCGGCGCCGCGCCGCGCTCGCTCAACCGCTTCCAGCAGCGCAATTCCTTCAGGATCAACGGCGGGATATTCCCCGGCATCACCAAGGACCAGGGCCTGCGGGCGCTCGAGGAGGCCGCGGCGCAGATCCTGCCGCCGGGCTACACCATCGACTACGCGGGCGAGTCGCGGCAGATACGCACCGAGGGCGCGACGCTCAGCAGCACCCTGGCCTTTGCCGTGGTGCTGATCTACCTGGTGCTCACCGCGCAGTTCGGCACCTTCCGCGATCCGCTGGTGATCCTGCTGGCCTCGGTGCCGCTGGCGCTGACCAGCGCGCTGGTGTTCACCTTCCTCGAGTTCACCACCATCAACATCTTCACCCAGGTGGGGCTGATCACGCTGGTGGGGCTGATCGCCAAGAACGGCATCCTCATCGTCGAGTTTGCCAACAAGCTGCGCGAGGCGGGCACCGGGCGGCTGGCAGCGATCCGCGAGGCCTCGCTGGAGCGCCTGCGCCCGGTGCTGATGACCACCGCCGCCACGGTGTTCGGCCACCTGCCGCTGGTGCTGGTGAGCGGGCCGGGGGCGGCCGCCCGCAACAGCATCGGCATCGTGCTGGTCTCGGGCATGGCCATCGGCACGTTGTTCACCCTGCTCATCCTCCCGGCGGTGTACCTGTGGCTGTCGGGGGCGCACGAGGCGCGGCCCGCGGCGGCCGGTACGACGGCCGATCGCAGCGGTATCGTGCCGTCCGCGCCCTGAGGAAACATCGGCCGACCCGCGGCTGCGAATGGCCGTCGGGGAGGGTCCCGATGATTTGCCAGGCCGCCCTGCTTTGATGGAAGATGAAGCCGTCGGCGCAGGCCCTCATCGGCGTGCTGCGTGGCTGCTGGACTTCGAAACAAGGTAATCCATGATGGTTCCGTTCCTGCGTCAGCTTGCCGGCCTGTTGCTGGTGGCCCTGTTCGTCGTCCCGGCTGCAGGTGCCTCGCAAGCGGATGTGGAAACCGATGTCCAGACTGCCTGGCGGCTGCTCGATTACATCGCTGTCGATTACGCGGGAGCGGTGGCAGATGGCAGCGTCATCAACGAGGTCGAGTACGCCGAGCAGGAGGAGTTCTCCGCGACGGTAGCCGGGGTCGTCGGCGAACTGCCCGCTGCTCCCGGCCAGGAAGGCCTGCGGGCGGGTGTGGCGCGCCTGCAGGCGGCCATCGCGCAGAAGGCCGATGCCACCGAGGTTGCCGACCTGGCGCGCGGCGTGGCAGTCGAGCTGCTGGCCGCCTATCCGGTGACGGTGGCGCCCGCCCGCCCGCCCGACCTGGTGCTCGGCGCGCAACTCTACGCACAGCAGTGCGCCTCCTGCCACGGCGATGGTGGCGCCGGGGATGGCCCGGCGGCGGTCGGCCTGGAGATTCCCCCCATCGACTTCACCGATCGCAATCGCGCACGCCAGCGCAGCCTGTTTGCCCTCTACCAGACCATCACCCAGGGCGTCGACGGCACCTCGATGTCTTCCTACGCCCAGCTGTCGAGCGACGAGCGCTGGGCACTGGCCTTCCATGTCGGCCAGTTCGCCTATCCCGATGGCGAGGCAGGCAGGCAGCTGTGGGAGTCGGGCACCGCGCTGCGCCAGCAGGTCCCCGACCTGAAGACACTGGCGGATACCACGCCCGCCGCTCTCGAGAAGGCGTTGGGGGGCGACACGGCCGATGCCCTGCTCGCGCACCTGCGCCGGCATCCCGAGGTGCTGGCCTCGCGCAGCAGCCCGCTGACGCTGGCCTACAGCCGCCTGCAGGAAAGCCTCGATGCCTACCGCGAGGGCGATGCCAGGCAGGCGCTGCGGCTGGCGCTCTCGGCCTACCTCGATGGCTTCGAGCCGATCGAGCCGCTGCTGGCGACACGCAGCCGCGCGCTGCTGGGGGAGGTCGAGGCGGCGATGGGGGCCTACCGCAATGCCATCCAGGGCGGTGCCGATCTGGCGGTGGTGACGGCGCAGGCCGATGTCCTGCGTGCGCTGCTCGCGCGCGTGGAGGACATCCTGCTGGCGGCCCCGGGAAGCTACCTGTCCTCCTTCATCGGCTCGGCGGCGATCCTGCTGCGCGAGGGCCTCGAGGCACTGCTGATCGTGGTGGCGATGATGGCCTTCCTGCGCAAGGCGGGGCGCGAGGAGGCCATGCGCTACCTGCATGCCGGCTGGATCAGCGCCCTGCTGGCCGGCCTGCTGACCTGGTTCGTCGCCACCCGGCTGATCGAGATCAGCGGTGCCAGCCGCGAGCTCACCGAGGGTTTCGGCTCGCTGCTGGCGGCCGGCGTCCTCGTGCTGGTGGGCATCTGGATGCACGGCAAGTCGCATATCGACAACTGGCAGAGATACGTCCGCGAGACGATGTCGAAGGCCCTGTCGGGGCGCGGCGCCTGGGTACTGCTGGGGCTGGTCTTCGTGGTCGTCTACCGCGAGGTCTTCGAGACCATCCTCTTCTACGTGGCCATGTGGTCGCAGGGCAGCCACGGCGCCATCGTCAGCGGCGCGGCCAGTGCCGCCGTAGCGCTGACCATCATCGCCTGGCTGATGTTGCGCTACAGCGCCAGGCTGCCGATCACCAGGTTCTTCAACTACAGCTCGTGGCTGATGGCGATCATCGCCGTGGTGCTGGCGGGCAAGGGCATCGCGGCCCTGCAGGAAGCGGGCATGATCGACATCACCCCGCTGGCCGGCGTGCCGCGCATCGTCTCGCTCGGCATCTTCCCCAGCGTGCAGAGCGTGGCCGGCCAGGTACTGACGCTGGCAGCGCTGCTGGGCGGCTTCGCCTGGCACGCCAGGGCGCGCGGCCGAGCCTGATCGGCGAAGTCGATTTGCCATAAGCCGCCGCTCGCTCCCGGGCGGCGTCCTTCGCGAGGGCAAGAGCCTCGCCTGGCATCACATCACCGGCCGCACGGATAGTGCGATCGTGGAGCAGCGGGTGCTATATTGGGCGAAAACAAGAACAAGCCCTGGCGGGAGGCAGCCATGCTTTTGCAAGCGACGAGATACTTGATTCCGGCGTTCGGCGCGACGGCGGCGATGTTTGCGATGACGGCGGCGCAGGCGCTGCCCCTCCTTGCGGAACCCGAGAACATGGTGTCCGTTGCCAGCCATGGTGGCCTGATCAACGGCTTCAGCAACCCCTGCCAGAAGCTGCAGATCGTGGGCTCGGACTCCGTCGGCGGGATTTGCGAGTCGGGGATCCTGGATGATCCCTTCCATGGCTACGGGAGCGGGGGCGCCGGCCACGGCGTGCTGCGCTTCACGGCGCTCGCCAGGGCGGGCTCGGTTGGCGATGCCTCATTCAACGCACGTGGCCAGGCCAACGGCCATGCCTACGACTCCTTTGCCATTCGCGGCCCGGCCGGTGCGAGCGGAACGCTGATCGCCAGCTTCGTGATCGATGGCGATGTCGATGCGTGGGTTTCGGGTGCCCCGGCCTCGTCCACGGTGGCATCCGCCAGCATGAGTTTCCACGGCAGCCTCAGCGGGGCTCCCTCCGTCAATGGCACCATCAGCTGGCTGCGCTCGACCAACGGCCTGGATCGGCGAACGGACACGCTTCCCGATGTCTTCCAGCTCACCTCGAACTTCCGTTTCGATGCCGATGGCTGGGCCGTGTTCAGGGTGACCATGAGGGCCGACCTTGACGTCGAGGGCAATGCCCACAGGTACCGTGAGTGCAGCACCTGCGAGCCGATTCCGGGAGTCTTTTCCACGGCAGCCGACTTCGGCAGCACGATTTCCTGGGGTGGCATCGAGTCGATCACCGTCGGTGGTGTCGAACTCACCGACTACGACTACCTTGCCTCGGCCTCGGGCGTGGACTACCGATATGCGACTGCTGCGGTGGTACCGCTGCCTGCGACGGCATGGTTGTTCCTCTCCGGGCTTGCCGGCCTGCTTGGCTGCAGGCAGCGCAGCAGATCGATGAATCGCGGCTGAGTGAAGAGCCGCCGGCTGCCGGTTCAGTTTCGCGGTGCAAGCCGCCGGAAGCCCAGCCACAGCCCCAGCCAGACCAGCGTGCGCATGCTCATGGCGAGCACGCTGTGCGGGGCGACCTGGCTGGTGTTGGCGAAGAAGCCGAGCACCACGGCGAGCATGGCCAGGTTGGCGAGGCTGATGAGCCCCGCGCCGCGCTGGCCGTAGGCGGCATGCCGCCAGCCGAGCAGGCCGGTGGCGATGTAGGCGAAGGCCATGCTGTAGGTGTAGACCAGCAGCGGCTGGAACACGATGTAGCCCGGGTCGCGCCAGCCCAGCAGCACGCTGCCGCCGGCCCCCACCGTGACCAGGCCAAAGGCGATGGCGATGGCGGCCAGCAGCCGCTGCAGGGGGCTTGGCATCGGGCTCATGCGCCGATTTTCGGTCGTCCCGGCATGCGCCGGCAAGCGCACCCCGTGCGGGGGCCGTCTGGTGGTGCCGGGCGACCGTGCCGACAGACCGTGCGGCACGGTCGCCCGGTGAGCGGCAGTGGCTCCTGCTCAGGGCAGCAGGCGGACGCTGTCGACATCGACCTCCACTCTGGCAGGGTAGCGGTCGCGATCGATCTCGCCGCGCAGCTCCACCCTGGCATCCGGCGTGGCCGTCACCCCGCCCCAGTCTTCCTCGTCGATCTCGACGGTGATGGTGCCGGAGTCATCCCTGAACTCGTACTTCTCGTCGCCCAGCGCCCTGACGATGAAGCCCTGCAGCTTGACCACGGTGTCATCGGCAAGCTGGCTGGCTTCCGCCGCCGTCACCAGGCGCAGGTTGTCGGGGCCCTTGAAGCCGCCGGCCGGCTCGGCGGCGGTGGCGCCCAGTGCACACAGTGCAAGGCTGGTGATGGTCAGGAGTTTCTTCATGGCATCTCTCCATGTGGTGTGTGAAGGCAGTGCCGACAAGGTAGCGGCGGGCACATTACAAGTACCTTAGCGGGGGAAGGCGAGCCGCACCCGCAGCCCTGGCTGTCCGTCTTCGCGTGCGAGGAAGGAGAGGCTGGCACCGTGGGCATGGGCGATGCGCTGGCAGATGGCGAGGCCGAGCCCCAGCCCCGGTCCGCGGCTGTCGAAGCGGGTGAAGTCGCGGCCCATCTGCTGGCGCTGGCTGGCGGACAGGCCGGGGCCGGTGTCGATGAGCTCGAGCACCACCTGGCCCGCTTCCCGTCGCAGCCGCAACAGCGCCTGCGTGCCCGGCGGGCAGTGCGCGAGCAGGTTGTCGAGCAGGTTGTCGAGCAGTGCCTGCAGCAAGGTAGCTTCGCCCTCGACGACGACCGGCTCGAGTCCGGCCTGCAGCGCCATGCCCGCCTGCCGCATGCGTGCCTCGAAGCGCGCGATGCCGCGCAGGCACAGCGCCTCGAGATCGACCGTCGAGAAGGCTGCGTGCCAGCGTCCCTGCTCGAGCCTGGCGAGGATCAGCAGCTGCCCCACCAGCCCCGCCAGCCGGTCCACCTCGGCCTTGAGCACCTGCTGGTCGGGATGCGTGCTCGCCAGCTCGAGCTTGAGCGTGGTCAGCGGTGTGCGCAGCTCGTGCGCCACGTCGCTGGCGAAGTGGCGCTCGCGCTGCAGGGCCGAGTCGACATTGGCCATCATGCGGTTGAGCGCCTCGCGCAGGGTGCCGATCTCGACGGTCATGCCGCCTTTCTTCAGCGGGGCCAGCGAGTCGGCATGGCGGGTGCCCAGCTCGCGCACCAGTCCCGCCAGCGGCCACAGCGACAGCCCGATCAGCACTGCCAGCAGCCCGAGGTTGATGGCGCTGCCCGCCAGCACCGGCAGCATGATGTCTTCGAGGATCTCCCCGCCCACCTCGGCGTAGCGGTCGGAACGGCGCAGCAGCTGGACCACCAGCCCGTTCCCGCGGCGCTGGCAGCCATGCCACGAGTGGCCAGCGAAGGACAGCCGCAGCTCGTCGTCGGTGGCGTCCTGCAGCGGCAGCGCATGGCGCAGGTTGCTGCCCAGCAGGCTGCGGGTGCCGGCGTCGTAGAGATTGACCCACAGCGTCTCCTCGTCGTCGTCGGGAAAGGCGCTGCGCAGCAGTTGCTCGAGCGCCGGTGTCGGTTGCCGGGCCTGCGGGGCGGAGAGCAGGCGCAGCAGCAGCCGGCACTGGTTCTCGAGGTCGTCTTCCAGCACCTCGCGCAATTCCTCGCCGGCCTGGCGATAGGTGGCCACCACCCCGGTCACCGCGCTGGCCACCATCGTCAGTGCAAGCAGCGCCGCCACCCAGGTCAGCCTGAGCTTCACAGCGGCACCAGCCGGTAGCCGAGGCCGCGCACGGTCTCGATGCGCTCCTTGCCGAGCTGGCGGCGCAGGCCGTGGATGCGCACCTCCAGCGTGTTGGAATCGACGCCCTCGCCGAGGCCATAGAGCTGCAGCAGCAGACGCTCGCGGCTGACCGTCCTGCCGGCGGCGCGGATCAGCACGGCGAGCAGGCCGCGCTCCTGGGGGGAAAGGCCGAGGGGCAGGTCGTCGAGATGGAACTGCTGTGTTTCCGGGTCGTAGCTGAGCGCGCCGGCCTCGATCAGCGGTTGCGCCCCGCCGCTCCCGCGGCGCAGCAGCGCGCGGATGCGTGCCAGCAGTTCCTCGGCCTCGAAGGGCTTGACCAGGTAGTCGTCTGCCCCGCTGTCGAGCCCCTGCACCCGCTCGTCGAGCCGGTCGCGGGCGGAGAGGATCAGCACCGGGGTGCGGCAGCCGGCGGCACGCAGCTCTCCCAGCCACTGCAGCCCGTCGCCATCGGGCAGGCCGAGGTCGAGCAGCACCAGGTCGTGCCCGGCGGCGGCGAAGCGCTGGCGCGCGGCCGCCAGCGTGCGCACCCAGTCCAGCCTGAAGCGCTCCTGGAGCAGCTTGTGCAGCGACTTGCCGAGGTTCAGGTCGTCTTCCACCAGCAACAGGTACATCGTCGGCATTCCCATGCGGCCCCGCCCCATGATCGGACAGGCAGCTGACGAACAGATTAATGCGTGGAGGGGTGCCGCACCCGGCCGCGGGCCATGGGGCCGACAGCTGCTATCCTGAGCCTCCCGCTTGCCTGGCTATCCTGCCCATGGACCTCAACTGGCCGCTCTGGGTACTTGCCCCCATTCTCGTCGTGCTCGGCCTCGGCGGCCTGGTCCTGCCGGGGCTGCCGGGCATCCCGCTGCTGTTCCTCGGCCTGCTGGTGGCGGCCTGGGCCGAGGGCTTTGCCCATGTCGGCTTCCTGACGCTGATGGTGCTGGCGCTGCTGGCATTGCTGGCCTGGGGAGTGGACTTTGCCGCGGTCGCCTTTGGCGCGCGCCGCTTCGGCGCCACCACGCGGGCCGCCTGGGGTGCTGCGGCGGGCATGCTGCTCGGCCTGTTCTTCGGCCTGCCCGGCATCCTGCTCGGGCCCTTCCTCGGCGCGCTGCTCGGCGAGCTGTCCGGCAACCGCTCGCTGCGCGAGGCGGGCCTCGCGGGCCTCGGCACCACGCTGGGGCTGGCGCTGGGCGCGGTGGTGAAGCTGGCGCTGGCTTTCGCCATGCTGGGCATCTTCCTGGTGGTGCGCTTCAGCGGCAGCGGCCCGTCCTGAGGGCGTGGCCAGGGAGCTGCGGCAGCCATCCGCCGCTGGAAAACGAAAGGGGCGCCAGCGGCGCCCCTTCGTTCATCGGCTCATGCGCTCGTGCCGGCCTCAGTCGTCACCCAGGCCGAACAGGGCCAGCAGGTTGATGAAGATGTTGTAGAGGCTGACATAGAGGCTCACGGTGGCCAGGATGTAGTTGTCCTGCCCGCCGTGGATGATGGCGCTGGTCTCGTAGAGGATCATGCCGGTCATCAGCAGCACGACGCCGGCCGAGATCGCCATCTGGAAGGCGGAAAGGTCGACGAACAGGCCGACGAGGATCACGCCCAGCAGGCCGAACAGGCCGACGCTGAGGAAGCCGCCCATGAAGCTCATGTCGCGCCGCGACTTCACCGCGTAGGCGCTGAGGCCGGCGAACAGCAGTCCGGTGACGCCGAGGCTGGTCATCACCAGCTCGCCGCCATTGGGCACCGTGCGCAGGTAGGCGCTGAGCAGCGGGCCGAGGGTGAGGCCCATGAAGCCGGTGAGGCCGAACACCGCCAGCAGCCCGGCGGCGGAGTTGCGCAGCCGGTAGGTCAGGAACAGCAGGCCGAAGTAGCCCACCAGCGTGACGATGGGCCCGAGGTAGGGGAAGCCGAAAGCCATCGAGACGCCGGCCATCGCCGCGCTGAACAGCAGCGTGGCAGCCAGCAGCAGGTAGGTGTTGCGCAGCACGCGGTTGGTTGCCAGTTCGGAGGGCCCGGCGATGCCCGCGAGACGGCCGTCCTGGCCGCTTGCCATGATCCTGAAGTTGCGCTCGTCTGCCATGCGTTGCTCCCGTTCCGGGCCGGTGTCTATGCCAGCGGTCATTATGCAGGCCCCGCGGTCGGACTCAAGGACCAGCGGCAGCTTGCCGCAGTCGTCCGTGCCGCCATCGGCAGGGAGGCCGCTCGCAGCGAGTTGACCTGCTGCGGGCGGGATATCCGCCCCCGATCGCTGCCCGGTCGGGTGTCCCGTGGTCTATGGCTTCGCGCCCTTGTCCTCATGCAGAATAGCCGGGCCGCGACCTTCCCGGCGCCAACGCAAAAGATCCCATAAAATCAGCCGCCTGGATCGCGCCTTCCCGAGTCGCCCCGGCGCAAGGCTGCCTGTCCTGCTGCGAGTTCCGATGGAGATATACAAAGAATTCACCTTCGAGGCGGCGCATCGCCTGCCCAACGTGCCCGAGGGGCACCGCTGCGGGCGCCTGCATGGCCATTCCTGGAAGGCGACGCTTTACGTGCGCGGCGAGATCGGCGCGCAAAGCGGCTGGGTGATGGACTTCGCCGAGATCCGCCGCATCTTCGAGCCCTTCTACCGCCAGCTCGACCACAACTACCTCAACGAGGTCGAGGGGCTGGAGAACCCCACCAGCGAGGTGCTGGCGCGCTGGATCTGGCGCCACCTCAAGCCGCTGCTGCCGGGGTTGTCGCGGGTGGTGATCAACGAGACCTGCACCTCGGGCTGCATCTACGCGGGGGAAGACGAGGGGTGAACCCCGTCCCGCCGGCAGCCGCAAGCGCCAGCAGCGAGGCCCCCGCCGAGGCCTTCATGCGCCGTGCGCTGGAGGCCGCCCGGCGTGCCGGGCTCGCCGGCGAGCCGCCCATCGGTGCCTGCCTGGTACGCGGCGGCGTGGTGCTGGCCAGCGCCTCGAATTGCGTCATCTCCGAGCTCGATATCACCGCGCATGCGGAGATGACGGTGATCCGCGATGCCTGCCGCCGCGAGCGCACGCTGGAGCTGGCCGGCTGCGAGCTCTACGTGACCGTCGAGCCCTGCCCGATGTGCCTGGCGGCCAGCCACTATGCCGGCATCTCGCGCATCATCCATGGCGCCACGCTGGAAGACCTCGACACGCTCACCGGCGGCGAGCTGCTTGCGGGGCTGCGCGGCAGCCAGCCGGGCGGGCCGCTGGTCGAGGGCAGCTGCCTGCGCGAGGAATCGCTGGTGCTGCTGAAGGCCTGGGCCCACGGGAGGCAGGGGTGAACCCCGCCGGCGCGGGGAGCCGGCAGCCGCTGGCCGATGCGGGGGCGGCAGCTGCACCCTACGATGCCATCGCCGTGCCCTACCAGCGCTCGAGGGAATCGCCCATCCGCCGCTACATCGAGAGCTACAGCTTTCTCGGGCTGCTGGGGGATGTCCGCGACCGCAGCGTGCTGGACCTGGCCTGCGGCGAGGGCTTCTACACCCGGCGCATCCACCGCCGGGGCGCGCGCCGCGTGCTCGGCGTGGACATTTCCGCAGCCATGATCCGGCTCGCCCGCGAGCAGTTGGAGGAGGGAAGCGCGCAACCCGAGTACCTGGTGTGCGATGTGCAGGACCTGCCCGATCTCGGCAGCTTCGACATCGCCACCGCCGCCTACCTGCTGCACTACGCGCGCGATGTCGGCGAGCTCGGCCGCATGTGCCGCAGCATCGCCCGCCAGCTGCCGCCGGGCGGGCGGCTGGTGGCGATCAACGAGAACCCTGGGCAGCCCGAGGCGGGCTATGCCGGCTACCTGCGCTACGGCTTCAGCAAGAGCGTCGCCGCGCCGCGCGGCGAGGGCTCGCCCATCACCTACGCGATGATCAGCGGCCGCGAGCTGTTCCGCTTCGTCGTCTACTACTACGAACGCGCCACCTACGAGGCAGCGCTTGCCGCCGCCGGCTTCAGCGAGGTGCGCTGGCACCCGCTGCAGCTCGATCCCGCGGGGCTGGCGGCGATGGGCGCCGAGTACTGGTCCGAGTACCTCGCCAATCCGCCGGTGGTGGGGCTGACGGCGCGGCGCACGGGCTGAGGCGCGGGAGCGGGCGTGGGCGGCGGCAGCAGTTCCCGGGTGGCGAGGCTCGCCGTGCCCGACCGCAGCCTGCCGCGCATCGTCGAGCGCTTCGCGCGCACCCGGCCCGATGCGCCTGCCGTGCGTGCCGCGGGCCACGCGCTCGGCTATGCGGCGCTCAACCGGCGCGCGAACCGCATCGCTGCCCTGCTGCGCGCCAGGGGCATCGGCAGCGGCAGTCTGGTGGGCCTCGCGCTGCCACGCAGCCCGGAGCTCATCGCCGCCCTGCTGGGCATCCTCAAGGCGGGCGCGGCCTATGTGCCGCTCGACCCGGATTACCCGGCCGAGCGCCTGCGCCTCATCGCCGGGCGCGCGCGGCTGCGCTGCGTGGTCGGCGAGTCGGCGTTCATCGCCGCGCTGGGGCTGGCAGAGGTGCCGGCGCTGTGCCCCGATGCCGATGCACGGGCGCTGCAGGACGCCAGCGACGCCGATCCCGGGCTCGCGCTCGACCCGGCGGCTCCCTGCTACCTGATCTTTACCTCGGGCTCCACCGGCGAGCCCAAGGGCGTGGTGGTCAGCCACGGCAATGTCGCGCGCCTCTTCGACCACCTGGGTCCCGCGCTGGGCTGCACGCCGGACGATGCCTGGAGCCAGCTGCACTCGCTTGCCTTCGGCTTCTCCGCCTTCGAGGTCTGGGGCGCGCTCGGCCATGGCGCCTGCCTCGTGCTGGCGCCGGTGGCGGCGCGTGCCGATGCGCTGGTGCTGCGGGAGTTTCTTGGCCGGGAGGGCATCACGGTGCTCAGCCAGACCCCCTCGGCCTTCCGCGAGACGCTGCTGGGGGCAGCCTTCGACCAGGCCTGGCCGCCGCCCGCGCTGCGCCTGCTGGTGCTGAGCGGCGAGGCGGTGCAGGCGCGGGACCTGGCGCGCTGGGCGGCCACGCGCAGCGCCGGCGGGCCGCGACTGGTCAACACCTATGCCATCACCGAGACCGGTGGCAACGTGCTGCTGCGCGAGTACGGCGCCGGCGATGGCGATGCGCGCAACATCGGCCATCCGCTGCCCGACGTCAGCGTGCATGTCTGCGACGAGGCGGGCCGCGAGCTGCCCACGGGCGAGGCGGGCGAGCTGCTCGTGGGCGGCCCCGGCATCGCGCTCGGCTATGCGGATGACGCCGCGCTGACCGCCAGCCGCTTCATCCTGTGGCCGGATGGCGAGCGCGTCTATCGCACGGGCGATCGCGTGCGTCGCTGCCCCGATGGCAGCCTCGAGTTCCTCGGGCGCATCGACGAGCAGCTGAAGTGGCACGGCTTCCGTCTCGAGCCGGGCGAGATCGAGACGCTTCTGCGCGCGCATCCGCAGGTCGCCGCCGCCGCCGTGGCGCTGCGCCACGACGCGGCCGGGCGCGAGCGGCTGGTGGCCTATGTGGTGCCGGGGCAGGAGGCCGCGGCGCGTGGGGCCGAGTTCTGGCCCTCGCTGGGCGGCTACCAGGTCTACGATGACTTCCTCCACGACCTGATGAGCAGCGATGCGCTGCGCAACGCGGCCTTCCGCAGCGCCTTCGAGCGCCATGCGCCGGGGCGGGTGGTGCTGGATATCGGCTGCGGGCCGCATGCGCTGCTGGCGCGCATGGCGGCGGAGGCCGGTGCGCGCCATGTCTATGCGGTGGAGCTGATGCCGGAGATGGCGGAGAAGGCGCGGGCGGCGGTGGCCGCCGCCGGGCTCGCGGACCGCATCACCGTCATCACCGGGGATGCGGCGGAGGTGCCGCTGCCCGAACCGATCGGGCTGTGCACGCAGGGCATCATCGGCAACATCGGCAGCGCCGATGGCATCGCCGCCATCTGGAACCGCGTGCGTGGCCGCTTCAGTGCGGATGCGGTGGCGGTGCCGGCGCGCTGCACGACCTGGATCGCGCCGGTGGAGTTGCCCGCCAGCCTGCGCGCGGCACCGCTGCTGGCACCGCTGGCACGCGAGTATGCCGAGCGCATCTTCGCCGGCGAGGGGCGGCGCTTCGACCTGCGGCTGTGCCTGCGCGGCTTGCCGCCGGGGCAGCTGCTGGCCGAGCCGCAGCTGTTCGAGGATCTCGACTTCGCCGGCGAGCTGCCGGCAGCGCATGCCGGGCGCGGCGACTTCCGGCTTGCGCGCAGCGGGCGCTTCGACGGCTTCCTGCTGTGGACGCAGGTGTTCACCACGTCGGACACGCAGATCGACTATCTCCACCACCAGCATGCCTGGCTGCCGGTGTTCCTGCCGTTGCCGGAAGACGGCCCCGAGCTGGATGCCGGTACCCGCATCGAGGCGGCGTGGCATTGGCAGCCGGGCAGCGACGGGCTGTTCCCCGATTACACGGTGGAGGCGGTGGTGGCGCGCGATGGCGGCGAACGCCATGTCTGCCACAGCCGGCACCACGGCAGCGTGCTGGGAGGCACCGCGCTGCATCGGCGCCTGCTCGCGCAGCCGGCGGCGGGGGTGGATGGCGTGGCGCCGGCCGAGCTGCGCGCCTGGCTCGGCCAGCAGTTGCCCGCCCCCCTGCTGCCGAGCGCCTGGGTCTACCTCGATGCGCTGCCGCTCAACCCCAACGGCAAGCTCGACCGGCGGGCGCTGCCGATGCCCGCGGCGGGCAGCTGGGGCGGCCGCGGCGCCGAACCGGGCACCGCGCTCGAGCGCGAGCTGGCCGCGATCTGGGCGGAGGTCCTCGGCGTGCCGGCCATCGGCGTGGAGGACGACTTCTTCGATCTCGGCGGCGACTCGCTGGCCGCCGTGCGCCTCACCACCCGCGTGCAGCAGCTGCTCGACGATGCCG
>JACFNV010000035.1:320-6029 GCA_019454675.1 Gammaproteobacteria bacterium | reverse complement strand
CGGCGCTGTTCGAGGCACCCAGCGTCGGTGCGCTGGCGCGCTACCTCGAGGAGCACCACGCCGTCGCCGTCCAGCGGCGCTACGCGGGCACCGCCGCGCATCCGCATCATGGGGCAGCCGCCGGGACACAGCGCCAGCGCGGCGAGCTATGAGCGCCGCCGAGCTGCTTGAGCGCCTGCAGCGCGCGGGTGTCGAGCTGCGGGCCGAGGGCGAACGCCTGCACTATGACGCGCCAGGTGGTGCCCTCGACGCAGGCCTCATCGCGGCGATGCGGGAGGCCAAGGCGGAGCTGCTGGCGCTGCTGCGTGCATCGCCTGCTGCAACGGAGCGGCTGCCGCTCGGCCCGGCGCAGGAAGGCTTCTGGCTGCAGCAGCAGCTGGAGCCGGCAAGCACCGCAGCCAACGAGCAGTTCGCCATCTTCCTCGATGGGCCGCTCGATGCAAAGCGGCTGGCAGTAGCCTGGCGCGGCGTGCTCCTGTACCACGCGGCGCTGCGCACCCGCTTCGGTGCCGAGGGCGGCAGCCCCTGGCAGCAGATCGTTGCAGCGCCCGCGGAGGGGTTGCAGGCCATCGCCGGCACCACCTCGCGGGCTGGGCTGCTGGAACTCGCACGCGAGCAGCTGCGCCAGCCCTTCGTGCTCGAGGAGGGGCCACCGCTGCGCGCTCTGCTGCTCGGGCTGGGGACGGAGCGCCACGTGCTGCTGGTCACCGTGCACCACATCATCGCCGATGGCCTCTCGGTGCCCATCATCCGTGACGAGCTTGCGCAGCTGTATGCGGATGGCGGCATCCGTCGCGATGGCGTGGCGCTGCCTGTCGCCGGCCATGCGGACTTCGTGCGGGCGCAGCAGCGCGGGCTGGACGATGCGGCCATGCAGGTCGAAGCGGACTGGTGGCGCGCACGGCTGGCGGGAGCGCCGCATCGGCATGCGCTGGTGCAACGCCCGCGTCCCGTCGCGGGTCCGAGCCGGCGCATCGCGCTGCAGGTGCCGGCCGGCACCGCGAATGCGGCGCGTGCCCTGGCCCGTGCGCACAGGACCACGCTGTTCACCGTGCTGGCCGCCGCGCTGCGCGTGCTGCTGGCGCGCTGCAGTGGCGAGCAGGATGTGCTGCTGGCGACACCGGTGAGCCTGCGCGATGCGGCGCCGCTGCAGCAGCTGGTCGGCTGTCTGATCAACACAGTGGTGCTGCGCACGCCGCTCGATGCGGGGATGGACTTCGCCACCCTGCTCGGGCGCGAAAGGGCCACCCTGCTGGCGGCGCTCGAGCATCGTCGGCTGCCCTTCCACCGGCTGGCGGAGGTGCTGGGGCTGGAGCGCCGGCGTGGCGAGCAGGTCCCGGCGCAGCTGCTGTTCCAGTTCGACGTCGCCGCACCCGCCACCACGGCGTCGGGAGTGGTGTTCCGCATCGAGCCGCTGCCGGTCGAGCGCGACTCGAGCTGGGATCTCGAGTGGTCGCTCAGCGACCATGGCGAGGCCGCCGGCCTGCACGGCCACCTGGCCTATGCCAGCGGGCGCTTCGAGGACTGGCTGGCCGAGGCGCTGCCACGACGCTTCGTGCAGCTGCTGGAGGCCGCCGTCGCGGCGCCCTCGACCCCGCTGGCGGAGCTGCCGCTGCTCGCTGCGGACGAGCGCCGGCGCGTGCTGCTGGAATGGAACGCCACCGGCACCGCCTGTCCGGCGGACGACACGCTCGACTCGCTGGTGGCAAGGCAGTGCCGCGCGCGCGGCGCGGCACCCGCCTTGCAGGCGGAGGACCTCGACATCGGCTATGCCACGCTCGGCCGCCGGGTGGACTGGCTGGCGGCGCAACTCATCGCGGCGGGCGCCGCTCCGGGGACGCGGGTGGCGCTCGCGCTGGAGCCCGGCGCCGGTCTGGTGGTGGCGCTGCTCGCGGTGCTGCGCACGGGGGCCGCCTGCGTACCGCTCGACCCGGGTTATCCCGCCGCCCGCCTTGCCTTCATGCTCGAGGATGCCGCGCCCTGCCTGCTGCTGGTGCAGGGCAGCCCCGCCTTCGACGCCGGCGGGCTGCGCTGCCTCGACCTGGCGACGCTCGACTGGCCGGCAGACGATGCCGAGGTGCCCGCGGTGGTGGGCAGGGCAGGGCCGGATGACGCGGCCTGTATCCTCTACACCTCGGGCTCCACCGGCCAGCCCAAGGGTGCCATCAGCCTGCATCGCACCGCGGTCAACCGCGTGGCATGGATGTGGCGCGCATGCGGCTTCGGCGCGGACGATGTCTTCTGCCTGCGCACCAGCATCAACTTCATCGACTCGCTGTGGGAGATCTTCGGCGCGCTGGCCCACGGCATCCGGCTGGTGGTCCTGCCCGCGGCGGTGCGCAGCGATCCGGCGCTGCTGGTGCCCGCGCTGGCGCGCCATGGCATCACGCAGCTGGTGCTGGTGCCCGCGCTGCTGCGCGCGCTCATCGAATGGGAGCCCGCGCTCGGGCAGCGCCTGCCGCGGCTGCGCCACCTCATCACCAGCGGCGAGCCGCTGGTGCCCGATCTGCTCGCTTTGGCACGCACGGCGTTGCCCGCGGTGCGCCTGCTCAATACCTATGGCACCTCGGAGATCTGGGATGCCACCTGCTGCGACACCGGCGCGCTGCCGGCCAGCTGCGAACGGGTGCCGATCGGCCGGCCCATCGGCAACCTGTGCTGCCATGTGCTCGATGCGCGGCTGCAGCCCCTGCCGCCGGGCATCCCGGGCGAGCTGTGCGTAGCGGGTCCCGGCATTGGTGCGGGCTACTGGCGCCAGCCCGAGCTGAGCGCGGAGCGCTTCGTGCCCGATCCCTTCGGCGCGCCGGGCAGCAGGCTCTACCGCACCGGGGACCTGGCGCGCTGGCTGCCCGATGGCCAGCTCGAATGCCTGGGCCGCATGGACCGCCAGCTCAAGCTGCGCGGCCACCGGCTGGAGCCCGCCGAGGTGGAGGCGGTGCTGCGCAGCTGCCCGGGCGTGGACGATGCGGTAGTGGTGCTGCGCGAGCTGCAGGGCGCGGAAAGTCTGGTGGCCTATGTGGCCTCGACGAGCGGCGCGGCGGAAGCCGCCGGGCTGGCCGCCGCGGTGAGCGCGCAGCTGCCCGGCTTCATGCGGCCATCGGCATGGGTGATCCTGCCCGTGCTGCCGCTGACGCCGAGCGGCAAGCTCGATCGCTGCGCGCTGCCCGCTCCCGCCATGGCGACGGATGCAGGGCTCGATGAAGCACCCGCCGGCCCGCTCGAGCAGCGCCTGGCCGGGCTCTGGGCGGAGGTGCTGGGCCGCGCACCGGCGGGCCGGCGGCAGAGCTTCTTCGACCTCGGTGGCCAGTCGCTGCAGGCCATGCGCCTGCTGGCACGCGTGGCGGGTGGTTGGGGTGTCGCGCTGACGCTCGGCGACTTCTTCGCGGCACCGACCATCGCCGGGATGGCCGCCCGCATCGCGGACGGCCCGGCGGGCCTGCCCGCGCCGCTGCCGCTGTCCGCGGGCACGCCGCCACCGCTCTCCTGGGCGCAGGAGCGGCTATGGTTCCTCGACCAGCTCGATGCGGCGAGCCCCGCCTACAACATCGCCTGGAGCATCGTGCTCGACGGGCCGCTCGAGATGGAGCGCCTGCAGCGTGCGCTGGATACGGTGGTGGCGCGCCATCCTGCCTTGCGCAGCAGCTTCCCGTCGGTCGATGGCAGGCCGGTGCTGCACATCGGCCCGCAACTCGCGGTGCCGATGGCGGTGGAGCAGGTGGCGCAGGATGCCATCGGGGCGCGCCGCGTGGCGCTGGGTCGCCAACCCTTCGTGCTGGCACGCGGCCCGCTGCTGCGCGCGACGCTGCTGCGGCTGTCGGCAACGCATCATGAACTGCTGCTGGTGCTGCACCACATCGTCACCGATGGCACTTCGAACAACCTCCTCTTCGAGGAACTGGTGGAGGCCTATGCCGGTCGTGAGCCGGCGCCCTTGCCCTCCCTGCAATACGCCGACTACGCGGCCTGGCAGCGCGGACTGCTGGCGGCGGGCCATCTCGATGCCGGGCTCGACTGGTGGCAGCGGCAGCTTGCGGGGGCGCCGCAGCAGCTCGAGCTGCCGGCCGATTTCCGGCGCCCGGACGAGCAGGATTTCCGCGGTGCCTGGGTCTGGCGCACGCTGGATGCCGAGGCCACCGCCGCGCTGCGCCGCTTTGCCGCCGCGCGCGGCGCCACGCTCTACATGCTGCTGCTGAGTGCCTTCGAGGTGCTGCTGCAGCGCTGCAGCGGGCAGGGAGAGATCCTGGTCGGCACGCCGGTCTCGGCGCGCCCGCACGAGGGGCTCGAAGGCGTGGTGGGGTTGTTCGTCAACACGCTGGTGATGCGTGGCGAGCTGGGCGGCGATCCCGATTTCGAGACGCTGCTGGCGCGCACCCGCGCTACGGTGGGCGCCGCCTTCGCCCACCGCGAGGCTCCCTTCGAGCAACTGGTGGGGTGCCTCAACCCGCTGCGCTCGCTGGCCCGCTCGCTGGTCTTCCAGGTGATGTTCAACCTGGTGCCGATGCCGGCGGGTGAGCGGCAGGCGGGTGGCGTGGCCTTCAGGCCCGGCCGGCTGGTCGACCACGGCGTCTCCAGCTTCGACCTCACGCTGAGCGTCGGCGAGCAGGCAGACGGGCTGAGCTTCGTCTTCGAATACGCCACCGGGCTGTTCCTGCCGGCCAGCATCGAGCACCTGGCCGATGCCTGGCTGGTGCTGCTCGCGGCGCTCCAGGCCAGCCCCGCGCTGCCGATCTCGCAGCTGCCGCTTGCCGATGCCGCGCAGGCGGCGGGCTGGCGACAAGCCGCCGGCGCCCGCGCCGGCCAGCAGGCGACGGACACCGTGGTCGCGCTGTTTGCCGCACAGGCCGCACGGCGGCCGCAGGCCCCCGCGCTGCTTGCCGGGGAGGTGGCGCTGGATTACCGCGGCCTCGACGCGCGCGCCAACCGCATCGCGCGGGCCCTGCTGGCACGCGGTGCCGGGCGTGGCCGGCATGTCGGCATCTGCCTGCCGCGCGTGGCCGACCTGGTGGCGGCGGTGCTCGGCGTGCTCAAGAGCGGTGCCGCCTATGTGGCGCTCGACCCCGAAGCGCCCGCGGCACGGCTGGCGCACACCATCGCGGATGCCGGGACAGCGCTCGTCATCGTCAATGCGGACACCGCCGGTCTGCTGGCGGGGGCGGACGCGACGCTGCTCGATCTCGATGCGGCGGATGCCGAGCTGGCACGGCAGTCGCCCGCAGCGCCGGTGGTGGAGATCCTGCCGGAGGATCCCGCCTACCTCGCCTATACCTCGGGCAGCACCGGCACGCCCAAGGCGGTGGTGATCAGCCATGCCAACCTCGTCGCCACCTTCATGGGCTGGCAGGAGGTCTACGGGCTGCGCGAGGACGATGTGCACCTGCAGATGGCGCAGGCAACCTTCGATGTCTTCGCGGGTGACTGGAGCCGGGCGCTGTTGTCGGGAGGTCGGCTGGTGCTGTGCCCGACCACGTTGCTCGCGGAACCGTCCGCGCTGCATGCGCTGATGCGCGCGACGGGTGTCAGCGTCGCCGAGTTCGTGCCCGCGGTGGTGCGCCTGCTGCAGTCGTGGTGCACGGCGGAAGGCGCGGACCTCGGCTTCCTGCGGTTGCTGGCGGTGGGCTCGGACAGCTGGCTGCCCGCGGAGTACGAGGCCTTGCGGGCGCTGTGCGGGCCGCGGGTGCGGGTGATCAATTCCTACGGGGTGGCCGAGGC
>JACFNV010000035.1:0-310 GCA_019454675.1 Gammaproteobacteria bacterium | reverse complement strand
CCACCATCGACAGCGCCTGGTTCGAGGGCGAGGCGGGGGGCTTCGCGCGCCTGCCCATCGGCCGCCCCTTCCCGCAGGCCAGCCTGCAGGTGCTCGATGCACGGCTGCAGCCGCTGCCGCCCGGCATCCCGGGCGAGATCTGCATCGGCGGTGCGGGTGTCGGGCGGGGCTACTGGCATCGCCCGGAGCTAAGTGCCGAGCGCTTCGTGGCCGATCCGGTACATCCCGGGCGCCGGCTGTATCGCACCGGGGACCGCGGCCGCCTGCGCGCCGAGGGCCGCGTCGAACTGAGGGGGCGCCTCGATGGCCA
>JACFNV010000034.1:5508-22289 GCA_019454675.1 Gammaproteobacteria bacterium | reverse complement strand
CGAGGACAGCATCAGCGATCTATTCCGCGCCGCCGGGGTGCGGGTCACGCCCGCACGCAAGGGGCCGCGCGTGCCCCGCTTCGAGGTCCTCAAGCAACTGATGGTGCAGGGGGAGTTCTTCGTGGCCTCGCGCTGCCAGTTCTGGCTCTCGACCGTCCCGGCGCTGCCACGCGATCCGCGCCGCCCGGAGGACGTGGACACCTCCGCGAACGATCACATGCTGGATGCCACGTCCTACCTGATCGCTGGGGCTTCGCAGGGTGTCGTGAGCGTGGGCGACTTCGCCGGACCGCCGCCGCGTCTGCCCGACACGGGGGACCGGATCGTGTATGTGTGACAGGGCCAAAGGACGGCCCCGCAGACTTTACTTTTTACTGTAACTTGTTGATCTACAAGATAAATTACTTCCTAACTGGATGTTTATACAGTATGATTCCTCGAAAGTGCAGGCATCGAGCGCCCGCGCCTTGATAGTGGGATGAGCCCCGCTGGTTCCGTGCTTTGGGCCTCTCCCGGTTGTGATAACTGAGACAGGAGCCCGACATGGCAACCATCGACTTCAACACCGTTCCCTCCGGCGTGACGCTGAACGAGGAACGCGCGCAATACCTCAGCGACCGTGCCGCCGAAACGGCCACCGCCTTCTCCCGCAAGGTTGAGAAGCTGCAAAACACGGTCATGGACGCCCGGAACAACTACACCCGGGAAGCCGAAGAATTCATCACCTCCGCCTCGCCGGAGGATCGCGCCACCGCTCGCGCCTTCGCCAAGAAGAACGCCGCGAACAAGGCCGCAAATATCCACCGCCAGCTCATCGCCAGTTCCGAAGCGGACCGCGCCGCCATGCTCAAGGGCTTGCAAGCCTACGCCGCGGAAGCCGCCGCAATTCAAGCCGTGTACACCTCGCCCGCGACGATGCTGGGCCGTGTCGCCTTGGGCGAGGCTCGCCGCACTCACCTGATGCAGCAGCTCGAAGGCGCTGGCCCGGTCGAACTCGAAACCGCCGCCCGTACCGCGATCATGACCGGGGACATGGTGCTTGGCGCTGCCATCGCCACCGTGATCGACCGCCGCCCGAAGGATCGCCGCCCGTTCGCCGTTCAGGCCTTGGCCGAACGGATGCTGGGCGAGGTCTGGAAGCGCATGACGGCGAAGCTCGAAGGCGTCCAGCTCGCCTACAAGTCCGCCGTTGCGGCTGACCGCGAGTTTGTTCGCGGCAAGGCGGACGGGATCACCAACCTGTCGTTGGCCCTTTCCCGTCAGGCGATTGACGAGGCCGCGGGCGATGACGGCGGCGAAGCCTGAGAGCGCCCCGGCCATACCGCGGGAGTGGGGCGGGCATGTCCCGCGCTGGCTCCGGGCTGACGATCCGCGGGTGAAGGTTCGCGCCTGCATCCGCTGTCGCGCCGACTTCTGGAGCGCACACGCCGGGCACAGGTTCTGTCCGAAGTGCGCCGAAGAAGTCCGCACCATCTACTGAGGAGGCCGTCATGGCACAGCACAACGTAGCGAAGGCGAAAGCCATTCACCAAGAACGCCAAGGACGCCGCGATGCGAACGTGGCCGCGATGAAGCGCGGGACCGTCGCCACGCAGCTTCAAGGCTTCGTCAATCACGCCTACAAGCGCCCGAACGCGGGCGCTGACCGAATGAAGCCCGCCGCTCACCTCATCGGTGTGCGCCTCACGCAACGGTCCTCTTGATTGGGCGCGCGGGCTTCACCCTTCAAGGCCTGTCGTTGGAGACTTCCGGGAGGCGTACAGCCTCGCCCCTCGACCCGGAGGAGGAAGGCGGCAGGCCTTGCCTACGATTGGGGCAAGATTCGCCTATCCCCCGGCACCCGCGGACGGTAAAATCTTGTTCAATCAACTCTGAACAAGAAAACCGGAAAATATACCACAGTGCTCAAACAACTTGCCCTTGATTACCAGTCGCAGGCGTTCCGCTCCACGCGGGCGATCCATGCCGACTGCTTCGAGTGGCTGGGCCGTATCCCCGCGGACAGCCTTCATGCCATCGTGACCGATCCGCCCTACGGTGTGAAGGAATACGACTTCGACCAGTTGGAAAAGAAAGACAACGGAGACGGGGGCATCTGGCGCATCCCGCCGTCCTTTGATGGGCATGTCCGCTCCCCGCTTCCTCGATTCACCGCCCTCGACAAGAAGGAACGCGAGGCCATTGACCGCTTCTTCTTCGAGTGGGGAAAGCAAGTCATGCACGCCCTTCGGCCCGGCGGGCATGTGTTCCTCGCCAGCAATTCCTTCCTATCGCAACTCGTGTTTCATGCGCTCGTGCGCAGTGGCCTTGAGTTCCGCGGCGAGTTCATCCGGCTAGTGCGGACCCTTCGCGGAGGCGACCGCCCGAAGAATGCTGAGGATGAGTTCCCGGACGTGTGTTCAATGCCGCGGGGCTGCTATGAACCTTGGGGCATCTTCCGCAAACCGATTCCGGCAAAGATGACCGTTGCCCAGTGCCTACGCACCTACCAGACCGGCGGGCTTCGCCGTCTCGCTGACGGAAACCCCTTTGCGGATGTAGTGGTCAGCGAGCGGACGCCGAAGCGCGAACGCGAGATAGCGAACCACCCGAGCATTAAGCCTCAATCGCTGATGCGCCAGATCGTCCGCGCAGTCCTCCCCTTGGGCGAAGGCGTGATTGCCGACCCGTTCATGGGCTCCGGTTCCACCGTGGCAGCAGCGGAAGCGCTAGGGCTGAATTGCGTGGGCATCGAGCGGTATCAGGACTACTACGACATGGCCGCCGAATCGGTGCCGCGGCTCGCGCGGGTTGATGTTCGATCCTTCGCCCACAAGGAAACAGAACTGGAATCTCAGCTCCACCTCCTTTGATTACAGCGGCAGGTCCGGCGCGTTATAGATCCAATTCGCCATCATCTTTTCGTAGCCGGAACTGGTCACGCTCGCCGTGATCGTCCTCCGGCTGGTCTCCGACCGCCCGGCAAACTTCCAGTCACTTTCCTCCAACTGCGCGCCCACTACACGCAGGAATCGGAAGGGCACGGGCTCCACCCCGTTCGATTCATCAACCGCCCGGTTGCCGTCGAACATGAACACCATCAGCCAGATATTCTCCGCGTTGTGGCCCTGCCACGACTTCAGGTAGCGAGACGCCTTCACCTCAATCCCCTCGTGTGCGTATTGCACCGAGTCATTCGGAAAGCGGCCCGCCGGAATGAGGTCAGGGTGTCCGTTGTGGTATCGGTTCTTGACAATCCCCGTCGAATGCTTGGGCAGGTTCGCGGTCATGAACTCGCCCACGATGCTGCTGAAGTTCGCGGGCATCAGCATCGTCTCGAAGCGAGGCGAGCCGTTCTCGTGGAGCCGGACATTGACCATCTGCATGAACGCGATGAAGTCATTCATCGCGGCGCGAAGGTGCTCAATCGTCACGCCGTAGGGGATAACCGCCCGCGGGTTGAAGTGTTCGATCTTGACGGGTTTCGGGTTGCAGGCTTCAAATTCTCGTTGTTCTTCTGGTGTCATCAGGTCCGTTTTCTTAACAGGTCATATCAAACCTGTCATGCTAACGGCGAACGAGAAAGTGTGCCAGCGCAAAGGCCCGCGCCCGGTTCGCGGAGCCGTCGCCGGAAAGAAAAAAGCCACCGCGGAGGGTGGCTTCTTCATCGTCTCACAGGGCCTTACCCCATCGCATCCCATCACTTCGGGAAAGGCGGGTTTTTAGGCGGGGTTGCCATCGGAACCCTGCGAGAAGGCCAGTAAAATTGGCAAAATTGGCGGAGGGAGAGGGATTCGAACCCCCGTGACGTTGCCGTCCCACTGATTTCGAGTCAGGGCCGTTCAACCGCTCCGGCATCCCTCCGGGCGCAGGACGGTGAATTATAGGCAACCCGGCCGGTACCGCCAGTGCTTCCTTCACCGGCATGGCGGGATGCCGGCGCTCCCCTCCTATCCCGACTGCAGGCGCCCGGTGCGGTAGTCGTCGATGGCCTGCTCGATCTCCTCGCGGGTATTCATGACGAAGGGCCCGTACTGAGCCACCGGCTCGCCGATGGGCCTGCCGGCAAGGCACAGCAGGGCGGCCCCCGCCGCACCGGCGCGGATGTCGATGTGCCCGCCCGGCCCCAGCAGGCCGGCATGGCGGTGGGGGATGGCTTGTGCATCCGGGCCGACACCCGCCTCGCCCTCATATATATAGAGCAGCGCATTGTGGGCGGCTGGCGTGGCCACCTGCAGCCGTGCCGCGGCCGGCAGGCGGATGTCGAGGTAGAGCGGCTCGGTGGAAAGCCCGCCGACCGGCCCGGCATGGCGGCTGCCAGCATGCTCGAAGCTGCCGGCGACGACCCTCGCCTGGCCACCTCCCTCGAGCGGCACGGTGGGGATCAGGGCCGAGGGGATGTCACGCCAGGCGGGCGGGCGCATTTTCTCGGCCGCCGGCAGGTTGACCCACAGCTGGAAGCCCCGCAGGCGGCCGGCCTCCTGCTGCGGCATCTCGGAATGCACGATGCCGCGCGCGGCGCTCATCCACTGCACGTCGCCCGGCCCGAGGTCGCCGCGGTTGCCGGCGCTGTCCTCGTGGCGCATGTGCCCGTCGAGCATGTAGGTGACGGTCTCGAAGCCGCGATGCGGGTGCGAGGGGAAGCCCGCTATATAGTCCCCGGGGTCGTCGGAGAAGAATTCGTCGAGCATCAGGAAGGGGTCGAGGCGCAACCCGCGCTGGCTGCCCAGGCTGCGATAGAGCCTGACCCCGGCGCCATCGGAGGTGGCGGCCGCGGGAATCAGCGAAGCGAGTGGGCGCGATGGCATGGGGCTATCTCCGGTCACGAGACCAGCGGGAAGAGGCGGCTCAGGGCTGCCCCCCGGTCGCGGCCTCGAGCGCGATCAGCCGGCTCAGTGCCTCGAAGAACTGGGCGGGACGGGTGATGGAGCCGCGGCTGGGGGCGTTGGGATCCACCGAGCACTCGGAGGCCGTCGGGCTGGCCTGGTCCGCCTCGCTAGCGGCCTCCATGCGATAGAAGCCGAACCAGTCCTTCAGCGACAGCGCCCCGCCACGCCGCTCGTCCTGATAGTAATCGCGGTAGGCGCTGTAGCGGCCGAAAACGACCCGCACCTCGGCCGGATCGACCCCCTGCTGCCGGCACCAGCCAGCCCAGGTTTTGCGTGCCTCGAGGATCTCCGGTGTCATGAAATTGCCTCCGGTAGCTCGGCCGATATATGATAATCAGCTTTATAAATGTCTGATAATTTATTGTTTATAATAAATATATACATAATAACATGCCGACGAACGGTAGACTGCCACGATGGCATCCCCCGCCCGGGCCATGGTAACGTTCGCCCCGCGTCTGGACCATCCATCCGGAAATCCCGGCTGGACGGAGGTTTTCGAGCTTGCACCATGCACGCCTGAGAGTTGCCATTCTGCTGAGCGCCGCCGGGATACTCGGCACCTGCACCCAGCCGCCGTCGCTCCTCGAGCAGATACGGCAGACCGGTGAGCTGCGGGTCGTCACCCGCAACAGCGCCACCGCCTACGACCTGGATGGCAACGATCCACAAGGCCCCGAATACCAGCTCCTGCGTGGCTTTGCCGACGAGCTGGGCGTACGCCTGCGCCTGCTGGTGGTGCAGAAGCCCTCCGATGTCCTGCCGAAGCTGACCACCGGCCGCGCCCATGTCGCTGCCGCCGGGCTCACCATCAACCCCGACAGCGAGCGCCTGGTCGACTTCGGCCCGGTCTACCAGCAGGTGACCGAGCACCTGGTCTACCGCGACGGTCGGCGCCCTCCCCGCGACCTGAGCCAACTCGGCAGCAAGCGACTCGAGGTGCCGGCGGGCAGTAATTATGTCAAGACGCTGGCACGGGTACAGTCGCAGGTGCCCGAGCTGGTGTGGACCGAAAATCCGCATGCCGGCCAGCGCGAGCTGCTGAACCAGGTGGCCAGCGGTGAACTGGACTACACGCTGGTGAAGTCGGACATGTTCGCGCTCTACCGCAGCTTCATGCCCCAACTGCGCGTGGCCTTCAACGTGGCCGAGGGCGAGTCCGTGGCCTGGGCCTTCCCCAAGTGGGGTGACGGCAGCCTGCGCGAGGCCGCGGAACGCTACTTCGCGCGCATCCGTGCCGATGGCGAGCTCGACCGCCTGCTGGATGACCACTATGGCCACGTGGCGAGCCCCAATCACCTGCGCACCAAGCACTTCCTCAGCGACATCCGCACGCGGCTGCCCGCCTACCGCCAGCAGTTCAAGGCCGTGGCCCGCGAGTTCGGGCTCGACTGGCGCCTGCTGGCAGCCGTGGGCTACCAGGAGTCGCGCTGGGATCCGCTGGCGGTGTCGCCGACCGGCGTGCGCGGCCTGATGATGCTCACCGAACAGACCGCCCTCCGCTTTGGCGTGGAAGACCGCACCGACGCCATGCAAAGCATCCGCGGCGGGGCACGCTACCTGGCCGACATCATGAAGCGCCTGCCCGCGGAGCTCGGCGAGCTGGACCGCACCGCCTTTGCGCTGGCCGCCTACAACATGGGGCTGGGACACCTGCTGGATGCCCGCCGCCTGGCCCGCGACAGCGAGGCCGACTGGAACCGCTGGCTGCACGTGCGCCCGATGGTGCGCAAGCTGGCGGATCCCGCCGTGGCCGCCCGCACCCGGCACGGCCAGGCACGTGGCGGCGAGGCCGTCTGGTTCGTCGACAACGTGCAGAACTACTTCAACGTGCTCGCCTACATGACGCGCGACGAGCTCCCGCTGCCGGACTGGATGGCGCCCCGCTCCCCCGCCCCGCTCGAGGTGCAGGCAGCGCCCGGACCCTCCGACGCCACCCGCCTTGCCGCCCGCGAGAGCCCGCACGGCGACAACGGCTGAAGCCGCGGCCATCGCTCAGCGCCGCTGGCGGAAGAAATCCAGCAGCATCTCCCGGCACTCCGCCTCCAAAACGCCCCCGGCCACTTCCAGCCGGTGGTTGAAGGCGGGCGAGCGCAACAGGTCGAAGGCCGAGCCCGCGGCGCCCGCACGCGGATCGGCCGCCCCGTAGACCAGCCGCCCGATGCGCGCATGCACCATGGCGCCGGCACACATGGCGCAGGGCTCCAGCGTGACATAGAGCGTGCAGCCGCCCAGCCGGTAATTGCCGAGCGCCGCACCGGTGGCCCGCAGCGCCTCGATTTCCGCATGCGCGGTTGGGTCATGCCGCGAAATCGGCCGGTTGAAGCCGCTGGCCACCACCTGCCCGCCGTGGACGATGACGCAGCCCACCGGCACCTCGCCCGCGGCAGCGGCACGCCGCGCCTGCTCCAGCGCCTCGCGCATGAAGCGCTCGTCTTCCACGATGGGTTCAGCTGTCGTCACGCCTGTCCTTCGCTGCACGGGGGAGCCGATAATAGCGGCTGGCCACTTGCGCTGCCGTGCTCCAGAAACGGGCGGCAGCGATCGCCGACCGGAGCACATCATGCCCATCGAACTCGAACTGCTGCCCGACGCAGCCACCGCCGCCCGGCGCGCTGCCAGCCTCATCGCCGAGCGCGCTCGCGCAGCGCTGCGCGAGCGCGGGCGCTTCCTGCTGGCGCTCAGTGGCGGCAGCACGCCACTGCCCATGTTCGATGCCCTGGCACGCGAGCCCCTGCCTTCGGAGGGCATCGAGATCTTCCAGGTGGACGAGCGGGTGGCGCCGGAAGGCGATGCGGCACGCAACTGGACGCATATCGAGCAGCGCCTGTGCGTGCCCGCGGGACTTCCTGCCGCGCAGCTCCACCCCATGCCGGCCACGATGGAACAGCCTGAAACTGCTGCCGAGGCCTATGCGCGCACGCTCGAGGAACGCGCCGGCAGGCCTCCGGTCCTGGACCTGGTGCACCTTGGGCTCGGCAACGATGGCCACACCGCTTCGCTGTTCCCTGGCGATGCAGCCGTCGACATCGACCAGCACTGGACCGCCGCCACGGGCGATCACAACGGGCATCGCCGCATCACGCTCACCTTGCCGGTGCTGTCCGGGGCCCGCTCGATACTGTGGCTGGTCTGTGGTGCCGACAAGGCAGCCATGCTGGCACGCCTGCTGGCCGCCGATGCAGGCATTCCGGCCGGCCGGGTATCGCAGGCCAGCGCCCGCATCATTGCCGATGAGGCTGCCGGCAGCGCGCTGCGGTCGGCTGCCCGCTCATCGCACTGAGGGCACGCTGCCCTTCCCTCAGCTGCCGCCTGCCGCAGGCGGCTGGTAGCTGCCCACCTCCGGCTGGAAGGGAATCGCGATGCGGTTCCAGCCATTGATGGCAATGACGGCGATCGTCAAATCGACCAGCTCCTTCTCGGAGAAGTGGCGCCGCGCCTCGGCATAGAGCTCATCCGGCACGTGCCGGCCGGCGATCAGGGTCAGCGCCTCGGCCCAGGCCAGCGCCGCGCGCTCGCGCGGTGTATAGAACGGCGCCTCGCGCCAGGCTGCGAGCAGGTGCAGGCGCTGCCCGGTCTCGCCGGCCGCGAGCGCATCCTTGGTGTGCATGTCGATGCAGTAGCCGCAGCCATTGAGCTGCGAGACGCGCGTCTTGATGAGCTCGATCAGCGGGTGTTCGAGGCCCGAGCTCTGGACATGGGACTCCAGGCCGAGCATGGCCTGGAAGGCCCCGGGGGAAGCCTTCCTGTAGTCGATTCGCATATGTCACCTTCGATCAGCCAGCCTGGGCCGGGCATCCGCGATCGTCCCGTGCCATCCGGCTGCCGATGCTAGCGCTCATTGCACCTGGCAGCCATCCGCTGCATGGCCACGAGACGATGTCTGATCTGCATCAAGATGTCGGGTCGATGCTGATCCAGAATTGATCGCACCATCGCAACACCGAAAAGGGGCCTGAAGTGTTCATCAATTTCTGGTACATCGCTGCGCAGTCGGGCGAAGTGAAATTCGGCAGCGAGCGGCCGCTGAAGGTCATGATGCTGGGCCATCAGTTCGTCCTGTGGCGCGATGGCAAGGGCAAGATCCAGTGCATCAGCAACACCTGTTCGCACCGTGGTGGCGCGCTGGCCGATGGCCGCATTCGCAGCGGGCAAGTGGAGTGCCCCTATCACGGCTGGACCTTCAACGGCGATGGCCAGTGCGTGCGCCTGCCCTCGCTCGGTCCCAACGCGAAGATTCCCGAACGCACCCACGTCGACGCCTATCCGGTGGAGGAGAAATACGGGCTGGTCTGGGTCTTCCTCGGCGATCTGCCCGAAAACGAACGGCCACCGATCATCGACATCCCCGAATACGGCGACCCTGGCTGGCGCAGCATCATCCTGCAGGACGACTGGAAGATCGACTACAAGCGCTCCATCGAAAACACCATCGATCCCGCCCACAACGAGTTCACCCACCCCACGCATGGCTTCCTCGGCGTGCGCGAGGACTACACGGTCGAGGACTTCACCCTCGAGGATGACACCTGGGGTACCGGCTACCACAACCGGATGTTCGCGCCCACCCTCGCCCAGCGCGACATGCGCAAGGTTTCAGGCCGCGATCACGACGCCTGGATCGACGGTGGCGTAGGCCATGTGGGCCCGCATTGCACCTGGGTGCAGATCGATGCCTCGGACAGCATGAAGATCCACAACTACCTGCTGCACACGCCCATACACGAGACGCTCGATCGCTGGTACCTGATTGCGAACCGCAGCAACCTGCTCGATCCGCGCTACGACTCGACCTTTGCCGACCGCAGCGCCTACATCGCCGGCCAGGACAAGTACGTCCTCGAGCCGCTGGAGCCGAAACTCACGCCGCACGCCAACACGCACGAGTTCTTCGTGCCTGCCGACAAGGCCATCGCGCGTTATCGCGAATACTGCTCGGACTGGGAGAAGCGCGGCTGGCGGATCGACGTGCAGAAGCTGCGTGCCGACCGGGAAACCGTGGTCTACGCGATCCCGAGCCCGGCAAGAAGGGAAAAGAAGGGCTGGGTCCTGCCGGCGGTCCCGCTGCTTCCGGGCAAGGCCGCCTGAGGCGCGATGCCCATCGCAGGCTGCCTGCAACCGGGGCCATCCGCTACCACTGGCGGATGGCCCCGGCGCTCATCCACCTCTCCGCAGCGGGTCATGCAGCCCCGGCCGGGATACCGGCCCGACCGGCACCAGGTACGCCTCATTCCAAAGGCGCATCCGGACCATCGCGATCCGTTCCGCCAGGCGTGCCTGTCGTCACCACCTCGGGCTCCCGGCCCACTGCGGCATCGCGATGCCGGGCCGCCCTCACCAGCAGCACGAAGCCGATGGGCGTGCTGACGGTCATGAACACGATGATGACCAGCTCGCGCAGCACCGGTCGCGTGCCCAGCGCCGAGAACAGCAGCATGGAGGCGAGCAGCACGCTCGCCATGCCGAGCGTGGTGCCCATGGTGGAGGCATGTACCCGTTCGTAGAAGGACGATAGCCGCAACAGTCCCAGCGCACCGACCAGCGTCACCGTGGCACCCAGCAGCACCAGCAGGCTGGCCAGCACGGCCACGACGAGGCCGGGCTCCGCGGCAAGCGTCATTCGATCACCTCCCCGCGCAGCAGGAACCGGCCCAGCGCCGCGGTGGTCACGAAGCCGAGCATGCCGACTATCAGCGCGGCATCGAAGAAGTGCGTGCTGCCGGTGCGCATGCCGATCGTCAGCAACACCAGCATCCCGCTGACGTACAGCACATCGAGCGCCAGCACGCGATCCTGCGCGCGCGGGCCGCGCAGCATGCGCACCACGGCCAGGCCCATGGCCAGCGTCAGCATGCCCTGGGCGAGCAGCAGGCTCAGCTCGAGGAGCAACGGGGCGCTCACTCGAAGATTTCCTGCAGGCGGCGCTCGTAGCGCCCCTTGATGACCCCGATCCAGCCCTCCTCGTCCACCAGGTCGAGGATGTGCAGCGTGAGCAGGCCGCGCTCGCTGTCATAGCCCGCCCAGGCGGTGCCCGGCGTCGCGGTGATGATGCAGGCAAGTATCGTCAGGGCCGCCGGATGGTGCAGATCGATCGGTATGTCGAGGAAACCCTGGGTCTTCCGGCGTGAATGCGCCTTGAGGATGATGGCTCCCACCGCGATATTGGAGCGGATGACATCGGTCACCACCGCCACCAGCAGGTCCAGCACGACGAGGCCGCGACGCCAGCCTCCCCTGCCGGTGGCAGGCTTGCCAAGCCGCTCATGGACGCGGCAGGCCAGCAGCGCAAGCAAGCCACCGAGGATGATGTCGGCGGGCGCCAGGCTCTGGTTGAGCAGCAGCCACACGGCGACCAGCATCAGCCACAGCAGCATGCCGGGTAGCCGCGATCTCACGGCAGCACCCCTTCGAGGTAGGACACGGGAGCGTGCAGCGACTGCGCCGCCGCCTCCAGGTACTGCATGATCCTCCCGGCCTGCAGCACCAGCACGAAGGCCATGCCGAGCAGGAACAGGATGGCCATCACCTCGCCGCGGCTGATGCGCACCGAGAGCGTCTGCTCGGCCGCCCAGAAAATGCGCACGCCGATGCGACTGGCTGCGATCACGGTCGCCAGCCCCGAGAGCATCAGCAGCGTCAGCAGGACCCAGGTGGACGGGCCCACCACCGGCAGGCCCAGCAGCGCATCGAGCAATGCCAGCTTGCCGATGAAGCCCGGCATGGGCGGCAGGCCCGCCAGCAGCAGCATGCACACGATGAAGGAGATGCCCAGCAGTGCCCAGGTGGCGGGGATCGCCACCCCCACTTCCTCGAACCCCTCGCTCTCGAAGCTGCCGTAGGTCTCCTCGGTGATGGCACGGATATCGGCATCGGGTGCACGGCTGCGCTCGATCACCTCGACCAGCAGGAAGAGCGCGCTGACACCCAGCGTCGAGGCCAGCAGGTAATACAGTGCGGCGGTGCTCACCCCCACCTGCGCGGCGCCGATGGCCGCGAGCAGCGTGCCGCAGGAGCTGATGAGGCTGAAGGCGGCGAACTTCGAGAGATCGCGCGTGCCGAACACGCCAAGCGCACCGAAGGCCAGCGTCGCCAACCCCAGCACCACCAGCCAGTCGCGGCCGAAGCTGCCGTCCCCTCCCGCCGCGCCGCCGAAAAACAGCAGCCACAGCCGCAAGACGGCATAGATGCCGACCTTGGTGAGGATGGCGAACAGCGCCGCAGCCGGGGCGCAGGCGGTGGCATAGCTGCGCGGCAGCCAGAAGCACAGCGGCCAGATGCCCGCCTTGATGAGGAAGGCCATGCCCAGCAGCGCCGCGGCCGCCAGCAGCAGCGGCTGGTCGGCTGCCGCCACCAGCGGCACCTGCACGCTGAGCTCGGCCATGTTGAGGGTGCCGGTCATGCCGTAGATCAGCGAGACACCGACCAGGAACAGCAGCGAGGCCACCAGGTTGACGATGATGTAATGCAGGCTTGCCTGCACGCGCGCGCGCCCCGAACCATGCAGCGCCAGCCCGTAGGATGCCGCCAGCAGCACCTCGAAGAAGACGAACAGGTTGAACAGGTCGCCGGTCAGGAAGGCGCCGTTGACGCCCATCAGCAGGGCATGCAGCAGGCAGTGGAAGCGCGGCCCGGCGCGATCCCAGCGCGCACAGGAAAACAGGTAGGCGGCCAGGCCCAGCAGCGAAGCCAGCAGCACCATGAGCGCCGCCAGACGATCGCCGACCAGCACGATGCCGAAGGGAGCCGGCCAGCCACCGAGGCGATAGACCAGCGGGATACCTGCGTCGGCGTCACGCAACAGCGCCAGGGCGCTGGCCAGCAGAAGCAGCAGGCCGAGCAGCGAAACGCTGCGCTTCCATATCCGGCGCTGCTCGTCGATGACCAGCAGGGTGGCCGCAAACACCAGCGGCAGCACCACCGGGATGATCGGCAGGTGTTGCTGCCAGCCGCTCATGCCTCATCCGCCCCGCGGCCATCGACATGGTCGGTGCCGGCCAGCCCGCGCGCCACCAGCAGCACCACCACCAGCAGCGCGGTCATGGCAAAGCTGATGACGATGGCGGTCAGCACCAGTGCCTGCGGCAGCGGATCGGCATACTGCGCCGGATCCACCGGCATGCTGCCGTCGACGATCGGTGCCGCGCCCACCCGCAACCGGCCCATGCTGAAGATGAACAGGTTCACCGCGTTCGACAGCAGCGACAGGCCGATGACGACCTGGAAGGTGCGCGGGCGCAGCAGCAGCCAGGTTCCGGCTCCTGCAAGCACGCCGATGGCCAGTGCAATGACGATCTCGTTCATGCCCGGTTCAGAACTGTTTCGACTGCCGCTCGCCGCGCAACGACTGGTGGGCGAGCGCGATCAGCATCAGCAGCGTGGCGCCCAGCACCAGCGTGAACACGCCGAAATCGAAGAAGACGGCGCTGGGCAGGTGGACCTCGCCCAGCAGCGGCAGCTCCAGCAGCAGCGCGTGCGAGCTGAGGAAGGGATGCGCGAAAAACCAGGCGCCGATGCCGGTGCCCACCGCCAGCAGCAGGCCCAGCGCCATCCATTGCAGCGGACGCACGCGCAGCCGCGACTCGAGCCAGCGCGTGCCGCCGGCCATGTACTGCACGATGAAGCCCACCGCCAGCACCAGCCCCGCCACGAAACCGCCGCCCGGACGATTGTGGCCGCGCAACAGCAGGTAGAGCGCCAGCATGAGCATCACCGGGAACATCAGCCGCATGAGGACCCCCGGCACCAGCATGTCGTCGGCATGCATGGCGGGTGACTGCAGCTGCTGCTGCAGCGGCAGCCGCGTGCTTTCCAGCGAGGGCCGGAAGCGGCGCAGCAGCGAATACAGTGCAATGCCGGCCAGCGCCAGCACGGTGATTTCACCCAGCGTGTCGAAGCCGCGGAAATCCACCAGGATGACGTTGACGACATTGCTGCCGCCGCCAGCGGGCAGGGCCTGCTCCATGAAAAAGCGCGAGATGCTGCCCGACGGCGGCGGCCGCGTCATGCCCGCATAGGCGAGCAGGGCCAGCCCTCCCCCCACCGCCAGCGCCAGCGTGAAGTCCAGCGCCCGGCGCGGCAGCGCCGCCAGCGCACCGGCACGCGTCGGGATGAAGGGCACGCGCTTCGGCAACCAGCGCAACCCGAGCAGCAGCAGCACGGTGGTGACGATCTCCACCAGCAGCTGGGTCAGCGCAAGGTCCGGCGCCGAGAGCCAGGCGAAGCTGATGCACACCATGAGCCCCGCGCCGCCGGCAAACACCACCGCCGCAAGGCGATGGAACTTGGCCTGCACCGCCGCCATCAGCGCACAGGCGCCGCCCACCAGCCAGCTGAAGGCAAGCAGCCAGCCATCGCCCCCCGCAGCGAAGGGCATGCTCCCCCGCAGCACCAGGTCGCGGCGCAGCAGGGGCACGCAGGCCGCTGCCACGGCCAGCAGGATGATCCAGCGCAGCTGCACCTGCAGGCGGCGGCTCGCCAGCCTGTGCTCCAGGTGCCGGGCAGCCTGGCGTCCGCCGACGACCAGGCGGGCAAAGACCCGCCGGCCATCCACCGGCGGCAGGAAAGGCACGCGGCCGATGCCGTTGGCGAGCCAGCGGTGCAGCAAACCGTAGAGCAGGATGCCACCGACGAAGGCCAGGGTGCTCATCATCACCGGCAGGTTGAAGCCGTGCCACAGGGCCAGCTGGTAGTCGGGGGCATCGGCGCCGAGCAGCGCACCCACCGCGACATCGAGGATGGGCCGCACGGTGAGGTTGGGCAGCACCCCCACCGCGATGCAGGCCAGCACCAGCAGCTCGATCGGAAAGCGCATCCAGCGCGGCGGCTCGTGCGGCTGGCGCGGCAGGTCCTGCGGGTCGGGACCGAGGAAGGTGCTGACGATGAAGCGCAGCGAATAGGCAACGCCGAACATGCCTGCGGCGATGGCCACCCAGGGCAGCGCGCGGCCGACGAAGGGCAGCGGTGTCTGCACGTCGAGCGCCAGGGAGAAGAACATCTCCTTGGAGAGGAAGCCATTGAGCAGCGGCACGCCCGCCATCGCGGCCGCGGCGACCATGGCAGCCGTGGCGGTGAGCGGCATGTAGTGCACCAGCCGCGAGAGGCGGCGCATGTCGCGGGTGCCCGTCTCGTGGTCGATGACGCCGGCCGCCATGAACAGCGAGGCCTTGAAGGTGGCGTGGTTCATGATGTGGAAGACCGCCGCCACCAGCGCCAGCTGGCTGTTGAGGCCCAGCAGCACGGTGATCAGGCCGAGATGGCTGATGGTCGAGTAGGCCAGCAGGCCCTTGAGGTCGTTCTGGAAGATGGCGATGAAGGCCCCCAGCACGAAGGTCACCAGGCCGGAGAGGCCCACGGTGAACATCCAGGCATCGGTGCCCGCGAGCGCGGGCCACAGCCGTGCCAGCAGGAACACGCCGAGCTTCACCATGGCGGCCGAGTGCAGGTAGGCCGACACCGGGGTGGGCGCCACCATGGCATGCGGCAGCCAGAAGTGGAAAGGAAACTGCGCGCTCTTGGCCAGCGCACCGGTGACGATGAGGAACAGCGCCGGGCGATAGAGCGCATCGGCGCGGATCAGGTCGCCGGAAGCCAGCACCACGTCGAGCTCATAGCTGCCGGTGATCCTCCCCAGCAGCAGCACCCCGGCAAACAGCGCAAAGCCGCCCACCGCAGTGACGGTCAGCGCCATGCGGGCGCTCTCGCGAGCGGCAGCGTTGTGGTGCCAGTAGCCGATGAGCAGGAAGGAGAACAGGCTGGTCAGCTCCCAGAACAGCACCAGCTGGATGAGGTTGCCTGCCAGCACCACGCCCAGCATGCAGGCCATGAAAAAGAGCAGGAAGGAAAAGAAGCGCGGCACCGGATCGTCGGCGGACATGTAGTAGCGGGCATAGACCACCACCAGCGCGCCGATCCCGGTGACCAGCAGCGCAAACATCCAGGCGTAGCCATCGAGCCGCAGCGAGAAGGACAGGCCAAGCGCCGGTATCCATTCGAGGTTCCAGCGCACCACCCCGCCATCCACCACCCCGGGGTAGAAGCCGAGCACCAGGCCAAAGGCCAGCAGGGCGCAGCTCAGCGCCAGCCATGACTCGGCATTGCGTGCATTGACGCGGAAGAACAAGGCGCCCACCGCTCCAGCGAACGGCAGGGCGAGGATCACCAGCAGCAGGATGGGATCGGGCATGGGCACGCGGCTAGCGGCCCGCTTGCCGGTCGTGCACCAGGCCTCGCGGCTTGCCGCTGGCCCGGCATGGGGCCCGCCCGGCGGCAAGCGCGCACGGCCCACGTCCGGACCACGCTCCGCGAGCGCGGTTTCCAAGCATTCCGATCATCATCCCCGCACGTTAACCCGTGGCTGGTAGCCCGTCCAGCGGATTGATTTCGATACTGATTCCGCTTTCCGGCAAGGCATCCGGCTGATGGACGGATGCCGCATGCCACGAGGACTAGAATGACCTGCATGGTATTCGGGCGTCGCGACCGCGCGCCCTGCCGTCCCGCTGGAAGCCACTCGCGCACCCTGCCCTGCGGCTGCCTTCAGGACAGCCATCGTGGACACGAAGGAGCAGTTATGAGCGCGGATGAGGTGAAGGCTCAGGGGCCCGACCTGGGCCAGGGCATCGGGCTCGAGGATTTTGGTGACCGGCAGCTGCTGCGCGGCCATGTCGGCAAGGAGGCCGTGGTGCTCGCCAGGCTCGGCAGCGAGGTGCTGGCCATCGGTGCCCGCTGCACCCACTACGGCGGCGCGCTCGACCAGGGCATGCTCGATGGCGAGACGCTGCGCTGCCCGACCGAGGAGGGCGTCTACGGGCGGCTCGGGCTTGCGTGGATCCCGCCGGAGCTGCGGGAGGGGCGCGGCGAGCTGCAGGCGGCCGCTGACGGCGGGCTGCCGGAACGGCTGATCGAGGTGGGTGA
>JACFNV010000034.1:0-5498 GCA_019454675.1 Gammaproteobacteria bacterium | reverse complement strand
ATGCTCGATGGCGAGACGCTGCGCTGCCCGCTGCACCACGCCTGCTTCTCGCTGCGCACCGGCGAGGCACTGGCCGCACCTGCCTTCGATCCGGTGTCCTGCTGGCGGGTGGAGCGCGATGGCGAGCGCTACTTCGTGCGCGAGCGGGCCAGTGTCCCGCCCGCGGCAGCGCAGCCGATACAGGGCTCGCCACCCGCACGCATCGTCATCATCGGCGGTGGCGCCGCCGGCTTCGCGGCGGCCGAGATGCTCCGTCGCCGCGGCTGGCAGGGGCAGCTCAGCGTGCTCAGCGCCGAGGCCGATCCGCCCTGCGACCGGCCCAACCTCTCCAAGGACTACCTGGCGGGCACCGCACCCGAGGACTGGATCCCGCTGCGCGGGATGGGCTTCTACGCCGAGCGGCAGATCGACCTGCGCCTCGGCACCACGGTGGAGCGCATCGATGCAGCCGCCCATGCGGTGGTGACGGCGGATGGCAGCCGGCATCCTTACGACAAGCTGCTGATCGCCACCGGCGCCGAGCCGGTGCGCCTGCCGATCCCCGGCGCCGGGCAGCCGCATGTATTGGTGCTGCGTTCGCTCGCCGACAGCCGGGCCCTCATCGCGCGCGCCGCCAAGGCGAAGACGGCGGTGGTGCTGGGCACCGGCTTCATCGGCCTCGAAGTGGCGGCCTCCCTGCGCAGCCGCGGGCTCGCCGTGCACCTCGTCTCGCTCGACGAGCGCCCGCTGGAGCGCGTGCTGGGCAGGCAGCTCGGCGAGTTCGTCCGCGGCGTGCACGAGGGGCATGGCGAGGTGTTCCACATGGGCAACTCGATCGCCAGCATCGGCGCGGACTCGGTGACGCTCAGCGATGGCACGGTCATTCCGGCGGAGCTGGTGGTGATCGGCGTCGGCGTGCGCCCGCGGGTGCAGCTGGCCGAGGCCGCGGGGCTTGCCATCGACCGCGGCATCGTCGTCGACGCGCAGCTGCGCAGCTCGGTGCCCGACATCTTCGCCGCGGGCGACGTGGCGCGCTGGCCCTGCCGCGGCGAGAGCGCGCGCATCGAACACTGGGTGGTGGCCGAGCGCCAGGGCCAGATCGCGGCACTCAACATGCTGGGTGCCGGCCTGCCCTACCGCGACGTGCCCTTCTTCTGGAGCGCGCACCACGAGGTGAGCATCCGCTACGTCGGCCACTCACTCAGCTGGGACCACATCGAGGTGGAGGGCGACATCAACGCCGGCAGCTGCGCGGTACGCTACCTGAAGGACGGCCGGACGCTGGCCCTGGCCACCATCGGGCGCGACCGCGCCGCACTGGAAGAGGCACGGCGGATGGCGGCTGCTCCCTGAGCGGGGAACCGCCTGCAGCAGGTCGACCGGGGGCCGGGACTAGCTGTTGGAGGTAGCGCCGAAGCACGCGCGCAGCCATTGCGCGGCGCCATCGAGCAACAGGCCCAGCACGCCGATCAGCACGATCGCCGCCATCAGCTCGGACCAGGCAAGGCGATCACGGCTGTCGAGGATGAAGTAACCGAGGCCCGAGCTCACGCCGAGCATCTCGCAGGGGATGAGCAGGATCCACACCATGCCGATGGCGACCCGGCCGCCGGTGAGGATGTGGCCGAGGATGCCCGGCAGCACCACGTGGCGCAGTGCCTCGCGGCGGTTGGCGCCGAGGCTGCGCACCAGCAGCAGCCACTGCGGGTCCAGCGCGCGCACGCCGGCGGCGGTGCCGAGCACGATGGGCCACACCGCGGTGATGGCCAGCAGGAAATAGACGGGGGCATCGCCGATGCCGAAGACCATCACCGCGATCGGCATCCAGGACAGTGGCGAGATCATGCGCAGGAACTGGAAGGCACCGCTGGTGAAATCGTCTGCCAGTCGCGAGAGCCCCACCGCCACGCCGATGACGATGCCGGCCGCGAGCGCGATCGCCAGGCTCAGCAACACCCGGCGCAGGCTGGCGATGATGTCCGCCGTGAAGTGCCCCCCGGCGAGCAGCGACCACAGGCTGCCGAAGGCGGGCCCAGGTCCCATCTGGCCGGCAATGGGAATCGTGCCTGCCAGCCCGCGCGCCGCGAGTTCCCACAGCGCCAGCAGCACCAGGAGGCCCGCCACCCGCAGGCACAGCGCCCCCAGCATCCGGCGCAGCGCCGGAGCGGCGGACAGCGGGGCGACATCCGCCGGCAGCGCTGCGCTTCCCGCGGCACTCATGGCGCGATGATCTCCTCGCGGCTGAAGCCATCCGGCAGGCCGAAGGCCGCCATGCCGCCCAGCTTGCCGATCGAGGCCCGCACGAAGCGATCCTCCACCAGGTCGCCCGCCACGAAGGCAGGATCCAGCCCGGCGAGAAAGCTGCTGTCACCCTCCACCACGGTCTGCTTCAGCAGCTCGACCAGCTTCTTCGTATAGCTCGGGTAGGGATAGGGCTGGAAGTCGATGCGCCGCGATTGCCACTGCGGGTGCCGTATGGCGCCTTCGCGGGCATAGCGCTGAGCCTCGTCCGCCGGCGGATCGAGCACCTTGAGCAGCGTGTCGTGCTCGTGCGGGGTGTAGTTCGCCCCGCCCTCCCTGGAAAGGATGTGCGCCACCTCGGCGCGATGCCCGCGGCTCCAGGCCTCCGCCTCGGTGATGCCGTCCACCACCTTCTGCACCCAGTCCGGGCGTCCGTCGATGTCGGCATCGTGCATCTGCACCACGCAGCAGGCATGGTTCTTCCACACGTCGCCCGTCAGGCGCAGCACGCGCGCCACCTGACGCAGCTCGCCGAGCGCCACGAAAGGCTCGGCAACGATGTAACCGGCGATGCGCCCGCTGGCCAGCGCCGGCACCATGTCGGAGGGGGCCAGCACCACCAGCCTGACCTGCCGTGCCCCCGGCTCGCCGCGCAGGACGGGCTCCAGGCCATGCTTGCGCAGCAGCACCTGCAGGATGATGTTGTGCACCGAGTACCAGAAGGGAACCGCCAGCGTGCGCCCGCCGAGATCCGCGATGTCGCGGATGGGGTCGCGCACGGCGACGCCGATGGCCGAACCGTCGATATGGTTCCAGGCCACCACCCGCGAGGGCGAGCGGCTGCCATAGCGTGCGTAGACCGTCATCGGCGAGAGCATGTGCACGACATTGACCTGCCCGCTGATGAAGGCCTCCACCAGCTGCGCCCAGCTGCGGAACAGCCGCGGCCGCTCCACCTGCAGACCGGCCCGCGTCCACAGCCCGCGGTGGTGGGCGACGAGGAAGGGCGCGGCATCGGTGATCGGCAGGTAGCCCACCCGCACCGGGGCATCGGGCTCGGCGGCCACCGCCCTGCCGAGGGCATCGAGCAGCGGCAGCGCGCCGGCGGCGGTGAACAGCGCGGAGAGCTTGAGGATCTCGCGCCGGGAAAAGTCCGGGTGCAACTTGTCGTTCATGCGACCTCCCGCAGGATGGCTTGCGCTGCATCCGCCGGCACATCGGCGGATGCCGTACCGAAGTCACCGAGGGCAGCAAGGAGCATGGCACGCAGGGCCGGGGACACCGGGCGCAGGGCAGCGGGATCCGTGGCGATCGGCAGCTTCCAGCTGCCGGTCAGCCGCGCGGGGCTGCCGCCAAGCAGGATCACCCGATCGGCGAGCTTGAGCGCTTCGTCGATATCGTGGGTGACCAGCAGCGCCGCGGCGCCATGCCCGGCCACTACCCGGCGCAGCAGCGCCTGCATGCCGGCACGGCTGGCGGCATCGAGCGCGGCAAAGGGCTCGTCGAGCAGCAGGATGCGCGGCTGGCGCGCCAGGCAGCGTGCCAGCGACACCCGCTGCGCCATGCCGCCGGAGAGCTCGGCCGGCAGCAGTCCGGCCGCCCCGGCAAGCCCCACCTCGTCCAGCGCCGCATGCGCCCGCGCCGCCTGCACGGCCGCATCATGGCGCGACCCGCGGCTGGCAAAGCCCAGGCCCAGCACCACGTTGTCGTGCACGCTGCGCCAGGGCAGCAGGCTCGGGTCCTGGAACACCACCCCCACGTCGGGATGCGGCCGGCGCGTGGCCCGGCCGAAGGTCTCCACCTCCCCGGCAAGCGGGGGCTGCAAGCCGGCCAGCACGCGCAGCAGCGTGGACTTGCCCACGCCGCTGGGGCCGAGGATGGCGATGATCTCGCGCGGCTGCAGCTGCAGCGAGAAGTCGTGCAGCACCTCGCGCAGCAGCCGCCCGCGGCGGCGGTAACCGAGGCCGAGCCGCCTGGCTTCGAGGACGGCGGTCGCGCCGCCCGTGCCGATGTCGGTGACCACGCTCATCAGGCCACCTCCGCCGGCGCCAGGCCGAGATCCCTGATCTCCTTGCGCAGGTGCTTGATCGCGGGCGTCACGATGGCCACGAACACCGCTTCGCGCAGCCGGCGCTGCGCGGGATCCTGCAGCAGGTAGCCGCGGGCACCCGCATGCAGCACCGCGGATTGCGCTGCGCGCAGCACCCACTCGGCCGCGGCGGCACGCAGGCGCAGCACCGGCAGCGAGGGCAGCCCGCTCCCGCCGCCTGCAGCCGCGAGCGCCAGCGCCTGCTGGCGCAGGCCCGCCAGCACCGCCTCCAGCTCCCCGGCACCGTCGTCGAGCAGCCGGTTGTCCTCGCGGCGCAACGCGCTGTCGCGGGCGATGTCCTCCACGCAGCTGGTGCCCACGCCAAGGCCGATGCCCACCTGCAGCAGGATCACCGGGATCTTGATGGCAGCGATGAAGGCATCGAACTGCGCCGGATGGGCGAGCACGTCGCCGGGTGCCACCCGCACGCCGCTGAGGCGCACGTTGCGGGTGGCGGTGCCGGCCATGCCCGCGAAGTCCGGGCAGCGCAGCAGCGTCACGCCCTCGGCCGCGGTGTCGATGGCGAGCATCGCATAGCGCCCCTCGCCGGTGCGTGCAGCCGTCAGCAGCAGGTGCCCGTGGTCGAGGTTGGAGACCCAGGGCAGCATGCCGTCGACGATATAGCCCTCGCCATCGGGACGCGCGCGCAGGTGGATGCTCTCGATGCCGGCGAGATGCTTGAGCACGTTGGACATGCCGGTGCCTGCAAGGCGCTCGCCAGACAGCAGCGCGGCAAGGTGGCGCTCGCGCACCGTCGCCTGCGGCGCCTGTGCCAGGTACCAGGCGCAGGCCGACTGGCACCAGCTGAGGAAGGCGGTGGCACCGCAATGGCGAGCCACCTCGGTGATGACCTCGAGCTGGCGCACCAGGTCCACCGCCAGCGAGCCGGGATCCGCGCCAAAGCCGCCGCGCTGCCCCAGCCCGGCGAGGAACTCGCGCGGATAGAAGCCCTCGCGATCGATGGTCTCGGCCAGGGGCTCGAGCACCTGCCGCGCATAGTCCGCGATCGGCTCCAGCCCGCCGCCGGGGCGGGCCGGTGTCGCCGTGGCCAGCGCCGCCGGTGCCGGCAGCGCATAAGGCTGCAGCTCCGGGTTGATCGGTGTCTGCGCGAGGTTGTTGGCGTAGTTGCACAGCGTGGCGAGGCTCACGCCAAGCACCACCTCGAGCGCCTGGGCCTGGCTGAAGCCTG
>JACFNV010000033.1 GCA_019454675.1 Gammaproteobacteria bacterium | reverse complement strand
AAGGAAACAGACATGGCCAAGAACCAGAACATACGCATCCGCCTCAAGGCCTTCGATCACCGGCTGATCGACAATTCCGCCCGGGAGATCGTCGACACGGCGCGGCGCACCGGGGCCCAGGTGCGCGGCCCGGTGCCGCTGCCGACCAAGATGGAGCGTTTTACCATCCTGGTCTCGCCCCATGTGGACAAGGATGCCCGCGACCAGTACGAGCTGCGTACCCACAAGCGGCTGATGGACATCCTCGACCCCACCGACAAGACCGTCGATGCCCTGATGAAGCTGGAGTTGCCGGCGGGCGTGGACGTGCAGATTAAATTGAATTGAAGCGGGAGTCCTGACTATAATAGCCGGCTCGCCCTTGGCCGAGGCAGGCTCGCCTGCCGGATTCCAGGGCCGGGCGAACCAGCAACGGGCCGAGCCTGGCTGCCTGGAGGGGGAACAGAGATGGCAGCCCGGCCAGGGAAGCCAGAGAACGAAGTCCCCCGGCATCGCAGGATGCGTCGAAGTATTGGATTCCACCGGGTCCGCTCCAGCTGGGGCGGGCGCACAGTGCAGACAGTCAAGAGAAAGTCGACATGACCATTGGTCTGGTAGGTCGTAAGCGGGGGATGACCCGCGTGTTTTCGGACAGCGGGGCGGTGGTGCCTGTCACCGTCATCGAAGTGCTGCCCAACCGCGTCACCCGGGTGCTGACGGCCGAGGCAAACGGCTACAGCGCCGTCCAGGTGACGACGGGCCAGCAGCGCCCGGCGCGGCTCGGCAAGCCCGTGGCCGGCGCCTTTGCCAAGGCTGGCGTGGAGCCGGGCGAGGGGCTGTGGGAGTTCCGCGCCGAGGCGGCGGACCTGGCCGGCCTGCAGCCCGGTGTCGAACTCGGGGCCGACCGTTTCCAGTCCGGCCAGTACGTCGATGTGGCCGGTACCACCATCGGCAAGGGCTACGCGGGCACCATCAAGCGGCACCATTTCAGCGGGCAGGACAACAGCCACGGCAACTCGGTCTCGCACCGGGCGCCGGGTTCCATCGGCCAGCGCCAGGATCCCGGCCGGGTGTTCCCCGGCAAGCGCATGTCGGGGCACCTGGGCGCCGCGCGGCGTACCGTCCAGAGCCTGGAGGTGGTGCGGGTGGATGCCGAGCGCGGGCTGATCCTGGTGCGGGGCGCCGTTCCGGGTCACCGTGACGGCCGGCTGGTGGTAACGCCGGCGGTCAAGCGCCGCAAGGCGGCTGGTGCTGAGGGTTAGACCGATGTCGGGTGAGATGATGAAACTCGCTATCCAGGGCGGCGCCGCCGGGCTCGAGGTATCCGAGCAGAACTTCGGCGCCCCCTTCAACGAGCCACTGGTGCATCAGGTGCTGACGGCCTATCGCGCCGGCGCGCGTGCCGGTACCAAGGCGCAGAAGACCCGTGCCGAAGTCAGCGGCGGCGGCAAGAAGCCCTGGCGCCAGAAGGGCACCGGCCAGGCGCGTGCCGGCAGCACCCGCAGCCCGGTCTGGGTGGGTGGCGGCCGGGCGTTTGCGGCCAAGCCGCGCGACTTCGCCCAGAAGATCAATCGCAAGATGTACCGGGCGGCCCTGCGCAGCGTGCTTTCGGAGCTGGTGCGCGAAGAGCGGCTGGTCGTCGTCGACAGCCTGGCCGTCGAGCAGCCGCGTACCCGCGAGCTGGCGGCGCAGCTCAAGGGGCTGGGCCTCGATCATGTGCTGATCGTCGTCGACCGGCTGGATGAAAACCTGTGCCTCGCAGCGCGCAACCTTCCCGACGTGGAGGTGCTGGCGGCCAGCGAGGTCAATCCCATGAGCCTGGTGCGATTCCAGAAAGTGCTGGCTACGGCCGCTGCCGTACGCGCCATCGAGGAGCGTTTGTCGTGAGCGCAGTCCATGCCAAGGAGCGGCTGATGTCGGTCATCATCGCGCCGCATCTGTCCGAGAAGGCCACCGTGGCGGGCGATCGCCACAACCAGGTGGTGTTTCGCGTGCGTCGCGATGCCACCAAGGCCGAGATCGGCCGCGCGGTGGAGATGCTTTTCAGTGTGAAGGTCGAGGGCGTGCAGGTCGTCAACGTCCTTGGCAAGGTCAAGCGCTTCGGGCGTACCCCGGGTCGTCGCCAGGACTGGAAAAAGGCCTACGTGAGCCTTGCCGAAGGCAGCGACATCAATTTCCTGGGCAACGACTGACCGGACAAGCTAGGAAACCACCATGCCTCTGCAACAGTTAAAGCCCACCTCGCCCGGTCGCCGTTTCGCCATCCGCGTCAACGCGCCCGAGCTGCACAAGGGCAAGCCCTATGGCGCGCTGCTGGCCAAGCTGGACAACAAGGGCGGGCGCAACAACGGCGGCCGCATCACCACCCGGCACCAGGGTGGCGGGCACAAGCGCCGTTACCGGGTCATCGACTTCCTGCGCGACAAGGATGGCGTTCCGGCCCGGGTCGAACGGCTCGAGTACGATCCCAATCGCTCGGCGCACCTGGCGCTGGTGCTCTATGTCGATGGCGAGCGGCGCTTCATCGTGGCGCCCAAGGGCCTGGCGGCGGGCGACAGCCTCATGTCGGGCCGCGATGCGCCGATCAAGCCCGGCAATGCGCTGCCGCTGCGCAATATCCCGGTGGGCACCATGGTCCACTGCGTGGAGCTCAAGCCCGGCAAGGGCGCGCAGATCGCACGCGCTGCCGGCTGCGGCGTGCAGGTGGTGGCCCGCGAGGGCGCCTATGCCACCCTGCGCATGCGTTCCGGCGAGATGCGCAAGATCCACGTCGACTGCCGGGCCACCATCGGCGAGGTGGGGCATGGCGAGCACAACCTGCGCAGCCTCGGCAAGGCAGGTGCCAACCGCTGGCGGGGCGTGCGCCCGACCGTCCGCGGCGTGGCCATGAACCCGGTCGACCATCCGCTGGGCGGCGGCGAGGGCAAGAGCTCGGGCGGCCGTCATCCGGTATCGCCCTGGGGCATGCCGACCAAGGGCTACAAGACCCGCAGCAACAAGCGCACGAACCGGATGATCGTCCGCGATCGTCGCAAGAAGTAAACGCATTCAGATGCTTCGTTGGGAGGCCTGACAGGTGCCACGTTCGATCAAAAAGGGTCCTTTTGTGGATGCCCACCTTGCTGCCAAGGTCCGGCAGGCCGTGCAGAGCAGCAGCCGCCGGCCGATCAAGACCTGGTCGCGGCGTTCGATGATCCTGCCGGAGATGATCGGCCTGACCCTGGCGGTGCACAACGGGCGCGACCATGTGCCGGTGCTGGTCAGCGAGAACATGGTTGGCCACAAGCTGGGCGAGTTTGCGGCAACGCGTACCTTCAAGGGTCACTCCGGTGACCGCAAGACCAAGGGCGGCTAAGGGCTGGTTGTCATGCAGGTAAGAGCAGTATTGCGCAATGCGCGCATTTCCCCGCAGAAGTGCCGGCAGGTGGCCGACGCCATCCGCGGCGTGCCCGTCGGTCGTGCGCTGCAGACGCTGACGCTCATGCCGAAGAAGGGCGCGCGCATCGTCAAGAAGGTGCTCGAGTCGGCAGTGGCCAACGCGGAGCACAACCACGGCGCCGACATCGACGAGCTGAAGGTATCGGTGATCATGGTGGACGAGGCGCCGACGCTGAAGCGGTTTCGTGCCCGTGCCAAGGGCCGCGGCAACCGCATCACCAAGCGGAACAGCCATGTCACCGTCCAGGTCGCCGACGAGTAAGGGAATTTCGTAATGGGTCAAAAAGTCAATCCGATCGGCATCCGCCTCGGCATCACCCGTGACTGGTCGTCGAAGTGGTTTGCAGATTCGCAGACCTTCCCTGCCTACCTGGACGCGGATTTCCGCATCCGGCTGTTCCTGCGCAAGAAGCTGTCCGAGGCCTCCGTCAGCCTGATCCAGATCGAGCGCCCGGCCCGCAAGGTCCATGTCACGATCCACACGGCTCGCCCGGGTGTCGTCATCGGCAGGAAGGGGGAGGACATCGAGAGCCTGCGCACGAGCCTGGCGCGCATGCTGCAGCTCCCGGCCACCGACGTGCGCCTGAACATTGCCGAGATCCGCAAGCCCGAACTGGACGCCTACCTGGTGGCCGAGGGCATCGCCCAGCAGCTGGAGCGCCGGGTCATGTTCCGTCGGGCCATGAAGCGTGCCGTCACCAACACCATGCGCCTGGGGGCGCTGGGCGTGAAGATCAGGGTGTCGGGCCGGCTCAATGGCTCGGAGATCGCCCGCTCGGAGTGGTACCGCGAGGGCCGCGTGCCGCTGCACACTTTCCGCGCGGACATCGATTACGGCCTGGCCGAGGCGCGCACCACCTATGGCGTCATCGGCGTCAAGGTCTGGATCTTCCGCGGCGAAGTGTTCAAGCAGCCGGAACCAGTGGCGGCTGCGGAGCCTGCCACTGAGCAGGCCGCTGCCAACTAGCGGGTCAACACGCCATGATGCAGCCTAAACGTACCAAGTTCCGCAAGCAGTTCAAGGGTCGCAACCGCGGCCTGGCCGACCGCGGCAGCAGCGTTGCCTTCGGCGACTACGGCCTCAAGGTCGTGGAGCGGGGCCAGCTGACCGCGCGCCAGATCGAGGCCGCCCGCCGTGCGATGACCCGTTTCATCAAGCGTGGCGGCAAGGTGTGGATCCGCGTGTTCCCCGACAAGCCGATCACTTCCAAGCCGCTCGAGGTCCGCCAGGGCAAGGGCAAGGGCAGCGTCGAATACTGGGCGGCCCGCGTGCAGCCCGGCAAGATCCTCTACGAGATGGACGGCGTCACCGAGGAGGTGGCCCGCGAGGCATTCAAGCTGGCGGCTTCCAAGCTGCCGCTGGCAACGGTCGTCGTGAGCAGGCAGGTGATCTGATGGGAAGCGCGAGCGAGATGCGCCAGAAGAGCGAAACCGAGCTGCAGGATCGCCTGCTCGAGTTGCGCCGCGAGCAGTTCAACCTGCGGGTGCAGCAGGCTACCGGCGGAGAGGCAAAGGCCGACCAGGTGGCAAGGGTGCGCCGCGACATCGCGCGCCTGAAGACGGTGTTGCGTGAGCGTGAGCTGGCCGCACGGGCGGCAGGGGCGAAAGCATGAGCGAGCAGAAAGAAGTCGCGGCAAGCGGCCGGTCGATGACCGGGCGCGTCGTCAGCACCAAGATGGAAAAGACGGTGGCGATTGCCGTGGAGCGGCTGATCCGCCACCCGGTGGTGGGCAAATACGTGCGCCGCACCACCCGGCTCCTGGCCCACGACGAGGCCAATGCCTGCCGCGAGGGCGACCTGGTGTCCATCGTCGAGTGCCGGCCCATCTCGCGCCACAAGTCGTGGCGGGTGGCCGAGATCCTGCGGCGCGCCGGCTCTGAATGAGCTGCGGCCAGCAGGCGAGTGAAACCTAAGCGGATTGCCGGGAAACGACCATGATTCAGATGCAGACAATGCTCAACGCTGCCGACAACAGCGGCGCACGGCGCCTGATGTGCATCAAGGTGCTGGGCGGCTCCAAGCGCCGTTACGCCGGCATCGGCGACATCATCAAGGTCAGCGTCAAGGATGCGATCCCCAGGGGGCGCGTCAAGAAGGGCGAGGTCTACAGTGCCGTCGTGGTCCGCACCACCAAGGGCGTGCGCCGGCCGGACGGTTCGCTGATCCGCTTCGACGGCAATGCGGCGGTGCTCCTGAGCAACAAGCTCGAGCCCATCGGCACCCGCATCTTCGGGCCCGTGACGCGCGAGCTGCGCACGGAGAGTTTCATGAAGATCATTTCCCTGGCACCGGAAGTGCTCTAGTTCAGGGGCGCATGGACCAGACATGAAGAACATCAAGAAGGGCGACGAGGTCATCGTCATCGCCGGCAAGGACAAGGGGCGGCGCGGTACCGTGGTGCGCGTCGATGGCGAGCGGGTGCTCGTCGAGAACGTCAACATGGTGAAGAAGCACCAGAAGCCGAATCCCGGCGAGAACGTCCCCGGGGGCATCGTGGAAAGGGAGGCGCCCTTGCACCTTTCCAACGTCATGCTCTTCAACCCGGTCACCAAGAAGGGCGACCGCGTGGGAGTGAAGGTTCTGGAGGGTGGCCGCCGCGTGCGCATCTTCCGCTCCAACAAGGAGGTCGTGGACATCTAGTCCGCGCAGCAGGACAGCATTCATGGCCAGGTTGCAGCAGTACTACGAACAGGAAGTGGTGGGCAGGCTCCAGAAGGAGCTTGGCCTCACCAACGTCGCGGAGGTCCCGCGCATCAGCAAGATCACCCTCAACATGGGGGTGGGCGAGGCGATCAACGACAAGAAGATCGTCGACAAGGCCATGCAGGACATGGCGATGATCTCCGGCCAGAAGCCGGTGCCGACGCTGGCGCGCAAGTCGGTGGCCGCCTTCAAGATCCGCGAGGGGCAGGTGATCGGCTGCAAGGTGACGCTGCGCAGGCACCGCATGTACGAGTTCCTGGACCGCCTGATCAGCGTGGCGATCCCGCGCATCCGCGACTTTCGCGGGCTGAATGCGCGCTCCTTCGACGGCCAGGGCAACTACAGCCTGGGCATCCAGGAGCAGATCATTTTCCCCGAGATCGATTTCAGCCAGGTCGATGCAGTGCGCGGCCTCGACGTGACGATCACCACCACGGCCAGCACCGATGCCCATGCACGGGCATTGCTTGAGGCATTCAATTTTCCCTTCCGCAAGTAAGCGGCGGAAACGGCAAGACGGGCAACTGCAAGATGGCAAAAAAATCCATGGTTTTCCGCGAGGAGCACCGGCTCCGTACGGTCAAGCGCTACGCCAAGAAGCGCCTCGGGCTCAAGGCGATCATCCAGAGCCCGTCGAGCAGCGACGAGGAGCGCCAGGCGGCGCTGGCCAAGCTGCAGGCGCTGCCGCGCGATGCGAACCCCGTGCGGCTGCGCAACCGTTGCGCCATCACCGGCCGTCCGAAGGGCTATTTCCGCAAGTTCGGCCTGGCCCGCAACAAGCTGCGCGAACAGGCCATGGCCGGGAACATCCCCGGCCTCACCAAGGCCAGCTGGTAAGGCAGGGAGCAGACCATGAGCATGAGTGATCCTATTGCCGACATGCTGACCCGCATCCGCAACGGGCAGACCGCAAAGCTGGCGAGCGTGAGCATGCCTTCCTCCCGTGCCAAGGAGGCCATTGCCACCGTGCTGCGCGACGAGGGCTTCATCTCCGGCTTCGAGGTGAAGGAGTTGGCCGGCAACAAGCGCGAGCTGACCATCGCGCTCAAGTATTTCGAGGGCAGGCCGGTCATCGAGCAGCTGCGGCGGGTGAGCCGTCCGGGGCTGCGCAGCTACCGCGGCAAGGACGAGCTGCCCCGCGTGATGGGCGGCCTGGGCCTTGCCATCGTGTCCACCTCCGCGGGCGTCATGAGTGACCGGGCAGCGCGTGCGCTCGGCCATGGCGGGGAAGTCATCTGCTTCGTGTCCTGAGCGCAGCGCGCGGGAACCCAAGAGACGCAAACAGGTCAAGCTATGTCCAGAGTTGGTAAGAATCCGGTCGAATTGCCCAAGGGGGTCGAGGTGACCGCCACGGGCTCGGTCGTCAAGGTCAAGGGCCCCAAGGGCGAGCTGAGCATGACGATCAGCCCGCAGGTGCGCATCAGCGTGGCCGATGGCCAGGCCAGGGTGGAAATCGTTTCCACCGCGCGTACCGCCGAGGCCATCTCGGGCACCACGCGCTCCCTGCTGGCCAACATGGTCGATGGCGTGACCAAGGGCTTCGAGCGCAAGCTGGAGCTGGTGGGCGTGGGCTATCGCGCCCAGGCGCAGGGCAAGGTGCTCAACCTCGTGCTCGGCTTGTCGCATCCGGTGGCCTATGCGGTGCCCGATGGCATCACCATCGAGACGCCGAGCCAGACGGAGATCCTCATCAAGGGCACCGACCTGCAGAAGGTCGGCCAGGTGGCTGCGGAAATCCGCCGCTACCGTCCGCCCGAGCCCTACAAGGGCAAGGGCGTGCGCTTCTCCGGCGAGCAGATCGTGCTCAAGGAAGCGAAGAAGAAGTAACCGGGCATCGGCAAACAACGGAAGATGTCATGAGAAAGATCGAGGCCAGAAAGCGGCGTGCCCGGAAGGCGCGTGCAAAGATCCGCGAGCTGGGGGTGGCCCGCCTGTCGGTGCACCGTACTCCGCGGCACATCTACGCGCAGATCATCGGTCCCGATGGCGGCAGCGTGCTTGCGGCCGCGTCGACGGTCCAGGAGGCGGTGCGCGGCGGGCTGCAGGGCACCGGCAACGTGGCTGCCGCTGCGGCGGTGGGCAAGGCGATTGCCGACAAGGCGCGTGCGGCGGGTATCGCCAAGGTGGCCTTCGACCGCTCGGGCTTCCGTTTCCACGGCCGTGTGAAAGCACTGGCAGATGCAGCCCGCGAAGCGGGGCTTGAGTTCTAGCAGGATGATGCAGCATGGCAAGAGTTGATCAGGCAACGTCCACCCCGTCCGACGACTTCATGGAGAAGCTCGTCGCGGTGAACCGTGTGGCCAAAGTCGTCAAGGGCGGTCGCCAGTTCGCCTTCACCGCCCTGACCGTGGTCGGCGATGGCAACGGGCAGGTGGCCTTTGGCTACGCCAAGGCCCGCGAGGTGCCGAACGCCATCCAGAAGTCCATGCAGGCGGCGCGCAAGAACATGCGCCGCATCGACCTGCACCGGGACACGCTGCACAGCGCGCTGACGTGCTCCCAAGGCGCCACGCGCGTCTACATGCAGCCTGCTGCCTACGGCACCGGCATCATCGCCGGCGGCGCCATGCGCGCGGTGCTCGAGTGCGCCGGCGTGCGCAACGTGCTCGCCAAGATCTACGGCTCGCGCAATCCCATCAACGTGGTGCGGGCCACCATCAACGCGCTGCAGGACTCGCGCTCGCCGGAGATGATCGCGGCCAAGCGTGGCAAGTCGGTCAGCGAGATCCGGAGCTGAAGGCATGGCCGGCACGAAAAAGCTGAAGGTCACGCTGGTGAAGAGCCCCGCCGGACGGGTGGCAACCCACCGTGCCTGCGTGACGGGCCTGGGCCTGCGCAAGATCCGCCAGTCCAGGGTGTTGGCTGATACCCCCGAGGTCCGGGGCATGATCAACAGGGTGTCCTATCTCCTGAAGGTCGAGGAAGCGTGATGCGCCTGAATGACATGAAGCCGGGCAGCCGCAAGGCGCCCAAGCGCGTTGGCCGCGGCAGTTCCGCGGGCCAGGGCAAGACCTGCGGCCGCGGCCACAAGGGCCAGCATGCGCGCTCGGGTGGCTACCACAAGGTCGGCTTCGAGGGCGGACAGCTGCCGCTGCAGCGGCGCCTGCCGAAGATCGGCTTTCTGTCGGCCAAGGCCGCACAGACCGCCGAGCTCCGCCTGCATGAGCTGGCGATCCCGGGTGACGCGGTCATCGATATCGATGCCCTCAAGCGTGCGGGTCTCGTGCACCAGCAGGCGCTGCGGGTGAAGGTCATCCTCTCGGGCGCGCTGGCGAAGCCGGTGCACGTGAAGGGGCTGGCCCTGACGGCGGGCGCACGGGCAGCCATCGAGGCAGCTGGCGGCACCATCGAGGAATGAGTCGTCGACGGCCCCCGGGGCCGTCGTGAAGGCAAGATGAGGCGGTAACGTGGCAAAAGGCGGTCTGGTCAATCCCGCTGCGGCACTATCGGAAGCAACGCGCTTTTCCGAGCTGCGCCAGCGCCTGCTGTTCCTGGCCGGCGCACTGATCGTCTACCGGGTGGGCACCTTCATCCCCGTGCCCGGGATCGACCCGCAGGCCATGGCGCGTTTCTTCCAGCAGCAGTCCGGCACCATCCTGTCCATGTTCAACATGTTCTCGGGTGGCGCGCTGGAGCGCATGAGCATGTTCGCGCTCGGCGTCATGCCCTACATCTCGGCGGCCATCATCCTGCAGATGGCCACCGCGGTGATGCCGTCGCTGATCGCCATCAAGAAGGAAGGCGAGGCCGGCCGGCGCAAGATCACCCAATGGACGCGCTACAGCACAGTGCTGCTTGCCCTCGTGCAGTCGGTCGGTGCCGCGAGCGCGCTGCAGAACCAGGGGTTGGCGATCAACCCGGGCTTCAGCTTCGTCTTCACCGCCACCGTCACCCTGGTGACCGGCACCATGTTCCTCATGTGGCTGGGCGAGCAGATCACCGAGCGCGGCGTCGGCAACGGCATCACGATGATCATCCTTGCCAGCATCGTTTCCGGGGTGCCTTCGGCGATCGGCGGCACCCTGGAGCTGGTCAACACCGGCGAGCTGTCGGTGCTGCTGGTCATGATCCTCATCGTGCTGGTGCTGGCCACCACGGCCGCGGTGGTCTTCATGGAGCGCGGCCAGCGCCGCATCGCGGTGCATTACGCCAAGCGGCAGCAGGGCCGGCGCATGTATGCGGCACAGGCCACCCACCTGCCGTTCAAGATCAACATGGCCGGCGTGATCCCGCCGATCTTCGCCTCCAGCATCATCCTGTTCCCGGCCACCATCGCCACCTGGTTCGGCACCAGCCAGAACATGGGCTGGCTGCAGACCATCGCCGCCGAACTTTCGCCCGGGCAGCTCGCGCACGACCTGCTCTACGGCGCCATGATCCTGTTCTTCTGCTTCTTCTATACGGCGCTGGTTTTCAATTCGAAGGAAACAGCCGATAATCTCAAGCGCTCGGGCGCCTTCCTGCCGGGCATCCGCCCGGGACAGCAGACGGCCGAGTACATCGACAAGGTGCTCACCAGGCTGACTTTCTGGGGCGCCCTGTACATCGCGGCGGTGTGCCTGCTGCCGCAGTTCATGATCACCTACTGGCGGGTGCCCTTCTATTTCGGCGGCACCTCCCTGCTCATCATCGTGGTCGCGACCATGGACTTCGTGGCGCAGATGCAGGCACACATGATGTCGCACCAGTACAAGGGCCTGCTGGAAAAGGCCAACCTGCGCGGTTATGGCCGCGCCGGCCAGATCCGCTGAGGCGGAATCGGCCCCCTACGGAGAAGCGGGAGTTCAAGATGAAAGTTCGGCCGTCAGTGAAGCGGATGTGCAGGAATTGCAAGGTCATCCGGCGTAATGGCCAGGTCCGGGTGATTTGCCCGGATCCGCGCCACAAGCAGCGCCAGGGCTGATCCTGGCGGTTATAGACAAGCAGCGGAGAATCCAACGATGGCGCGTATAGCGGGCATCAATATTCCGGCAAACAAGCACGTGGTGGTTGCCCTGACCAGCATCTACGGCATCGGCCGCAGCCGTGCCGCGCAGCTTTGCCAGACCACCGGCATCGCCCCGGACTCCAAGGTCAAGGACCTGACCGAGCCCGAGGTGGAGCGCCTGCGCGTGGAGATCGGCCGTTTCCCGGTGGAGGGCGACCTGCGTCGCCAGGTGTCCATGAGCATCAAGCGCCTCATGGACCTCGGTACCCACCGCGGCCAGCGCCATCGCAAGGGCCTGCCCGTGCGCGGCCAGCGTACGCGTACCAATGCCCGTACCCGCAAGGGCCCGCGGCGTGCCGTCAAGAAATAAAGCCCATCAGCGGAGCCCCCAGCACCCATGAGCAGTCAGCAGTCATCCGGACAGAAAGCCCGCAAGAAGGTCAAGAAGCACGTCGTGGACGGCATCGCCCACGTGCACGCTTCCTTCAACAACACGATCATCACCATCAGCGACCGGCAGGGAAACGTGCTTTCCTGGGCCTCGGCTGGCGGCAGCGGCTTTCGTGGCTCGCGCAAGAGCACGCCCTTTGCCGCCCAGGTGGCAGCGGAAAAGGCGGGTGTTGCGGCGCAGGAGTTCGGCCTCAAGTCGCTGGAAGTCCGCGTGCAGGGCCCCGGCCCCGGCCGCGAGTCGGCGGTGCGGTCGCTGAACTCCATTGGCTACAAGATCACCAATATCGAGGATGTCACGCCGATTCCGCACAACGGCTGCCGTCCGCCCAAGAAGCGGCGCGTGTAGAGGGTAGTTACGCATGGCCAGATATCTCGGACCTAGTTGCAAGCTTTCGCGCCGGTACGGCACCGACCTGTTTCTGAAGAGCGGTGTCAAGCCGCTGGAACAGAAGTGCAAGCTTGAATCCCCGCCGGGTGCGTCGCAGAGCGCGCGCCGGCCGCGACTGTCGGACTACGGCATGCAGCTGCGCGAAAAGCAGAAGCTGCGCCACATGTATGGCGTCCTCGAGCGGCAGTTTCGCACCTACTACAAGAAGGCGACCCAGATGAAGGGGTCGACGGGCGAGAACCTGCTGAAGATCCTCGAAGGCCGCCTCGACAACTGCGTCTATCGCATGGGCTTTGCCGTCACCCGTGCCGAGGCACGCCAGCTGGTGAGCCATGCCTCGGTGATGGTCAACAACAAGGTGGTCAACATCCCCTCGTACCAGGTCTCGGCCGGCGACACCATCGAGATCCGCGAGAAGGCCAGGAACCAGACCCGCATCCAGAATGCGCTGGCCATCGCCAGCCAGATGGGTTTCCCGGACTGGGTCAGCGTCGACGACAAGAAGATGGTCGGCATCCTCAAGCAGGTGCCCGCCCGTGAAGACATCCTGCCCGACATCAACGAAAACCTCGTCGTCGAGCTCTATTCCAAGTAAGCGGGAGGCGCCTGCCATGCCAGACACCATCAGCGAGTTCCTCAAGCCGCGCAAGGTTCGGGTAGAACCCGAGGGCGCCACCCGCGCGCGCATCATCATCGAGCCCTTCGAGCGCGGCTTTGGCCACACGCTCGGCAATGCCCTGCGGCGCATCCTGCTCTCGAGCATGCCCGGTGCCGCCATTACCGAGGTGGAGATCGAGGGCGTGCTCCACGAGTACACGACGATCGAGGGCGTCCAGGAAGACGTGGTCGAGATCCTGCTGAACCTCAAGCAGGTGGCGATCCGCATGCATGCCCGCGACCGCACCGAGCTCAGCCTGACCAAGAAGGGCCCGGGCCCGGTCTATGCGCGGGACATCGCCGTGGACCACGACGTGGAAATCGTCAACCCGGACCTCGTCATCGCCAACCTGACCAGTGCCGGCGAACTGCGCATGATGCTGACCATCGAGCGTGGCCGCGGCTATCGTCCGGCGGCGCAGCGCATCAGCGTCGAGGGCCAGCCCTCCGCCCCCATCGGGCGCCTGCAGCTGGATGCCTCCTTCAGCCCCATCCGCCGCGTCAACTACAACGTCGAGGCGGCACGCGTGGAGCAGCGCACCAACCTCGACAAGCTGATCCTCGATATCGAGACCAACGGCACCATCGACGCCGAGGAGGCCGTGCGCCGCGCGGGCAACATCCTCACCGACCAGCTCGAGGTGTTCGTGGAGCTGCGCGGCAAGGACGATGCCGGCACCGCCATCGCCGAGACGCTGATCGACCCGATCCTGATGCGCCCGGTGGACGAGCTGGAGCTGACGGTCCGCTCGGCCAATTGCCTGAAGGCCGAGAACATCAACTACATCGGCGACCTCGTGCAGCGCACCGAGGTGGAGCTGCTGCGTACGCCCAACCTGGGCAAGAAGTCGCTCACCGAGATCAAGGAAGTGCTGGAGAGCCACGGCCTTGCGCTTGGCATGCGCATCGAGGGATGGCCGCCCCCGGGCCTGATCCGCGACGAGAAGGTCGCCTGAGCGGCCAGCCCAGCAGTCACGAAAGAGCACAGACATGCGACACAAAAAGGCCGGCCGCATCCTCGGCCGCAAGAGCAGCCACCGCACCGCGATGTACCGCAACATGGCGGCCTCACTGATCCGCCATGAGACGGTGCGCACCACGCTGCCCAAGGCCAAGGAGCTGCGCCGGGTGATCGAGCCGCTGATCACGCTGGCCAAGGAGGATGCCGTGGCGCGCCGCCGCCTGGCCTTCGACCGCCTGCGCGATCGCGAAGGGGTGACCAAGCTGTTCAACGAGCTGGGGCCGCGCTTCAAGAACCGTCCGGGCGGCTACCTGCGCATCCTGAAGATGGGCTACCGGCCCGGCGACTCGGCGCCGATGGCGCTGGTCATGCTGATGGACCAGCCGGAGAAGACCGGCACCGCAGAGTAGCCCCGGCGCAGGAGCCACGTACCATCAAGGGCCGGGGATTTCCCCGGCCCTTGTCGTTTCACGCCCGTCATCCCGGCAAGCCCGCCGCAGGCGGCCGGCTTGCCGCCTTCAGCCGGCCTGCGGGCCGGGCCCGGGCAGCGCCGCGCGATGCTTGAGCTCGGCCACCTGGCGCGCAATGTACTCGGGCGACTTCGTGTTCCGGGCCAGCAGGGTGTAGACGGCCGGGATCAGGAACAGCGTCAGGAACACCGAGACCAGCACGCCGGCAAACACCGTGGTGCCGAGCGTCAGCCGTGATTCCGCCCCGGCCCCGCCCGCCAGGATCAGCGGCAGGGCACCAAAGGCGGTGCACAGGCTGGTCATCAGCACCGGGCGCAGCCGGATGGCGGATGCCGACACGATGGCTGCCTCCAGTTCCTCGCCCTGGTCGCGCAGCTGGTTGGCGAATTCCACGATCAGGATGCCGTTCTTGGCGGCCAGCCCGATGAGCATGATGGCGCCGATCTGGCTGTAGACGTTGATGGACGAGCCGATCAGCCACAGCCCGACGAGGCCGCCGGTGACCGCGAGCGGCACGGTCAGCATGATGATCAGCGGGTGGCGGAAGCTCTCGAACTGGGCGGCCAGCACCAGGAAGGAGATCAGCAGCGCCAGCAGGAAGGTGTAGTAGATGGCATTGCCGGTCTGCATGAATTCGCGCGACTCGCCATCGTAGTCCAGCCTTGCCTCGGCCGGCAGTTCCTCGGCCACGACCTTTTCCATGTAGGCCAGCGCCTCGCCCAGCGTGTAGCCGGGCGTGAGCCCGCCGAGCAGCGTGATCGCACGCAGGCGGTCGAAGCGCTTGAGCTCGCGCGGGCCGGCGAACTCGCGCAGGGTCACCAGGCTCGCCAGCGGGAGCAGCTCGCCGGTGGTCGCCGAGCGTACGTAGATGTTGCCGAGATCCGCGGGGCTGGCACGGTCTTCGGGACGTGCCTGCAGGACGACGTTGTACTCCTCGCCACGGTCGGCAAAGGTGGTGACGATGCGCGAACCCAGCATGGTTTCCAGCGTGCGCCCGATGGCGGTGACCGAGACGCCGAGGTCCGAGGCGCGCTCGCGTTCGACGTTTACCTGGATCTTGGGCTTCTGCTCGAAGAAGTCCGAGCGCAGGCCGACGATGCGCGGATTCTCCCGCTGCACCCTGCCCATGACCTTGTCACGCCATTCCACCAGCTCCTCGTAGCTGCTGCCCTGGAGCACCACCTGCAGCGGCTGGCCGGCGCCGCGGATGCCGAGGCTCGGCGGCAGGAATACCTGGGCGGTGATGCCGGGGATGCGCTCCAGCCGGCGGCGGATGTCGTTGGCCAGCATCGGTGCGGATATCGGGCGCTCGTCCCAGTCCGCCAGCGGTACGTATATGAAGCCCGAGCTGATGTCGCCCCCGCCCCAGGCGCCGGTGCGTGCCACCACGCGCCGTGCCACGCCCGACTCCCTGTAGGCATCGAGCGTCCGCTCGACCAGCCGCAGCTGGCGGTCCATGTAGGCGGGCGTGGCGCCCTCCGGGGCCCGCAGCATGACGATGACCATGCCGCGATCCTCGGTGGGGGCGTATTCGGAGGGCAGGCGGAGGAAGAGGATGGCGCCGAGCACCGCCACCCCGCAGACGGCCACCACCGCCAGCCACGGGCGCCGCACCACCCGTGCCAGGCCGCGCTGGTAAGCAGCCGAGACGCGCTTGAAGAAGTGGTCGATGGCGGTGGCCAGCGGGCGGCGGCGCATGCCGCCCGCGAACAGCTTGGAGGCCAGCATCGGCACCAGCGTCAGCGAAACGAGGCCGGAAAAGGCGATGGCGGATGCCAGCGTGATGCCGAACTCGGTGAACAGGCGGCCCACGTTGCCGGGCATGAAGGAGATGGGCACGAAGACGGCAACCAGCACCGCCGTGGTGGCGATGACGGCAAAGCCGATCTCCCGGCTGCCCTCGATGGCGGCGAGCAGCGGCGGCTCGCCAAGCTCCATGCGCCGGACGACGTTTTCCAGCACCACGATGGCATCGTCCACCACCAGGCCGATGGCCAGCACCGTGCCCAGCAGCGTGAGCGTGTTGATCGAGTAGCCCAGCGTCGCCATGACGATGAAGGAGGCGATGACCGCCACCGGGATGGTGACCGCCGGGATCAGGGTGGCCCGCAGCGAGCCCAGGAAACCGAAGATCACCACCAGCACCAGCACCAGCGCGATGGCCAGCGTCAGCAGCACTTCCTTGAGCTGCTCGCGGATGAAGATGGAGAAGTCGACGTTGACCTCCATGGTGATGTCGTCGGGCAGGCTGGCCTTGATGTGCTCGACCTCGGCGATGACCGACTGGTTCACCGCCAGCACGTTGGCCTTGGACTGCGGCACGATGCCGAGGCTGACGCCGGGCACGCCGTCGGAGCGCGACAGGTAGCGGTCATCCTCCGCGTCGAGGTGGATCTCGGCGACCTCGCCGAGGCGCACCACCCGGTTGTCGGCACTGCGGCCGATCACCAGCGAGGCGAAGTCGGCCGGCGTGCGCAGCCCGGTCTCGGTGCGCAGCGTGAACTCGCGCTGCTGCGACTCGATGCGCCCGGACGGGATCTCCACGTTCTCGGCGCGCAGCGCCGCCTCGATGTCCTGCACCGACAGCTGGCGCGCCGCCAGCGCCTCGCGGTCCAGCCAGATGCGCATCGCGTACTGGCGCGCACCGGTCATGCGCACCGCGGCGACGTCGTCGATCACCGAGAACCGGTCGACGAGGTAGCGGCGCGTGTAATCGGTGAGGTCGGTGATCGGCCGTCCGCGGCTGGTGACGTTGATGTACAACGTGGCCTGCATGCTGGAGTCTTGCTTGGTGATCTGCGGCGGATCAGCCTCCTCCGGCAACTTGCCCGCGGCCCGCGAAATGCGTTCGCGCACGTCGTTCGCCGCGCCATCCGGGTCGCGGTCGAGGTCGAACTCGAGCGTGATGGTGGAGCGTTCGTCCTGGCTGCTGGACGTCACCTTCTGGACACCGGCGATGCCCGCCACCTGGTCCTCGAGCAGCTGGGTGATCTGGCGCTCGACCACCTCGGCCGAGGCGCCGCGGTAGAAGGTGTCCACCGAGACCACGGTCGGGTTGACGTCCGGGTACTCGCGTATCGGCAGCCGGTCGATGGCGAGGATGCCGAGGATGATCAGCAGGAGGCTGATGACGGTGGCGAAGACCGGGCGCTGGACGGAAACCGTGGAGATCCACATGCCGGCCGCCCTCAGCCGTCCTGCAGCACGTCGACCGGTGCGCCATCGCGCAGCCGCTGGATGCCGTCGGTCACCACGACATCACCGGGTGCCAGCCCGCTGCGGATCTCCACCAGCCCCGGCGAGCGGGCGCCGATCTCCACTTCCTGCTCGACGGCGCGGCCCTCGCGCACCAGGAACACGAACTGCTTGCCCTGGCGCGGGTTCAGTGCCTCCTCGGGCACCATCAGCACGCCCTGGCGGGCCCGCTCCAGCGCCACGGTGAGGAACATGCCGGGCTTCAGCAGCTTGTCGGCATTGGGGATGATGGCCACCACGGTGATGGCGCGCGTGAGCGGGTCCACCCGCGAGTCGATGGTGCTGACGGTGCCGGTGAAGGCGCGGCCGGGGTAGACGGTGCTCTGTGCGCGGATGTTCATGCCGGGGGCGAGCTCGCCGAGGAATACCTCCGGCACCGAGAACTCGAGGCGGATCTCGCGGGTGTCGTCCAGCGTGGTAAGTACCGAGCTGGGGCCGACGAGGTCGCCCATGCTGATCCGTCGCAGACCGACGGTGCCGGCGAAGGGGGCGCGGATCATGGTGTCGTCCAGCCGGGCACGGGCGGATTGCACCTGCGCCCGGTCCATCTTCATCTTTGCCTCCAGCTCCTCGATCTGCGAGGTGGAGAGCACGCCGGTCTTTGCCAGCGGCAGGCTGCGCTCGTACTGGCTGCGGCTTTGCTGGAGCGAGGCCTCGGCAAGCGCCAGCGCCGCCGCAATCTCGCGGCTGTCGAGCTGGACCAGCAGCGCGCCGGCGGCCACGTCCTGGCCCTCGTTGAAGCGGATCGCGGTCACCGTGCTCGAGATGCGCGAGGTCACCTCGATGGAAGCGGTGGCCCTGGCGGTGCCGAGCGCGGTGGTCTGGTCGATGAAGTCGCGCGGCTCGACCCTGGCGGTGAGCACGGCCGCACCCGCCCCGGCCCCCGGGCGCTGCGCTCCCGCCGTGCCACGGGATGCCTGGCCACCCGCGCCGGCGGGCGCGCTGGCGCCATCGCCCGGCCCGGTGCAGGCGCCGAGCATCAGCAGGGCCGCGGCCAGGAGGAGCCGCGGGGCGTGGGTGGCGCGGGTCTGGGGCAGGAAGCTGTTCATGCCTTGGGGCAAATGCCGGAAGGGGGCCGGCAGGTTAGCGCAGGAAGGGGGCGCAGTCATGCGGCGGCATGCCCCGGATGCTGGGCACCTCCAGCCACGGGCGGCTGAGGTTTTCCGGTTCGCCGGTGGTGACCAGGATGTCGTCCTCGATGCGGATGCCGCCGTAGCGCCCGAGCGCCTCGACGCGCCCCCAATCGACCCGCGCGCCGGCCGGACCCGCGCGCAGCTCGCGCAACAGCGGGTCGATGAAGTAGATGCCCGGCTCGATCGTGACCACCTGCCCCGCCTCGAGCGGGCGCAGGAAACGCAGTCGCGGAAAGTCGTCCGGGGCTTGCAGCGCAGCGCCGGTTGCATCGGCCATGTGCCCCCCCACGTCGTGGACCTGCAGGCCCAGCAGGTGCCCGAGCCCGTGCGGGAAGAAGGCGGTGCTCACCCCCGCGCGCACCATGTCCTCGGGCGCCATGCGCACCAGGCCCCAGCGCTCCAGCAGGGTGGCGATGCCGAGGTGTGCCTGCCGGTGCAGCACGGCAAAGGACAACCCGGGGCGCACGGCGGCACAGAGCTGCTGCTGGAGCTGGTCCATGTCGGCGATCATCCGCGCAAATTCGCCGTCGTGGCCGGCATGGCTGCGGGTGATGTCGCTCGCATAGCCGTTGACGCTGCAACCGGCATCGATCAGCAGGCTGTGGTTGTCCTGCCGGGCCCGCGGGGCGCGGTCGCGATGCTGGTAATGCAGCGTGGCCCCGTGCTCGTTCAGCGCCACGATGGCGCCATAGGGCAGTTCCGGCTCGGTCTGCCGGCAGGCGGCGAGGAAGGCGGCAAGGATGTCGTATTCCGAACCGCCCTCGTGGAAGGCAGCCTCGGCGGCGCGGTGCCCGGGCGCGGCCATGGCCGCAGCCTGGCGCATGCAGGCCAGCTCCCAGGCGGTCTTGGTGGCGCGATGGTAGTGCAGGACATTGACCACGGCGGGGGGATTGCGTGCGGCTTCGGGGGCCAGCCCCTGCCATTGCGCCTCGGGGCCGAGCAGGGCGAGGCGTGATGTGCCGGCCGGCAGCTGCGCCGCCATTTCCCCGGGCTTGCGGATCACCCGCAGCTCGAACTCGCGGGCGAAATCCTCCGCTGGCAGCGGTGGCGGCTGGTACCAGTAGTCCTCGGGCTGGTATACCACCAGCAGCGGCCGCTGCCCCGGCCGGAAGACCACCGCCGAATGGGGGTGCTCGAGCAGCGGCACCCACTGCAGGAAATGCGCGCTGGCCACGAAGGGGTGGGCCTGGTCGTCCGCGAAGCGGTACTCGAGGACACCGCTGCCGGCCACGATGGCATCGAAGCCACCGCGTTCCGCGGCGGCCGCATAGCGGCGGCCAAGCTCCCCGACATGGGCTGCGTAGCCATCCGCGGCTGCGGAAATGCTTAAAAGGTGGTTCATGGTCGGGCATCATAACGGCAAGGCCGCCTGCTGGCCGCCGCAACAGGTCGTGGTTTCATCGGCTGTTCCCGTGGCGATCGACACCCGGGGGGAGTCTCCCTGAGCCTGGGCACGGGGAGCCGGGGGGGGTAGCGGCACATTTGCGGGAATATCGTGGGGGGCCATGGCATCGGCGCGGGGCGCGCTTGCCCGCGTTGCCGTCCAACAATCGACGAAAGCACGGACCAGGATGAAAAAAGAGATCGTTCTTACCGGCATCACCACCACCGGCACGCCACACCTCGGCAATTACGTCGGTGCCATCCGCCCGGCGGTGGCGGCCAGCCGCCGCGATGACGTGCAGTCGGTGTACTTCCTCGCCGACCTGCATGCGCTGGTCAAGGCGCCCAGCCCCGAGGCGGTGCACCGCTCGAGCCTCGAAGTGGCCGCCACCTGGCTGGCGCTGGGGCTCGACACCGGGCAGGCCTTGTTCTACCGCCAGTCCGACATCCCGGAGATAGCCGAGCTCAACTGGATTCTGACCTCGGTCACCGCCAAGGGGCTGATGAACCGCGCCCATGCCTACAAGGCGGCGGTGCAGGCCAACGAGGAGGCCGGCTCCCCCGACCCCGACCGCGGCATCACCATGGCATTGTTCTGCTACCCGATCCTGATGGCCGCCGACATCCTGATGTTCCGTGCCAGCCGGGTGCCGGTGGGGCAGGACCAGAAGCAGCACGTGGAGATGGCGCGCGACATCGCGCAGCGCTTCAATCACCACTACGGCGAGCACTTCGTGCTGCCCGAGGCCGACATCGGCGCCGATACCGCCATCCTGCAGGGACTGGACGGGCGCAAGATGAGCAAGAGCTACAACAACACCATCCCGCTGTTCGTGCCCGCCAAACAGCTGCGCAAGCTGATCATGCGCATCAAGACCAACTCGCTGGAGCCCGGCGAGCCCAAGGACACCAGCGATTCCGCGCTCTTCGACATCTACCGCGCCTTTGCCACCCCCGCCGAGGCCGAGGCGATGAAGCAGCGCTTCGCCGAGGGTGCCGGCTGGGGCCAGCTCAAGGAGGAGCTGTTCCAGTACCTCGACGCGCATCTTGGCGGCCCGCGCGCCGAGTACGAGCGGCTGATGGCTGCCCCGGGCGATGTCGAGGCGGTGCTGCGCAGGGGCGCGGAGCGTGCCCGCGCCATGGCGGCCCCGCTGCTGGCAGCGGTGCGCCAGGCAGTGGGCATCCGTCCGCTGGCCTGAGCGGATGGCTGCGCGTTGCAGCTGGCCTTGCCGGGCAGCGTCAAATTCTGACGGGCGTATGATTGGCGGGTGAAAAGCGCTATATTGCGCGCGGTTTCTTTAAAAGCCACACAGGGGACGGTTATGCGGATTGTGAAATTGCTGGTGGCGCTTGGCGCCGCCACATTCCTGCTGGCGGGTTGCGGTGGTGGTCAGTCGGGCACCGGTGCCCAGCTGGACAAGGCTGCCGAATCCATGAAGAGCGCGGCGGACAGCGCGGGCGAGGCCGTGAAGTCTGCCGGCGAGGCTGCAGGCGAGGCCGTGGATGCTGCTGCCGATGCCACCGGCGAGGCCGTGGATGCCGCTGCCGATGCCGCGGACCAGGCTGCCGAGGCGGCAGACAAGGCTGCTGATGCCGCTGCCGATCTCGCCAACAAGGCCACCGACAAGGCTGGCGAGGCAGTGGATGCCGCCGGCAAGGCGGTGGACTCGGCCGCCTCCAAGGCGGCTGATGCGCTCAATCGGTAAGAGGGCACACGCAGTCCGGATGTGAGCACATCGCAAGCCGGACGAGCAGGCCACGAAAGGCCGGCACCGCAAGGTGCCGGCCTTTTTCATTGTGATCATCCGTGTACAGGCTGCAGCAGCAGCGGGGCCAGGAACCTCCCCGTGTGCGATCCCGGGCTGGCGGCCACTGCCTCCGGCGTGCCCACCGCCACCACCTTGCCGCCGCCGTCACCGCCCTCGGGACCGAGATCGATGATCCAGTCGGCGCTCTTGATGACGTCGAGGTTGTGTTCGATGACGACCACCGTGTTGCCCTCGTCGCGCAGCCGCAGCAGCACGCCGAGCAGCTGCCTGACATCGTGGAAGTGCAGGCCGGTGGTGGGTTCGTCGAGGATGTAGAGCGTGCGGCCGGTGGCGCGCTTGGAGAGCTCGCGCGAGAGCTTGACGCGCTGCGCCTCGCCACCCGAGAGCGTGGTGGCGTTCTGCCCCAGCCTGAGGTAGCCGAGGCCGACGTCGACCAGCGTCTGCAGCTTGGCGGCGATGGCGGGGACGTTGGCAAAGAAGGCGAGCGCCTCGTCCACCGTCATGTCGAGCACCTCGCTGATGCTGCGCCCCTTGTAGCGTATCTCCAGCGTCTCGCGGTTGTAGCGCTGGCCGTGGCAGATGTCGCAGAGCACGTAGACGTCGGCGAGGAAATGCATCTCGACGCGGATCACCCCGTCGCCCTGGCAGGCCTCGCAGCGCCCGCCCTTGACGTTGAAGCTGAAGCGCCCGGCCTCGTAGCCGCGCGAGCGTGCCTCCTGGGTGGCGGCGAAGAGCTCGCGCACCGGGGTGAAGAGCCCGGTGTAGGTGGCGGGGTTGGAGCGCGGCGTGCGCCCGATGGGGCTCTGGTCGATAGCGATGACGCGGTCGATATGCCCGAGGCCGTCGATGCCATCGCAGGGCGCCGGGTCGTGGTCGGCCTTGTTGAGCAGGCTGGCGGCGTGGCGCAACAG
>JACFNV010000032.1 GCA_019454675.1 Gammaproteobacteria bacterium | reverse complement strand
GTTGACGATGCCGAAAATGATGAGCGATTTATTCATGGGGGCTTCTATAATAATAATAATCGAGCATGAGTCTCATACGGATGCTCGGGTCGAAAGGGAATCCCCAGGCGAGTAACCTGTTTGCGGTGATCCATTAGCTGCAGGAGCAGAAGAGCATACATCTGGAAGCAAAGCCAGGAAAGCGGCCTATGGAGCTGTGCGGCAGCGCTCAGTAGGCAATTTTTCAAAATATTGTTAAGCCTTTTCTGAGCATGGTATTTTTCATGGTATTACCAATTAGCAGGAAAATAAGCCATTGAATATAAAAGATAAAAATGTCTTGTTTACAATAGAGTGGGAGTAGGGGATGCTGGTGTCAGGGTTGCGGCAAGTTGATCTCGCACCAACCGCAACACCAGCATCTATATGTTCCTCAACACCCGGCCGTTGATGCCCCGCGCTCGCGGATCTGGCGCTGCGTGTCTTCGACCTCGTTGCGCAGTGCCGTCGGCAGGGCGCCGGGATCGAGCTTGTCCAGTTCTGCCTGCGCCTGTCGCGGGCAACCTTTTTCCAGCAATGCCATGGCGAGGTTGTTGCGCGCCCCGGCGAGTGAGCCATCAAGCGCAAGCGCTGCCTCATAGTCCCATGCCGCGGCATCGAAGTTGCGTGCGCGGTAGTGCGCCGTTCCGCTCCCGATCCAGGCCACGGGTTCCTGCGGCCAGGCCCGGGTTGCAGCGCTGAAGACAGCCTGCGTGGCAGGCACCGTGGCCGATTTCTCGAAGATGGCAGCCGCTTCGAGGTAGCGCCCCGCGCTGGCTTGCGCGGGCAGCTCGCCCGGGCGCAGCAGCACCATGGCCCAGCGGCCACCGTTGTCCCAGGCGCGCATGAACTGGCGTGCAGGCCACACCTGCCGCTCGGTGACACCCGAGCGCATCACGATTTCATCGCGTGCGCTGTCGTAGCCGATGACCACGGCGTAATGCCAGCGTGGCCAGAAGGGCAGGCCGTAGTTGTGCAGCACCAGCACCGGCCGGCCGGCATCGAGCTCTGCGGTGATGGCGGAAAGCTCGCCATCCAGGGTGTAGGGCAGGCGATCCATGCCGCGCGGCGCAGCCAGCATCTCCACCTGCAGGCTGCCATGGCGGCCCGGCAGATAGACTTTCGCTTCCAGGGATTCGGGAGTTGCCGCGACACCTGATGCGCCGAGGACCATGGCGAGGGATGCCGGCCCGCACTGGTACTGCTGTTGCGGATGGAAGGGGGTCTGGACGAGTTCAGCATGCCCCCTGGCTTCGACCAGGGGCGTGCGTGTGGCGCAACCCGCGCACACCGCGACAAGGGCAGCAGCGAGGAGGACGCCCGCTGCCCGCCACAAACGGCTCACCGGCGGTGGGGCGTATTCTTGAAGACGTCGACGACACCCACCCATTCCAGCACCAGCAGCACCACGAACACAGCGCCGAGCAGCGCGAGAATGCCGCCAGCCGGAGCGTCTTTCATCTGTTCCGCCAGCTGTGCGAGCTCGCTGTCGCCGAGTTTGGCGAGCCGTGCGTCGAGCATGGCTTCATCCACGCCCATGCGTGCGAGCTCGGCCCGGACGTCTTCGCGCTGCAGTTGCATGCGGACGGCATCGAGGTTCGCGCTGCGCCCGGATTCGACCAGGATTTCGGTCCCGAGGATGCCGGCATGGGCGATGCCGGGTGTGCCCATGTTCACGATGGCGAGGGCCAGTATGGCCAGGAGGGGAGAGCGGAAAGAGCGGGCGATCATGGCTCGTGTGCCTCGGGGTTCCGTCCACCGGATTGCGGACCATGCGCAATGGTACGAGGTCTGCAATTCCTAGTACAGCACGCCCGTGCCGGACAGGCGGCTGCGGCAGAAACCATCGTCGACCTGGCGGGCTGTGAATGGCAGGTGCCGGTGTTACGGTTGCGCTCGGCACGAGATCAACTTGCCGCAACCGTAACACCGGCACTTCTGTGGGCCGATCTGGCAGACTCACGCCTCATGCACGTGGTCGAGATCGTCCTGCTGGTACTCCTGCTCGGGGCCGTGACCGGTGTCGCCGCACGCTACCTGCGCGCCATCCCGCTGCCACTGATCCAGGTCGGGCTCGGTGCGCTGCTGTCCTGGCCGCAGGACGGCCTGCACATCGCCTTCGAGCCCGAGCTGTTCCTCGCGCTGTTCATCCCGCCGCTGCTGTTTGCCGACGGCTGGCGCATCCCCAAGCGCGAATTCTTCGCGCTGCGGGCGCCGATCCTGCGGCTGGCGCTGGGCCTGGTGCTGTTCACGGTGCTGGGCCTTGGCACGCTGATCCACTGGATCATCCCCGAGGTGCCGCTGGGCGTGGCCTTCGCGCTGGCGGCGGTGGTCTCGCCCACCGATGCCGTGGCGGTGTCGGCGATCACGCGCAACCTCGGCATGCCGGCGCGCACCATGCACATGCTGCAGGGCGAATCGCTGCTGAACGATGCCTCCGGCCTGGTAGCGCTGAAGTTCGCGGTGGCCGCGGCGCTGACCGGCATGTTTTCCTGGACCGCGGCGGTGCGCGAGTTCCTGTGGATCGCGCTCGGCGGCCTGGGGGTGGGCGCGCTGCTGGGCTGGGGCTTTGCCGTGGCGCGCGAGACGGTCACCCGCCGCGTCGGCGATGTCGCCGCCACGCAGATGGTGCTGCTGATGGCGCTGTTGCCGTTTGCCGCCTACCTGCTCTCCGAGACCATCGGCGTCTCCGGCATCCTGGCTGCGGTGGCCGCCGGCTTCACGACCAACTTCGCCGACCTGCGCCGCAGCAGCTTCATCGCCGAGCGCATCCAGTCCGAGGGCCTGTGGACGATGATGGAGGCCTCGTTCAACGGTGCGGCTTTCCTGCTGCTGGGCCTGCAGCTGCCGTCGATCGTCGGGAACACGCTGGAGGCGGCCGGCGAGCAGTGGTGGCTGCCGGTCGGCCAGGCGGTGGCGATCAGCCTCGGCCTGCTGGGGTTGCGCTGGATCTGGCTCGCGCTCGGCGTGCAGGGCAGCCTGTGGCGGGTGCACGAGCGCGGCCACATGCCCGAGCGGCCCTCGCCGTTGCTGACCCTGGCTGCGACGCTGGCCGGCATCCGTGGCGCCGTCACGCTGGCCGGTGCGCTCTCGGTACCATTACTGATGGGCGATGGCCGGCTGTTCCCGGCGCGCGACTTGCTGATCTTCCTCGCCACCGGCACCATCCTGTGCACGCTGGTCATCGGCAGCATTGGCCTGCCGCTGGTGCTGCGGCGTCTGCCGCCGGCCGGCGAGCCGGCATCGCTGCGCGAGGAGCGCGAAGCCCGGCTTGCGGCCTGCCGCGCGGCGATCGCCTTCCTGGCGCAGCCGCCGCAGCCGCAGGCCGGCGATACGGCATGGCGCGCGCAGCATCAGGAAGCCACGGGGCGGTTGACGCAGGATTATCGCAAGCGCATGGACATGCTCGATGCGCCGGATGCGACGCAGACGCCGGAGGCACAGGCCGAATCCTCCGAGGCGGTGCAGCAGCGCCGCCAGCGCTACCTGACCGAAATGGAGTTGCATCTCGATGCGCTGCATGTCGAGCGCGAGACGCTGTATGCCGAGCGCCAGGCACATCGCATCAACGACGAGACGCTGCGCGCGCTGGTCACCGAGCTCGATCTCGCCGAAGTGCTGCTGCGCAAGCGCCTGGCAGCGGTACGCCGCACGCTCGGCCTGCCGGCGAGCGAGGCCGAATGATGCTCCATGGTCCCCTGGGCCTCGACGCCATCGGTCTTCCCTGATCGATGGGTGCCCGGTGTGTCCGGGGCGGGTGTCGCCTGCTGCTTGCACAGATGACTGCGCTTATATATAAATGCAGTCAATGAAGTCAGAATGGGTCTATGCATCATGGCAATCTTGACGGTAAGAAACGTGCCCGATGAAGTGCATCGCGCCTTGCGCCTGCGTGCCGCCCAGCACGGTCGCAGCACGGAGGCGGAGGTGCGCGAGATCCTGGCAACGGCGGTGAAGCCGGAGAAGCGGGTCCGCATGGGGGATGCCCTGACCGCCATCGGTCGCAAGATCGGGCTGAGCAACGAAGATTTCGCCGCCCTGGAGGGTGTGCGCGACAGGACGCCCGCCAAGCCGCTGGATTTCGATTGAATGATCGTCCTGGACACCAACATCGTTTCCGAAGCGATGAAGCCGGAGCCGGATGCGGCGGTCCGGGCATGGCTGAATGCTCAGGCAGCGGAAACCCTGTACCTGAGCAGCGTCACGCTGGCCGAGCTGTTGTTCGGCATCGGGGCATTGCCTGCGGGCAAGCGCAAGAATTTGCTCGACCGCGCCCTGAAGGCGCTGCTGGATCTGTTCGGAGACCGGGTCCTGCCGTTCGATACGGATGCAGCGCGCTGCTACGCCGACCTGGCCGTGGCGGCGAGGAACGGCGGGCGCGGCTTCCCGGCACCAGACGGCTACATTGCAGCCATCGCCGCGTCGCGAGGCTTCAGCGTGGCCTCGCGCGATACCTCACCCTATGAAGCGGCTGGTGTGACTGTCGTCAGCCCCTGGGAATCTGCATAGGGCCGATTCCGCCGGCGTGGCCTGATTCGGCCACTACTGTTCGTGGCGATGGGTGGCGGTGCCTACGCGATGGGAGCGGGCGGGCGCACGCTGTCCGGGCGGCAGTACTGTTTGAGCCATTGCTTGTCGGCGGCCAGCTGCTCCAGCCGTGCCCCGAGCACCACCGCATCCGCGTCCGCGTCGATCTCGTCGATGGGCTGCTGCTGGCCTATCCGACGCGTATCGATGGAGAGGTCGCTGCGCACCTGCTGCTGGGCCCGCAGGACCCGCTGCCGCCTGTCGAGGCAGCGCTCGCGCCATGCCTCGGGCAGGGCGGCTGCGTCGAGCGCTGCAGGCGGGCGCAGCTCCTCGGGGGTGACCGCTTGTTCCTCGATGGCGGCCGCCTGGCGCGCGGTCTCGCGGCTCCTGAGCGTCCACCATGCCCCCTCGCTCTGCTCGGCGCTCGAGGCCGGATCGTTGAGGGTGGCCTCCAGCCTCATCTGCCTCTTCACGAGCCCCTGCCGGTACCACGAAGGCCCCCAGGTGACCGCCAGCAGCCCCACCAGCCCGAATACCAGCAACCCGATCAGTCGTTTCTGCATCCTGCCCACCTCGGGTGTCTTGATACACGGGAAGGCGGCGTGCCGCGGGGAACTGGGTCTCAAGAGTGCCGGCGCAGCCTGGAAATGATGCGTATTCTGCAGCTGCTGGGCCCACCGGTTGCAAGCGCCACCAACAATCCGGATGCGGATTTCCGCCGGCGGTTGTCGACATCCATGACTTCACCGACAATAAGTCTCCATGGCTAACATCGCATCCGTCCTGAAAGCAGAGATCGCACGCGTCGCCCGCAAGGAAGTCCGTGCGGAGATCGAGGGCCTGAAAAAGGCCAGCACGCAATATCGCAGCGCCATCGCCGAGCTGCGGCGCGAGGTGGCAAGCCTGCAAAAGCAGATGAAGCAGGCCGGTCGCGAGCACGCGGCCGGTGGCAGCAGCGAAAAGGCGACGAGCGAGCGCAAGCCGCGCTTCAGCGCGACGCGCCTGGCGGCGCACCGCGCCAAGCTCGGTCTGTCCGCTGCCGACTACGGCAGCCTGCTCGGCATGAGCGGTGCCACGATCTACCTGTGGGAACGCGGCAAGACCAGGCCCCGCCCTGCGCAGCTGCAGCAAGTCGCCGAGCTCAGGGCCATGGGCCGCCGGGCCATCAAGAGCCGGCTGGAAGAGCTCAAGGGCAGCGAGGCTCCCGCCTCGGAGTGAGCCGCGCGCCCGCGCGGCCTGTCGTGCTTGTGTCCTGACCGGGCCGTGAATGCATCAGCTCCGCGTCTCCCGCTTCGCGGAAATCTCCGCGGCGATGGCCTGCGCCGTTGTGGCATCGAGCCCCGCTGCCAGGACATGCACCTTGCCGGCGCTCTCCACCTCGATGCGATAGGCCACGGCGGCCAGCTTTTTCTTTGCCGCCAGCCCGAGCAGCCGGCCGGTGGGGATACCGCGGTTGGCGTCGTAGACGATCTCGGTATTCCCGGAAAACTTGTTCCTGATCACCAGGTGCTGGATCTCATCCCAGCACAGCTGCCATCCGTTGTAGCTGATGCCGTTTGCATCGAGCTGGAAGCTGCTGGGATTGGCGGCCGGATGGCCTCTCTGGTCCACGAGCAGCAGCAAGGCGACGATGGCGACGAAGATGGCCCCGAAGATCCACATGCCGCCGCCCACCGTTGCTGCGGCAAATCCCAGGGCGAAGATCGTCACCGGCCAGCTGATCGGGGCGGTGGCGGGGGTTACCTCGAAGCGCAGCGATCCCCCTTCCTCGCGGCAGGTGTAGCTGGCGGTCCCGCGCGTGGGGTTGCGCCATTGACGGTAGGCGAATACCAGCAGCACGGCGCCGAAGGCCATCTGCACCAGTGCCTGCATGGGTGATTCGAAGGAGCGCGGCGTCAGGTAATAGAGCTTGATGGCCAGGGCTTGCGGCAACAGCGGCAGCAGGTTCCGCGTCAGCGCAGGTGCCAGGTACACCAGGCCGAAGAAGCCGGCCACAATGGCGACAATTCTGGAAATGATCTGGTTCATGCCTCGGCTCTTGATGTCGTCGATGCATCGTTGATCGGGACCACCCCGGCATGTGCCGGAGGGACTTGCGGGAAGCTGGTGGAGCGGCATGGTGCAGCCGTGCCCGGGCCGCGGCGGAGCAGGGTGCCGGGCAAGGCGCAGGGATCGTGCAGGCGGCCATCGTGCCGATCCCAGCGGTTCAGGACATGGAATGCTCGTTGTCCATGCCGCCGCACCGCCGGGCGGAAAATTTGTAGCATGGGCGTCACCAGCGAGACAAGAGGCGTGGACAGGGGCATGGACAGGGGACTGCAAGGCTCATCGATATTGCTCTGCGTGGCTTGCATGCTGGTCGGTGGCTGTGGCGGAGGGGGGTGGCGCACGAACGCCGGGGACACGGCAGCGCCGCCGGCCGGGCAGTCGTCACCGCTGCCGGAGCTGCCATTGCGGCGCGGTTTTTACGTGGCCACCGACACGGCCTGCGGGCAGGCTTCGAATGCCACGCTCGCCTTGCTGCATGTCCGGGGGCTGGATGGGGCGCGTGCGGACTGCAGCTTCGAAACGGTGGAGGCCCTGAGTGGTGGCCGCTACCGGGTCGTCGAGCAGTGTGCGGAGATAGGCACGGATGAGGTGTTCCGTACGGCAGGTGTCTGGGAGATCCTCACGCCCGAATCCTTCCGCCGGACTGCGGACTCGGGTTGGCAGTCCGCCATGCGTTACTGCGCGCAGGCCAGCCTGCCCGAGGGGTGGCGGGAGATCGATCTGGAGGCGGCCATTCACCGCGAGTGATGCTCACGGCCGTTCCCGCATGGTCATGGCCACCGGAACCGGGCTCTGGGCTGCCCGCTTCCCGCCACCGGCGGACTGCAGGAACCTCAGGCTGATTCCTTCCCGCAGGCCGTGCAGTAGCGGCCATGCAGTGGGGTCGGCTGCCCGCAATGCGGGCAGTCGCGGTACTGGGCGGCGCCACAGCCCGGGCAGTACCGGTTGCCGGCGGGCAGGCGCAGGCCGCAGTCCTGGCATTCGCCCCTGGCGAGGCGGCGTTGTCCGAGCCGCTCCGCGGAGAACAGCTTGTTCTGCAGGAAGTAGATCAGGGCCAGCGCCAGGACGATGCCGGCGGCCATCACCAGATAGTGCCAGATGGCCACCAGCCCGAGGGATTCGAGCAGCCCGATGAGGCGGTGGATGAGCTTGCGGGGAATGATGTCGTAGGCCAGCCGCAGGAGCTCGAAGAGCACCGGGATCATGGTGACTGCCAGCAGGTGGGCCGACACCAGCGTCTGGTAGGGGCGGTGGCGGGCGAGGCTGCGGCTGTTCCAGAAGTAGAAGGCAACCAGCAGCGGCAGCAGGAACAGCAGCTCCATCCACAGGCGCTTGACCGGCTGCCAGAACTGCAGGCGCTGGCGGGCCTCGATCAGCGCCCGGCGCTCGTTCACGCCCACCCGCTGCAGCTCCGCGAAGAAGCCCTGGATGCCTGCCGTTGCCTCCAGCTGCTGGCGCAGCGCGCTGCTGCTCGCGACGATCTCGTCCATGCGGCTGCCCAGCTGCGCCATCTCCGCGCGCATGGCTTCGGCCGGCGTGCCGGCGGCGGGCTCGCCGGCGATCTTTTCCAGCAGGCGGGTGTCGTAGGCACCCTTCATCTGCTCGAGGCGCTGGCGCAGGCTGGCGTTCTCCTGGCCGAGCCGCTTCAGCTCGTTGAGCGCATCGGCCATCCCGTGGTCATCGCGGATGATCTGGAAGCCTGCGACGAGGGGCCGGCAGATGGGGTACAGGCCGGGATGCAGCACCGTGGTGGCGCCCGGCTGGTGGCGTGGATCATCGAGCAGCTGGGCCAGGCGCTCCAGCCTGTTGGCCGCATCCCAGCCCTGGGTGATGACGATGTCCTCGCACAGCGGCGGGATGATCTCCTGCGGGCTGGGCAGCTGCCGGGTCTGGGCATCCAGCCCGCGAAACAGCGAGACGAGGATGAACAGGTCGAGGAAGATGATCACCAGCAGCGCGGCCTTGCCCAGCGGCTGGCTTTCCAGCCGGGTCAGGCTCTGGCGTATCCGGCGGCCGTGATGGGCCAGTGACCATGGCATGGTGGCGGGCTCCGCAAAGGATCGTGCCGTGAAGTCTAGCGGCTGGACGGGGTGCACGGCGCGCTGATGCATTCTCGTGCCATCCCCTAGAATACGGTTCCGAGGTTGCCAGGACCGCCACGGCCGCGGCATCCGCATGCCCTGCTTGTGCCACGCCCCGACAGGAGCCTTCCGATGAAGCCATTTTCCCGTTTGCCCGTGCTGGCTGGCCTCGCCGTCCTGCTGATGGCCCCGTTGCATGCCGCCGATGTGCAGGGTAGCCAGGACCATCCACTGGTGCCGCGCTACGAGGGCGCGGAGATCATCGCCTACGACACCAGCGCCTTTGCTCGCCACGACTTCGCCAAGGCGGCGATCACCAAGGGCGGCGGCTTTGCCGCCAACCCGGAGGCGACGCTGAGCGCCGAGGGCAGGCTGACCACCATCGTCTACCGTGCGCCCGCGGGGCGCTCGCCGCTGGAAGTGCTGCGCAATTACGAGGCGGCGCTGGCCGGGGCGGGCTTTGCCAGCAGCTTCAGCTGCGTGGCGCGCGAGTGCGGGCGTGCGGACTTCAACTTCACGCTGGTGCCGCTGGGGCCCTACAGCACGCTGTTCAACGGCTACTACGAGGACCATGGCTACACGCTGGCGCGGCTGACGCGCAGCGCAGGCGACGTGATCGCCGCCGTCTACGTGGTCAAGAACATGGGCGGCGGCATCAACCGCGAGCGCACGCTGGTCAAGCTCGACGTGCTGGAGCTCAAGCCCATGGAGCAGCGCATGGTCACGCTCAAGGCGGGCGAGATGGACAGCGCCCTCGGCGCCGAGGGCAGGGCGGTGCTCTACGGCATCCTGTTCGACACCGACCAGGACACCATGCGCGCCGATTCCAGGCCGCAGCTCGAGGAGATCGCCGCGCTGCTGAAGGCCAAGCCGGCGCTCAGGCTGCTGGTCGTCGGCCATACCGATACGCAGGGCTCGCTGGCCCACAACCAGGACCTCTCGCAGCGGCGCGCGCGCTCGATCGTGGCCGCGCTGACCAGGGACTACGGCATTGCCGCCACGCGCCTCACGCCGGTGGGCGTGGGCATGGCCGCACCGGTGGCCAGCAACCGCAGCGAGGCAGGAAGGGCGAAGAACCGGCGGGTGGAGCTGGTGGAGCTGGGCGCGCCCTAGCAGCCTCCTTGCAGCTGCCGGGCGAGGATGATGGAGGCCTTGCCGGGACGATGCTCCGAATGGCTACCTGCGCAGCGCTGCCAGCGGCCCGCCGGCGATCAGGCTGGTCACGCTGAACAGTATTTCCGGCAGCACCAGGCCGCCGCGGCAGGCCAGGTATTGCGGCGTCCACACCGGATCGAACTTCTGCTTGAAGGCCCGCAACCCCTCGAAGTTGTAGAACTCGTCCCCGCGCCTGTAGATCAGGGTGCCGATGCGGTTCCAGCTCGAGGCCAGCGGATGGTCGGCAAGGCCCGAGAGCGGTGCCGCGCCGAGGTTGAACCATTGATAGCCCTGCTCGCGGCCGTACAGCAGCAGGTTGGCGAACAGCGCTTCCATCAGCCCCTTGGGGCTGCCGGGGCGGTAGCGCATGAGGTCGGCCGACAGTTCCTCGCGCCCGCCGCTGCGCCACAGGTTGGCAAAGGCGATGATCTCGCCGGCGCTGCGCATGACGGCGCAGTCGAACTCGCCCAGGTAGGCCGGATCGAAGCGGCCCAGCGAGAATCCCTTTTCGCCGCCCGCCTTGCCCTCCATCCAGGCGATGGACACGGCGTGCAGCGAGTCCATGATCGCGGGGACTTCCGCCTTCGGCACGATGCCGAACTCGAGTCCGTCGCGCTGTGCCCGGCCGAGCGCATAGCGCAACGGCTGGCGTGCCTTGCCATCGAGCGTGAAGCCTTCCAGCGGCACGCGCGCCACTTCGCCGATCTTGAGCAGTGCCAGGCCGAGGTCGAGATAGGTGGGCAGCCAGTCCGGGCGCACGGCGTAGAACACGGCGCGCGCACCCGCACGGTCCGCCTGCTCGGCGAAGCGCCAGATCAGCGCGCGCGCCGCCTCTTCCTCGCCGACGGGGTCGCCCATGGCGATCCAGCAGCGCCCCTGCGCCGCGTACATGAGGAAGGCGCGGCCGTCGTCGGCAAGCAGGAAGGCCTTGTCGCCGAGCAGTGCGACGTTCGGGCTGGCATCGCTGGCGACTGCCAGTACCTTGCGCACTGCCTGCGGGATCGGCTGGCCACCGGTGCGTGGCCGTGCCGGGCGGTTCAGCAGCGCATCCAGCGCGAGCACGGCGGCCACCACCACCAGCAGCAGCATGGCGCGCAGGAAGCGCGGCGCGTTGCCGTGCCAGGCAAACTCCCACCACAGCGCATCGCGGTAGGGGATATGCCGATAGGCGAGCAGCCCCATCACCACCGCGCAGCCCAGCACGATGGCGATGAAGGCGAGCCAGCCCGGGGTGGGCCTGAAGCTGCGCCAGTCGCCACGGCGATGGAAGGCGCTGCGCCCGGCATGGAGGATGGCGGCAAACAGGCCGAGCAGCAGCGCGGCCTCCCAGTCGAAGCCGCGGGCAAGCGCGAACAGCGCGCCGGCCAGCATCAGCGCCGTGGCGGCGCTGCGCGCCGCTGCCATGCGTCGCCACAGGCCGTGTGCCACCACCACCAGTGCCAGGCCGATCAGGCTGGCGAGCAGGTGCGAGGCTTCGACGAAGGGCAGGGGCAGCCAGGCGCGCAGCTGCTCGATACGCTCCGCCGGATTGGGCGTGGCGCTGGAGAACAGCAGCACCAGCCCGCCGAGCAGCACCAGCGCCGCCGCGAGCGGCGGGACGACGATGCGGCCGATGGCAGCCGCGCGCGTCGGCACCACGCGCAGCCGCGGGCGCGCCTGCCAGGCCTCGAAGGCCAGCAGGCTGGCGGCGCCGAGGCACAGCGGCAGCAGGTAGTAGATGGCACGGAATGCCAGCAACGCGGCCAGCACATCCGAGCGGGCGCCGACGCCCAGGCCAAGCAGCACCGTGCCTTCCAGCACGCCGATCCCGCCGGGTGCGTGGCTGAGGGTGCCGGCGATGATCGCTGCCACGAAGATCGGCAGGAAGCTGGTGTAGCCGGACGCGACATCCGCCGGCAGCAGGACATAGAGCGCGCCGGCCGCCGCGGCGATGTCCACCATGCCCACGCCGACCTGCGCGATGGCGCTGGGCACGCCGGGCAACAGCAGCTTCCAGCCGAACAGCCGCAGCTCGCGGTGCCCGCGCGCCAGCCAGGCGATGGCGGCGCCCACCAGCAGCAGGAGCGCGGTGCCGATGAAGTGGCCGGTTGTGCTGCCCGGCACGGACCATGCCGCTCCTGCCGGGCCCAGCACGAGTGCCACTCCCAGCACGCTGAGCATGCCGCCCGCAAAGGTCAGCACCGACAGGCTGACGATGCGGGCGACATCGGCCGCGTCGAGCCCCGCGCTCTGGTAGATCCGGTAGCGGATCGGCCCGCCGACGAAGACGTGGAAGCCGATGGCATTGGAAAAGCTGTAGCCGATGGCGCCGGCCAGCGCGGCCAGCCGCAGGGACACCTTGCCGGGCACGACGCGGCGCGCGGCGAGGACGTCGTACATCGCCAGCGCGCTGAAGCCGAGCGCGGTCAGCGCCAGCGCCCTGAGGATGGCTGCCGCGGGCGTGGCCAGCAGGTCGGCACGGATGTCGCGCAGGTGGATGTGCGTACCGATGGCGTGGATGGCGAAGATGGCCAGCAGCGCGGCCAGCGCACCCAGCAGTGGGCCGAGCAGGCGTGGCTCCAGCAGGCGCGCGCCCGCGTGCTGCCACCCGCGCTGCGCGCACGGGCCTGCCGGCGGGGAGGAGGCGCTGTGCGGATTGGTGGAAGGCATCGTGGCGTTGGCTGACGGTCTGGTGGCAGGGAAACCGCCGCCATCCGCGCCGGCAGTGTACGGCAAAGGAGCCGGGTCGGGTGCCTGGTGCCAGCCAGCCCGTGAGGGCTGCCGGGAGTGAGAACTGGTACCGGTGGCAGCCCGGTCGATTCGCTACCGTGGACCCGACGCTCCACGATGCTCCAGATGCGGATTCCCATCCATGCCATCACTTCCATTGCCGGCCCCTGCATCCCTGATCGGTCGCCTTGTCCACGCCTGCGTCTCGGCCACGATCGCCGTCCTGCTGCTGGCCATGGCTGCGGCGCAGGCGGGTATCTACAAATGGCAGGATGCCGAGGGCAACACCCATTACGGTGACTCGCCGCCGCCGGGTGTTGCCGTGCCGGCCAGCCAGGCGCCGTCCACGGGGCCCATGCCGGGGCACATGAGCGATGCCCAGAGGGAGGCGCTGGCCGAGCGTTTCGTCGAGGCTTGCCGTGATGGCGTCGAGAGCACCGCCTGCCGGCAGCTGCGCCGCGAGGTCTCGCGCGAACTGCAGAAAGATTGTGCGCCCGAGTGGAGGGGCGAGCCCTGCGCACGCGTCCACGATGAGTACGTGCTGAACCTGGCCGATGAGGTTGCAGCCCATGACCCGGCGGCCGAGGCAGCCGGCAGGGCCGCAGACGAGGCACGCGTCGCGCAGCTGAAGGAGCGCGACTGCGCGCAGCAGCGCGATAGCCTGGCCGCGCTGAAGAGGATGGGGCAGGGCGTGCGTGGCGAAATCCTGACACCCGAGGAGCGGGCCGGCCTGCCGGCCCGGATCAGCGAACTCGAAGCCAGGCTGGCCCGCGATTGCCGCTGAGCGCGGATTCCTTCAGCCGCCGCTGACGGCGGCTTGCGCCAGCACCGAAGCGAAACTGCGTTCGTGGTGTTCGCCGGGCGCGACGGCAAGGCGCAGGATGATTTCCGCCGTCGATCCCGCATCGCCCGGCGGGGCGGGCGGCTGAGGTCCGGCCGTGCTCAGCCCGGCGGCAGCCGGCTTGCCAGCGTGGCCAGCTCCTGGCGCAGCGCCGCCACTTCGGCCTCGAGTTGCGCGACGCGCCCGGCGAGGCTCGCCGGCTGGGGTGGCACCGCGGCAGCGGTGGGCAGCCCCGTCGTCAGGGGCCCGGGTGCGGGTTCGGCCTCGGCCTCGTTTGCCTGCTCCCCACCCAGCAGGTGCATCCAGCGCGGATCGCGGGCGCCCGGGCGGCGTGCCAGCTGCACGACGAAGGGCCCCGCCTCGTGGCTGGCGAGCGCGACGAGCGCCGTTTCCACCAGCGCGACTTCCGCAACCGGTGTCATGCGCTGGCAACGCGTGCGCAGCTCTCCCGCACTCTGCGGGCCGCGCAGCAGCAGCTCGCAGATGATGGCGCGTTCGAGATTGCTGAACTGCAGCGGCCCGAAGCTGGTGTTGCAGAACATCTGCTTGTATTTCGGTACGCGCCCGCCGTAGCCGGCACGGTCGCTGAGCAGGTGGCGCTTCATCAGCGCGTCAACCGCGACCTGGACTTCGGCCTCGCCGAGTTCCAGCACCGGATCGCGGTTGCTTTTCTGGTTGCAGGCGGTGGTCAGCGCATTCAGCGACAGCGGATACTGCTCCGGCGTGGTCACCTCCTTTTCGAGGAGGCTGCCGATGATGCGCGCCTCGACCGCATCGAGTACCGGTGTCATGGCTGGATGACCAGCCGGCGGGCGGGCAGGCGGCGCCGGAGCATGGCTGCCGGGACGGAGGGGGCAAGGATGCGGAAACTCGTCATCGGGAAGCAGGAGCAAGGCCGGCCGGGAGTGGCACCGCGTCATGGTATACGATCACCCCATCCTTGGGCCTGGGGTGTCTGCAGTGAATAAAATGCTCGTCGTGCTGGCGCTGGTCGGCATGCTGGATCTTGCCGGAGCCGCCATGGCACAGCCTGTCTCCCTTCCTTCGGCCGCGGCCTCCGATCCGCTGGCGCTGGGCTGGATGCAGGGCTTTCCGCCGCCCGCCGACAGGCTGATCCGCGGCACCGATGCAGATGCCTTCTCCTTTCCCAAGCTGCGCTGGAGCGCATGCCATGTCCGCCAGCTGATGCCCACGGTGGCGGTCGGGCGCGGCGACGAGGCGGTGCGCGAGCTGCCGCTGGCCCTTGATGCCGCGCTCGGCGGGTTGCGCTTCATCCCGCAGGGCGGTGGCGCGCCGATGAGCCTCGACGAGGCCTTCGATGCCACCTACGGCGATGGCCTGCTGGTGCTCCACCATGGCCGCATCGTTTACGAACGCTATGCCGGCTGCCTCGGGCGCGATGGCCTGCATGCCACTATGTCGATCACCAAGTCGCTGACCGGGTTGCTGGGCGAGATGCTCATCGTCGAGGGCGTGCTCGACGAGGGGGCGCTGGTGGGTGATCTCATCCCCGAGCTGCGCAACAGCGGCTTTGGCGATGCCAGCGTGCGCCAGGTGCTCGACATGAGCACCGCGCTCGATTTTTCCGAGGACTACAGCAACCCCAAGGCCGACATCTGGGCCTACGCACGGGCGGGGTCAGCCCTGCCGGCGGCAGGCGGCAAGGCGCCGATCGGCTACCTGGCCTACCTGCAGGGCGTGAAGAAGAAGGGTGAGCATGGCGAGGCCTTTGCCTACCGGACGGTGAACTCGGATGTGCTCGGCTGGCTCATCGCGCGTAGCACCGGCAAGCCGGTGAACGAGGTGCTGGCCGAGCGCATCTGGAGCCGCCTCGGTGCCGAGCGCGAGGCCTTCTACACGGTCGACTCATTGGGCACGCCCTATGCCGGTGGCGGCTTCAACGCCACGCTGCGCGACCTCGGCCGCCTCGGGCAGCTGTTGCTCGATGGTGGCCAGCTCGATGGCCGCCAGCTGATCCCGCCGGAGGCGGTCGCCCGCCTCACGCTGGGTGGTGACCGCGGGCAGTTCGCCAGGGCGGGCCTGCAGTTGCCCGGCTGGAGCTATGCCGCCATGTGGTGGCACACCCATGACGCGCACCGTGCCTACACTGCCCGCGGCGTGCACGGCCAGACGATCTGGATCGACCCGCAGGCCGATATGGTGATCGTGCGGCTGGCCTCGCACCCGCAGGCAGCCAATGCCGCCAACGATGCGATATCGCTGGCCGTCTGGCGTGCCGTGGCCGATCACCTGCTGGCCCATGATCCGGCGCCGCTGCTGGGTCGCGAGTGGGTGGTCGAGGACATCGCGGGCGGTGGGGTGATCGACAACAGCCGGACATCGCTGCATTTTTCGGCGGATGGCCGTCTCTCGGGCAGTGCCAGCTGCAACCGCTTCATCGGCCGCTACGAGGCACGGGACGGCACGCTGCACATCGACGGGCAGCTGGGCAGCACGATGATGATGTGCCCCGAGGCGCTGATGAACCAGGAGCGCAGGCTGCTGGATCTGTTGCCGCGCCTCGATCGCTATCGCATCGATGACACCGGGGCGCTGGTCCTCGGCACGCCGGATGGCGATGCCGTGAAGGCCAGGCGCTGAGCGGCGCCCGGGCGCGGATCGCGTGCATTCCCGCCGGCGCGCGCCCGGACCAGGATTCAGGTCTTTCTCGATACGGGGAGCACAGGGAGTGGAAGCCTACTTGCCCGACTGGATGCGCGACTGGCATGCCTTGCTGCAGCCGGCGATCATGATCGCCTTCATCCTGCTGGTGGCGCAGCTGTTGCGCTGGCTGCTGGCGCGCCTGCTCCGGCGCAGCAACCTGCCGCAGAACGTGCGCGTGCTGGCGCGGCGCCTCGGCAGCTTCCTGATTCTCGGTAGCGCAGGACTGATGGCGCTCGATGTCTTCGGTGTCTCGGCCACGGTACTGTGGGCGGCCTTCACCAGCTTCGCCGCGGTCGGTGCGGTCGCCTTCTTCGCCGCCTGGAGCGTGCTGTCCAACATCTTCTGCTCCTTCCTCATCCTCACCACGCGCTCCTTCCGCGTCGGCGACCTGGTGGAGGTGCTGGAGAACGGCGAGAAGCCGGGACTGCGGGGACGGGTGGTGGACGTGAACCTCATCTACACCACGCTGCAGGAGAGCGAGGGCAGGGCGAGTGGCACCGTGCTGCAGGTGCCGAACAGCCTGTTCTTCCAGCGCATCGTGCGGCGCTGGCGCGGCGAGCTGCCGCCGCTGCCGGCGGAGGTTGCCAGGCAGGGTGCGGCAACGGGATCCAAAGGCTGATCCATCGGGTCTCGCCGGCCGGCATGCCGTGCCCCGGAGAGGAACTGCCGGGGCCGAGGGTGCCCCGGGCGGAGCGCCGGCCTCGCCCTCAGGCGGCAGGCACTCCGGTGCCCTGCGCCGGGGGGCTGCCTGCGCCCGTCTCCGCCAGTCCAGCCTCGCCGAAGGCCTGCATCGACCAGGCCACGCGTTCCCCGGCGCTGGCGCCGTTCGCCAGTGCTTCCACCTGCCTCAGGCGTGGCAACAGGCCACAGCCGTTGGCCACCTGGATCGACAGCCCGGGGCGGGCATTGAGCTCGAGCAGCAGAGGGCCGCGGTCGCGGTCGATGACGATGTCGGCGCCGATGTAGCCAAGCCCGACCACCTCGTGGCAGCGCGCCGCCAGGGTCAGCAGCGTCTGCCAGTCGGGCGTCTGGATCCCCGAGAGCACGGCGTCGGTGTCGGGATGGACGTGCACGCGGCGGCCGAAGTGCACGGCATGGATCGCACGCCCGCTGCCGATGTCGAGGCCCACGCCGATGGCGCCCTGGTGCAGGTTGGCCTTGCCGTCGGAAACCTGCGTAGCCAGGCGCATCATGGCCATCACCGGGTAGCCGCGGAAGACGATGATGCGGATGTCGGGGATGCCCTGGTAGGAGTACTCGGCGAAGCGCGGGTCGATCTGGATCAGGTCTTCGATGATCACCGTGTCCGGCGTGCCGCCCAGCGAAAAGAGGCCGGCGATGATGTTCGAGAGGTGGCGCGAGAGGTCGTCGAGGTCCATTTCCCTGCCCGAGGAGCGCACGAAGCGCTCGCCGCGCCGGCCGGTGACGACGAGGATGCCGCGGCCGCCCGAGCCGTGGGCCGGCTTGACGGCAAAGCCCTGCAGTCCCTCGAGCTTTTCCGCGATGCGACGGATTTCATGCTGCTGGCGGATGACGAGGCGCAGCGTCGGCGTTGCCAGCTGGTGCTCGTGGGCCAGCATCTTGGTGCGCAGCTTGTCGTCCACCAGCGGATAGAGGCGGCGGTCGTTGTAGCGGCTGATGAACTCGATGTTGCGGCGGTTCATGCCGACGACGCCCAGCTCGCGCAGCCGGGAGGGCCGCATCCAGCCCATCATGGGCTGCGCTCCTCCATGGCCCGGAAGCGGCGCAGCTCGAGCAGCCGGTAGCCGGTGTACTTGCCGATCGCCATGATGATGGCGATGACCACCAGGTTCAGTTCGGGGAAGTTGAAGCTCAGGTGGCCGACCAGCGAGTTGTCGATGAGGACGAATGCCAGCACCGCGACCGCCAGGCTGCCGCCCCCCTGGATCAGCACCTCGCGCGGGCCTTCCTCCTCCCAGAGGATCGACATGCGCTCGATGGTCCAGGCGATGATGATGATGGGGAAGAAGGCGACGGTCATGCCGGTGTTGAAGCCGAGCTGGTAGCCGATCAGGCTCAGCGCGCCCATCAGGAACACCACGATCACGATGATGGTGGCGATGCGCGCCACCAGCAGCAGGTTGAGCCGCGACAGGTAGCTTCGCAGCAGCAGGCCGATCGCCACGATGGCGATGAAGGTGGTGAGCCCCGGCAGCAGGGTGGTCTGCAGGAAGGCAAGGGCGATGAGGATGGGCATGAAGGTGCCCGAGGTGTGCAGTCCCACCAGGACGCGCATGAAGACGGTGACGAGGGCGGCGATCGGCACCAGCAGCAGCAGCTTGAAGACGCTCTGCTGCTCGATCGGCAGCGTGTGGATGCTGAGCAGCCGGAAGCGGCCGCCTTCATGGGCCGCGGAGCTCAGGTTCACCATCGGCATGGCGCGCCGGATCATCGAGAAGCTGACCTGGGTGTCGTAGCCGCCGACCAGGTCGGTGAGGAACTGGTCGCCGCGGTTCCACAGCAGCATGTTGTCCGGCATGCCCTGGCGGCCGGTGGCCGGGTCGAAGGCCACCCAGCGCTTGCCGGTGAAGATTTCGATGATGGGCGTCAGTGACTGGTTGCGGCGCGCGTCCTTGAGCAGCAGGCCCATGGAGATGCGCGCGGGGATGCCGGTGTCGTGCAGCAGGCGCTCGATCAGGTCGGTGCGCTGGTGGCTTGCCAGCAGCAGCGCGGCGTTCTGCGAGGGGTCGGTGCTGGTCAGCTCGCGGATGATTTCCCGCGCCAGGCTCTCCGGCGTGCTGGCGCGCGCGCGCGCCGCGGCCAGCAGCTGCCGGGCGGCGGTCAGCTCGGGTTCCTTCCACAGCACGGCGGGCGCCCTGCGGATCAGCGGCACCTCCTCGCCGCCGACGGCATCGCGATCGGCCACCATGTGGACGTTGTAGTAGAGCGTCTGCGGCCCGCTGGCCTCGGAGATCGTCCACTCGCCACGCCGCCGGCCGTCCTCCTCGACGATGGAAAAGCCGTAGCCGGGGGAGGCGGTTTGTTCGGAGATGATGCGGAAGCCGGGCGGCTGCTCGGGGATGTTGAGGCTGAGCATCACCGGGCCGTCGGCGACGAAGTCGATCCTGGCCTCGAGGATCCACACCTGTGCCTGCTTGCCGGGCAGGAAGGGCATGCCGGTGTCCGCATGGCGCAGCCAGGCGATCAGCAGGCCGGCCAGGGCCAGGAACAGGATGAGGCCGCGGAACAGGACGCGCGACATCAGCGTGCCGCCGGCCCGTCCGGGGCGTTGCCCGGCGGGATCAGCGGCGCGAGCCGCGACTGGCTGACATCGACGACCATGACATCGCTGAGGACGTTGCGCCCGATCAGCACCGGGTAGGTGAGGTGGCTGCGGTCGGACAGCGTGAACTCGGCCAGCTCGGTGTGCGAGCCGATCCTCACCTGCAGGCGGACGACGGGGCGGCGCTCGACCGTGGTGCTGTTGGCCTGCTGGATGCGGACATGGCGGATGACCGGCTGCTCGATGTCCTTGGTCGGCTGGCCCCTGGAGTCGACGGTGTGGAAGCGCACCCAGGGGCTGCCGTCACGCATGAACTCCTGGAGGTCGCGCGCGTCCAGCGACGAGGATTCGGCGCCGGTATCGACGCGCGCCGGGAGCACGACATCGGGCGGCTCGATGTGGATGTCCTCGACGTTGCCGATCAGCTGCTTGCCGCGGATGGTGGCATTGCTCGTCGCGCGCCCGCCGGCGCTCTTCGCCTGCGGCCGCTGCGGGGCATCCTCCGCGACGGCCGGGGAGTGGATGAGGATCGGCATCGGGATCCGTTCGTTGGCCAGGCGGTTGACCTCGGCGGTGGTGGCCTCGATCAGGCTGGCGATGCCGGCACGCTGCTCCTCCGCCAGGGCCTCGTGGTTGGCGACCTGCACGGCCTCGATGCGCGCCAGTTGCTCGTCGAGGGCGTCGAGCCGCGACTCCAGCACCTCGAGCTTCTGCTCGATGATGGGGCCATGGGCGACGCAGCCGGCCAGCAGCAGCATGACGGCAGGAAAACCCGCCTTGGGCAGTGAAGCAAGCCGTACGTGCATCTTGGAGGAGATCGGGTGGGTGCCGCTGCTACAGGCTGTGGCTACGGGTGCGTGCCGGCCACGCAGGAGAACCGGCCGCGCGCTGCTCCGCCGACCGCCCATGGGGCGTTTCTCTGCTCTGTGGCCACATTGCGGTATCAGGACAGCGATCGAGGGTTGGCAACGATGGGTGGTGCATTCTAACCGCACCCCCGGCCTGTGCGATATTGTGCCGCGGCAGCCATGCGGAAGCGAGTGGGTGCCTGGATGGCTCCGGCCGGGCGCGGCCCGCGGGCCGGGGAAGGCGTAAAGTCGTCCCGTGGCCGGCTTCCCCGGCAGGAGCATCCCATGCAAGGCACCGTCCTCCACGGCCCCGGCGACATCCGTTTCGAGGAGGTGCCCGAGCCGCGCCTCGAACAGCCCACCGATGCCATCGTGCGCATTGCCGCCACCTGTGTCTGCGGCTCGGACCTGTGGCCCTATCGCGGCCTGCAGGACATCAAGGGGCCGACCCGCATGGGCCACGAGTACTGTGGTTATGTCGAGGAACTGGGCCCGGCGGTGCACGGCCTGCGCAAGGGGCAGTTCGTGGTGGGTTCCTTCGTCAATTCGGACAACACCTGCCCGGCCTGCAGCATCGGCTACCAGTCCTCCTGCGAGCAGCGCCGTTTCGTCAGCGAGGCGCAGTCCCCGCTGCTGCGGGTGGCCCATGCCGGGGGCACGCTGGTGCCCGCGCCGGAGGTGCCCGATGCCGCGCTGCTGCCCGGGCTGCTGGCCTGCTCGGACGTGCTCGGTACCGGCTGGTACGCCGCCGATGCCGCGCGCGTCCGGCCGGGCGGCACCGTGGTGGTGGTCGGCGATGGCGCGGTGGGGCAGATGGCGGTGCTGGCAGCGCGCGAGCAGGGTGCCGGGCGCATCATCGTCATGAGCCGCCATCCGCTGCGCCAGCAGCTGGCGCGCCATTTCGGCGCCACCGACATCGTCGCGGAGCGGGGCGCGGAGGGCGTGGGCGCCATCCTCGAGATGACCCGCGGCGTGGGGGCCGACAGCGTGCTCGAATGCGTGGGCACCGATGCAGCGATGCACCAGGCGCTGGGCGTCACGCGCAGGGGCGGGAGCATGGCCTTTGTCGGCGTGCCGCACGGGGTGCAGCTCAGCGGTGCCGCGCTGTTCATGTCGCAGCTGCGCATGGAGGGCGGGCCGGCGCCGGTGCGCCGCTTCCTGCCCGATCTCATGGCGCGGGTGCTGGCAGGCCGCATGGATCCGTCGCCGGTTTTCGACCTCAGGCTGCCGCTCGGGGAGGTGGCCGAGGGCTATCGCGCCATGGATGAGCGGCGCGCCATCAAGGTGCTGCTGATGCCCTGAGGGTGGCAGCCCGGGCTGGTGTCGCCAGGCCCGGTGGTGCGCCGCCTGCTGCATGACTTTAGTCAGTGCGGGTGGTTGTTTTTCATGGAGAATGATCATTCATTCTTTTTTTGGCCCTATCTGTACCGGTGCCTGTGGCGCCCTGGTTCCTGTCGAGGTCCCATGTCAGCACTCCACGCCATCCCTTCCCCCCGCCTTGCCACCCTCGGGCTGCTTGCCATCCTCGCCGGGTGCGGCGGTGCACCCGGTGGCATGCCGGCTTCCGGCCCGGTGCCGGTCACTGTCGTCACGCTGAAGGCCGAGCCGGTCACGCTGCAGCGCGAGCTGCCCGGGCGCGTGGTGCCCTATCTGGTGGCCGAGGTGCGCCCGCAGGTCGACGGCATCATCGCCCGCCGCCTGTTCGAGGAGGGCGGCCTGGTGCAGGCGGGCCAGCCGCTCTACCAGCTCGACGATGCGCTCTACCGCGCCGACCAGGCCAATGCCCGCGCCGCGCTGGCGCGGGCCGAGGCCGGGCTCAACACCGCCACGCTCGAGGCGCGCCGCATGCACGAGCTGGTGGCGCGCAAGCTCGTCAGCCAGCGCGATGACGACAATGCGCAGGCCGCCCTGCAGCAGGCGCAGGCCGATGTGGCGGCGGCCCGTGCCGCGCTCGAGCGGGCCAGCATCCTGCTCGGCTATGCGCGCATCAGCTCGCCGATCAGCGGACGCATCGGCAAGTCGTCGGTGACCCAGGGTGCGCTGGTGACCGCCAGGCAGGCCGAGGCGCTGGCCACCGTCCAGCAGATCGATCCCGTCTACGTCGACCTCAGCCAGTCGAGCGCCGAGCTGCTCGAGCTGCGCAAGGCGCTGGCTGCGGGCCAGCTGGAGGCGACTACCCAGTTGCCGGTCACCATCCTGCTCGAGGACGGTTCCACCTATGCCCACGAGGGCCGGCTGGAGTTCTCCGACATCAGCGTCGATCCGACCACTGGCAGCTACCTGCTGCGGGTGGTGGTGTCCAACCCCGCGCAGCAGCTGCTGCCGGGCGTCTACCTGCGCGCGCGCATCAGCACCGGCACGCGCCCGGCCGCGCTGCTGGTGCCGCAGCAGGGCGTGGCGCGCGATCCGCGCGGCAACACCTCGGTGATGGTGGTGGGCGCCGAAGGCAAGGCGGAGTTGCGCCCGGTCGGCGTCAGCCATGCGCTGGGTGATCGCTGGCTGGTGGAGTCGGGCCTTGCCGCCGGCGACCGGGTGATCATCGAGGGCCTGCAGAAGATCCGCCCCGGCGTGCCGCTGCAGCCCGAGGAGGCCGGCGCGGCGCCGGCCGCCCCCGCAGCCGGCGGCCAGGGCTGAACGACCATGGCGCGCTTTTTCATCGACAGGCCGATCTTCGCCTGGGTCATCGCCATCATCATCATGCTGGCCGGTGCGCTGGCCATCACCCGGCTGCCGGTCTCCATGTATCCGGAGATCGCGCCACCCGCGGTGACCATCACCACGGCCTATCCGGGCGCCTCGGCCAGGGTGGTCGAGGACTCGGTGACGCAGATCA
>JACFNV010000151.1 GCA_019454675.1 Gammaproteobacteria bacterium | reverse complement strand
TGGCCATCGGCATCGTGGTGGACGATGCCATCGTGGTGGTGGAGAACATCGAGCGCGACCTCGACCTCGGGCTCTCGGCGCGCGAGGCCGCACGCCACACCATGACCGAGGTCGGCGCCGCGCTGGTGTCCATCGCGCTGGTGCTGGTGGCAGTCTTCATCCCCACCGCCTTCCTCGGCGGCATCACCGGCGCCTTCTTCCGCCAGTTCGGCGTCACCATCGCCGGTGCCACGGTCATCTCGGCGCTGGTCTCGCTGACGCTCAGCCCCGCGCTGGGCGCCATCCTGCTGCGCCCGGGCAATGCACCGCCCGATGCCATCGATCGCTGGCTCGGGCGCCTGCTCGGGCCCGTGTTCCGGGCCTTCAATGCCGGTTTCGACGGCGTGCGGCGCGCCTACGGGCGCGCGGTGCGCACGGTGGTGGCACACCCCGGGGTGTCCCTCGTCGCCTTCGCCCTGCTGCTGGCCGCCACCGCCGGCCTGTTCCGCGTTGCGGCCACCGGCTTCATCCCCGTCCAGGACCAGGGCTACCTCATCACGCTCGTCGAGCTGCCCAAGGGTTCCTCGCTGGCGCGCACCAAGGAAGTGGTGCAGGAGGCGACCCGCATCATCAAGGACACCACGGGCACCGCGCACACGGTGGCCTTTGCCGGCTTCTCGGTGGCCACCGGCGCCAACCAGGCGCAGTCGGGCACCATCTTCATCGGCCTCAAGCCCTATGCGGAGCGCGGGCGCGCGCTCGGCGCGCAGGCCATCGCCAGCCAGCTGAACCAGGCCTTCGCCCGCATCCAGGATGCGCAGCTCATCGTCATCATGCCGCCTTCGGTGCGCGGCATCGGCACCGGCGCCGACTTCAAGATGATGGTGGAGGACCGCAGCGGCCAGGGCCTGCCCGCGCTCGAGGCGGCCACCTGGCAGCTGGCCGGGGCCGCCGCGCAATCGGGCAAGGCGGCGCGCACCTTCACCACCTTCAGCAACAATTCGCCCGAGTACTTCATCGATATCGACCGCACCCGTGCCGAGATGCTCGACGTGCCGGTGGAGAACGTCTTCGAGACCCTGCAGGTGTACCTGGGCTCGGCCTACGTCAACGACTTCACCCTGTTCGGGCGCAACTACCGGGTGACCGCGCAGGCGGATGCCCCCTTCCGCCTCACGCCGGAGAACGTCTCCCGCCTGGAGACCCGCAACCGCAGCGGCGAGATGGTGCCCTTGGGCGCGATCACCAGCCTGCGCACCAGCGCCGGGCCCGATCGCGTGGTGCGCCACAACAGCTACCCCGCGGCCGAGCTGCAGCTCGGCACGCCGCCCGGCATGAGCAGCGGCGACGTGCTGGTGGCGATGGAGGGGCTGGCCCGCGAGGTGCTGCCGCAGGGCTTCGGCTACGACTGGACCGAGCTTGCCTTCCAGCAGCGCCTCGGCTCCGGCACGGGATTGTTCATGTTCCCGCTGAGCGTGCTGTTCGTGTTCCTCGTGCTGACGGCGCAGTACGAAAGCTGGTCGCTGCCCTTCGCCATCGTGCTGATCGTGCCGCTGTGCCTGCTGTTCGCGGTCGCCGCGCTGCTCCTGCGCGGCATGGACGTCAACATCCTCGCGCAGATCGGCTTCATCGTATTGGTGGGGCTGGCGAGCAAGAACGCCATCCTCATCGTCGAGTTCGCGCGCCAGAAACAGGAGGCGGGGCTCGATCCGGCGACGGCCGCCGTCGAGGCCGCCGAGATCCGCCTGCGCCCGATCCTGATGACCTCGCTGGCCTTCATTTTCGGCGTGCTGCCGCTGGCGCTCGCCAGCGGTGCCGCAGCCGAGATGCGCCGCGCACTCGGCACCGTGGTGGTCGGCGGCATGCTGGGCGTGACCATCATCGGCCTGTTCCTCACGCCGGTGTTCTTCACGGTGATCCGCGGCTGGCTGGTGCGCCGCCAGCCGCCGGCCACCGGCACCCCCGCCGGCTGAAACCCGCTCAGACCGCGACCGGTGCGCGGATCGCAGGGTGGCTCTGGTAGCCCTCGATCACCACATCCTCGAACACGTAGTCGGAAATGGAGTGCGGCCGGCGCTGCAGGCCGAGCCGCGGCAGGGGCAGCGGCTTGCGGCCGAGCTGTTCGTCGGCCTGCTCGAGATGGTTGAGGTACAGATGTGTGTCGCCGAGCGCGTGGACGAATTCGCCCGGCCGCAACCCGCATACCTGGGCGATCATGAGCGTGAGCAGCGCGTAGGAAGCGATGTTGAACGGCACACCGAGAAATATATCCGCCGAACGCTGATAGAGCTGGCAGGAAAGCCTGCCCTCGGCGACATAGAACTGAAACAGGCAATGGCAGGGCGGCAGCGCCATGTGATCGACATCGGCCACGTTCCAG